>WQXS01000011.1 GCA_009784725.1 Oscillospiraceae bacterium
ATGGCATTACAACAGAAATATTTCATATAGGTACCGGTCCGCAGCGCGGATGTTTAGGATGTGGCGAATGTTGGGAGCTTGGTAAATGTGTCTTCGATGGAGATATGTGTAATGAATTAACCGAGAAAATTAATGCTTCTGATGGAATAGTCATTGGGTCTCCGGTTTATTACGCAGGACCGAATGGTGCATTGTGTGCATTATTGGACAGGGTTTTCTTTTCCGGTTCAAGTAGCTTTAGAAGTAAACCTGCAGCGTGTATAGTAAGTTGTCGGAGAGGTGGAGCATCAGCCGCATTTGATAGACTGAACAAGTATTTTACTATTTCGCAAATGCCTGTTGTGTCATCTCAGTATTGGAACGCTGTTCATGGTAACACACCGGAAGAAGTACAACGTGATCTTGAGGGGTTGCAAATAATGCGAACTCTCGGCAATAATATGGCATGGCTAATTAAAAACATTAAAAATGGTAATCCGCCTCCGGAGCCGGAAAAAGAACGTGTTTGGACTAACTTCCATTCATAGATTTATTTGAATGTAAGAAAAAATGTCCGCATTGTGATTTTATATATTAAGAGAATGTGGCTATAATTGTTATGATATAATAGTTTAGTGAGTTGCAATTAGAAAAATCACACTAATTTATATTGACAATTTAAACTGCATGGGGTATCATTACAACGAAATCAAACTAAAAATAATAATGAAAGGGGTTGTGAATATGTTTGTCTGTAAGGTGATTTCAACATAAACCGAATATAGGGCGCATGCAAATGTGCCGTAAGTTAGCATCTTTATAGTGAGTAATACTGTTTCTCGAAACCGCATCGCAGTAGCCGCTTTGAAAGGCTGCTTGCAGAGCGGTATTTTTGCGCCCAAAAAGAAAGGAGCGTTGATTGTGAAATGTAATAATGAAAGTGTATCAGACCGGGAGGTTTGTTTACACGTATAAAAACAAGACCTCCAAATAAAGTTGGAAACATAAACTTTTAGGAGGATAAAATTGAACAGAGAAAATAAGCGTAAGCAATACGCAAAAGGATATTATCGAAATAATGCCTGTACAGATAGTTTTAACTGTAAAGGCTGCGGACATTTAGTAACGCCGGGAGGTTCGGGAACCGAACATAGAAATCATTGTCCATATTGTCTGCTAAGTCAGCATTTGGATATAGACCCGGGTGACCGCTCTGCAGATTGCGGCGGAGCAATGGATGCGATAGGAGTCTGGGTAAGAAAAGACGGAGAATGGGCTTTGATACACCGCTGTAAAATATGCGGTCACATCAGCTCAAACAGAATAGCCGCAGACGATAATCCTCTCATACTAATGTCAATCGCAATGAAACCACTCGGCAATCCCCCGTTTCCGCTTGCCAGGATAGAAGAACTGACAAAGCTGATGACAAGTGGTTGATAATAGTCTCGGAACACAGAGGTGCTTTACCTCTGTGTTTCGAAAACCGGAAGAAAAGCTTATAATGAAAGGGATTTATGGAATTAATTAATATACTTAGCAAAATGTTAGGGAAATCAATTGTTAATGCAGATAGTACATCCACACAATTGCACGGTGGTACTGTGGGTAATGTGGTTCTTTATGAAGGTACGGCAAAAACCTCTGACAACGAGTGTCTGCCTTTTAAAATCGTTTGCAAAATATCCGGTAGGTGGGAACGTTACGGCGACCCCGACTCATGGTACAGAGAATATGATTTATATACATCGTGTCTTGAGACCTTGTTTACCGACGAACTGCAATGGCCTAAATGCTACCATGCGGAAATAAACGATGACAAAATTCAATTATGGTTGGAATATATTGACGGTACAACAGGAAATGACTTAACAGTAGATATGCTTGAGCAGGCATCGCTTGAGCTTGGGCGATTTCAAGGCAGATTGTATAAAACCAAACCTGAGGTTTTGGAAAATATAAAGAACCTGAGTATTGCTGATGCGATGAAGAATTATTATAATCATTACAGGTCATGGGATGTAGTATATAACTATGTCCGCTCCGACACCTGTGAATTGCCGAAACATATCTGTCAAATGATTATTGACAGTGACAATGCATCAGATGAAGTCCATAAAGAAATTGAAAAACTGCCGATTATTTTCTGCCACAGGGACTTTTGGGTAACAAACATTTTTCATACTGACGACGGCATACGCCTAATCGATTGGGACACAACCGGATGGGGATATTTAGGTGAAGATATTGTCAGTTTGATTGCAGATGAAGCTGATGTTAATCACATGATAGAAATCTATCAAAGATGCGTTATGGCATATCTTAAGGGATTTTCCGAGTACGTTCCAATTTCCCATATTTCAAACCCATATATTGCCGAGAGGTTAATATTACATTTCGGATACAGACTGGTCGAATGGTTTATCGAAGCAAAATCACCGGAAGAAAAAGAATACCACAAGCAAACTCTTCAGAAGATATATGAAATACAACAAATTAAATAACTAAAGCCGGAAGAAAATATTAATGTAATATAACACTGAGAAAAAGAAGAAATCCGATTGTCGGAGTTCTTCTTTTTAATACGTACTTCATGATGTAAACGGATATACACCCACTGCTACAGCTATTGACATTTTTGCCAATTCGTTATATGTTTTTTGGTGAATATTTTAAGAAAGTTGAATTATGAATTTATTAATCTCCGGAATATTAGTATTTGCGTTGCTTGCGTCAACCTATATTTTTGTTTTAGCGATAAAACAGCACGATAGCGTCAAGCGGACATATTTCTTGCTGCTCATTGCATGTGTCTGGGTATATGTCATGGGATATCTGGCTGAGATAAACAGCAATACCGATGAAGCTTCGTTTATTTCACACATGGTCATGTACACGGGAGCATGTTTTGTAGCGCCGTTATTTTTACTATTTATTCTCGATTATACGAACTACAAAATAAGAATTTCATGGGTAATTATCCTAATCGGGTTAACGGTTGCAAACTTCCTTTTTGCCGTTACAAGCCAATACCACAAGCTTTATTATCTAAGCTTTTGGGCAGAGCATTCAACCATGCTGACGCATTTTAACTTCGAACCCGGACCGCTTTATATGCCTCTGCATTTAGTGCATTATATAAGCGTTGCGATAGCAGTTGTTATTCTATTGGTAAATTTCTTCCGTGCAAATATTCAAATCAGAAGCCAGGCATCCTTACTCCTGATTGCGGGAATAGTCCCTGTTATCGGAAATGTCATGTTTGCACTGCGTCTTAACCTTTTCCAAGGTCTTAATATGACACCGCTGTCCATGGTTCTTTCAATTGCTCTTTTTTACATCTGTATTACAAAATTTAATATGTTCAACCTGATTCCGCTTGCATCAAAGCAGGCAATTCAATCGATGCAGGATATTTATATAATATTGGATTATAATAAATGCGTCTTTGATGTAAATCCTGCTGCCGTTGAAGTATTCCCGGAGCTTTCAAACAAAACGGGAAATCTTGCGGTGGGCTCTATAAACGGGTGGCCCGAGGTTCTTACAGAAACACTCGACAGGACTCAGGTGCTCAGTGAGGCGCAAACACTTCACGAAAACGTTGAGTTGCTTTGCGATGATGAAAACAAGCATCATTACAGAGCGAGCATCACTTCAATTTTCAACAGCGGAAACTTACTCGGGTGGCTCGTATTACTGCATAATATTACAGATACTGTAGAAATGGTGAACAGGCTGGAGCAGCAAGCAACAACCGATGTTCTGACGGGTATACACAACCGTCTGTTCTTTATGGAGCATGCCGGGATTATACTCAATGAATGCAAAAGAAAACTTGATAATTTCTCAATCCTTCTGTTCGACTTGGACAAATTCAAATCGGTAAACGACTCATACGGGCACTCTGCCGGTGATGCAGTTCTTTGCTCTACCGTAAAGCTTATATCAGAAACTTTGCGTCCTTATGATTTATTTGCAAGATACGGCGGAGAAGAGTTTATTATCGCATTATCGGAAACAGATATCGGCAGTGTTCGCGATATTGCAGAGCGGATACGCATTGCGATGGAAAGCCATGTAACAGTTTTTGAAGAACATAGCATAACCCGTACAATAAGTATAGGAATTGCTTTTAACATAGATGGCTCTGCAAAGTTACAAGATATTATCGATGCTGCGGACAGGGCGCTTTATACAGCAAAAGAAAACGGCAGAAATCAGATAAAACTTATTGAAATATAACGATTCCAAACAGATAAAAATCAATCCGGACAGGTATTTTATGCAAGAAATTTCAACAAAAGACAAAAACATTCTGCGTGAACTGGCAAAAAAGAAAAAAGAGCTTGCGGCTTCGCCGGCTATCTCAAAGCTCCGCAGTGAGTGGAAACTTCACGGTGATTTTAACAAGGCATCAAGACCTATGGTTTTGATTGAAGCAGGTACCTTTGAAAACGATTATCTCCCGCAAATGCTGGAGTGCGAGGGCGAAACGGCACGCTCCCTTGAAAAGGAACTGCTCAGGGAAACGGTAAACCACACACATTTTGGTGATGACACAATTGTAAAAGACTACATTCCGGTCACGCCGAATATAAGCTTCGTTCCGTTTAATATTGAAGTAAAAAAAGAACATGCAAGCTATGAAAACGGTACAGCAAGCCTCGGACATCATTTTGTACCTGCGATAAGCGACTTGGAAAAGGATTTTTACAAACTCGGAAAATCAAAATTCACACTTGATAAAAACAGCATTCAAAAAGACATAAACATCAGAAATGATGTTTACGGAGACATTCTCACAGTAAAGCAAACAGGCTTCAGCCTTTACTGCTGCCTTACGCAGGACATAGTCCATATTATGGATATGGAGAACATGTACTCCGAAATGTGCATAAATCCCGAGTTATTTAATATGATGATGACAAATCTTACGGATGATTATCTTGAGCTTTACCGCTTGCTTGAAACAGAAGGTGCTTTGCTTCCTACTTATGACGAATGCCATTTAAGCCAGGGTTCTTACTGTTTTAATAACGAACTTCCGCGTGAGCTTCCCAAAACGGGAACAACCTTAAAAACAAACGAAATATGGGGATACATGGACTCACAGGAAGCAGCCGGAATATCACCGGAGATGTTTATGGAGCTTGTTGCTCCGCACTATAAGCGCATCATAGAAAAATTCGGACTTCTTTCGTACGGTTGCTGTGAAAAAGTTGATCCTGTATGGGATTCATTTCTCTCAAAGCTTGGTAATTTGCGTAAGGTTTCAATTTCGCCATGGGCTGATGAGAGCTTTATGGGAGAGAGGCTGAGAAATAAAAATATCGTTTATATGAGAAAACCTACTCCAAACCTGCTGGGGGTCGGTGCGAATCTGGATGAACAGGCAGCAGAAAAGCATATAATGAAAACAATTGACGCAGCAAAAGGATGCTGGCTCGAAATTATTCAACGTGACGTTTACAAGCTCAATAATACAACCGACAAGGTCAAAAAGTATGTTGATATAGTAAGACGCTGCTGCGATAAACACATAAATTAATTTTTACGAGGTATAAAATGTTTTATAAAGAACTGGACGGAAAACCGAATCTTTCAGAGATACAGGATGAAATGTTAAAGTTCTGGAAGGATGAAAGAATTTTTGAGAAATCTGTTGAAAAGGAAAACAAAGGCGAGGTCGTTTTTTATGACGGACCTCCGTTTCCGACAGGAAGCCCTCACCACGGAACAGTGCTCGTATCCTTTATAAAGGATATGATTGCAAGGTTTTGGACAATGAAGGGTTATTCCGTGCCGCGTGTATGGGGCTGGGACTGTCACGGACTTCCAATAGAAAATCAAGCTGAAAAGGTCCTTGGTATTAAAGATAAAAACGAAATCGACAAGGACATCGGAAGATTTAACGATGCTTGTCTTGATATTGTTTCAAGCAGTAATGAGTCGTGGAGAAACTACGTTGAACAAATGGCGCGCTGGGTTGATTACGACGGTGCGTATAAAACAATGAACACCGGGTTTATGGAAAGCGTTATGTGGGTGTTTAAACAATGCTATGACAAAGGGCTTATTTACCGTGACTACCGTGTAACACCGTACTGCATGCAGTGTGAAACATCCTTATCAATCTCGGACACTAGAGAATCCGATTCTACACGCCCGAGGCAGGACAGATGGGTTATTGTAAAATTCAAAGCTGACCATGAAATGGATGGTAAACCGGTATATTTCCTTGCATGGACAACAACTCCCTGGACACTTCCGTCGAACATGTGCCTTTCCGTGGGAGGTGCAATAAACTATTCATTCGTTAAGGTAAATGAAGAAATATATATCGCAAGCACGGATACACTTGCATCATACGAAAAAATATTCGGAAGTGAACCTGAAATACTAAAGGAATGCAAAGGAAATGACCTTGCAGGGATGACCTATGAGCCGCTGTTCCCTTATTTTGCAAAGCATAAGGATGACGGAGCCTTTAAGGTTGTAACAGTTGATTATGTCGATTCAAAGGATGGTGTCGGCATTGTACACACTGCGCCGGCATTTGGTGAGGATGACTACTGGACATGTAAAAAGCACGGGATGCCGTTTGTGAATCCGGTTGATGCGCAGGGAAGATTTACAGAAGAGGTATCGGATTTTTATACCCCCGATAGCCCGAAAAACGTCATTGAAACCAACTCGGCAATAGTGCGGTATTTATACGAAAATAGCAAAGCAGTTCTTGACGGGACAATGGAGCATAACTACCCGCACTGCTGGAGATGCAGACAGCCGCTTATATACCGTGCAATGGATGCGTGGTATTTCAGTATCGAAAAAATAAAGGATCGTCTTATAGCGGTCAACGAGGAAATAAACTGGGTCCCCGAAACCATAAAGCACGGACGTTTCGGCAATTGGCTGGAAAATGCACGGGACTGGAACATCTCCCGTAACAGATACTGGAGCACACCGATGCCTATATGGGTTTGCGATGCCTGCTCCGAACTGGTTGTTTTCGGCAGTATAGATGAAATCCACTCCGCCTCGGGAGTCCAAATGACAAACCTGCACAGGCAATATATGGACGAGATATCTTTCGGATGCAAAAAATGCAGCGGTACAATGAAGCGTATACCGGAAGTGCTTGACTGCTGGTTTGAAAGCGGTTCGGTCACATTTGCGCAAAAACACTATCCGTTTGAAAACAAAGAGTGGTTTGACTCGCATTTCCCGAGCGATTTCATCGTTGAATATACAGGTCAGATAAGATGCTGGTTTTATTATATGCACGTGCTGTCCGTAGCACTCTTTGACAAACCCGCATTCAAAAACTGCATTGTCCACGGAACAATTCTTGCAGGTGACGGCAAAAAACTGTCAAAATCATCCAAAAATTATTCGGACCCTATGGACCTTATGAAAAAGTACGGGACTGATGCATTCCGCTTATACCTGTATCAGTCGAATGCGATGCTTATCGGTGATTTACATTTCAGCGACGAGGGTATTCCGGAAATGTATCAGCTTATTCTGCTGCCGTTTTGGAATGCGTGTAATTTCTACATTTCGTATGCAAACATTGACAAGTTCCATCCGAATGAAATAAAAGAACCCGAATCCGGCAACCAGCTTGACAAATGGATACTTGCAGAGCTTTATAATGCAGTAGAGTCGATAGGGAAAAGCATGAGTGATTATTATATCGACCGTTATATTGAACCTGTAATTTCATTTATTAACGGGCTGACAAACTGGTATATAAGGCGCAGCAGAAGAAGATTCTGGGGCTCCGATATGACCGCCGATAAGCAAAATGCGTATGAAACTCTTTATTATGTCCTTGTCAATACAACAAAGCTGCTTGCGCCGGTTGCTCCGATAATTTCGGAAATGCTGTATAAAACATTAACCGGAGATTATTCGGTTCATTTAACCGCATGGCCGGATGTACCCGAAGCATATAAAAATGAAACACTTACAGCACAGGTTGATAAAGTGCAAAGCGTCATTTCTCTTGCGAGATCAATACGCAATAAAAACAATATTAAAAACCGTCAGCCGCTAAGTGTTATGAAGGTCGCTTTTGTAAATGAAGAAGCAAACGAGCTGATAACCGGGTTCGGCGATACCATTGCCGAAGAGTTAAACATAAAGAAAATCGAGCTTTTACCCGATGTAAGCGATATTGCACTCATTAAATATGACCCGAATTTCAATGAGATCAAGTCCCGCTACGCTGCGAGAACTCCCGAAATCATCAAGGCGGTTAAAACCGGGCAGTTTGAGATTCACAGCGATAAAGCGGTCTTGACAATTGACGGTAAAAAAGAAGACTTTGATGCCGAGATTATCCTGGTTACCTATCAGTCAAGAGAAAACATACCCGTTGCAAGCGACCGTGATATAGTAGTATCACTGGATTTGACAATAACGGATGAACTCAGACAGGAAGGGCTTGCCAGGGATATTGTCAGGCACATCCAGGAAGCAAGGAAACAGCTTGAACTGAGCATCATGGACAGAATAAAAGTCTGTATAAAAGGTGAATATCCGGCTGCATGGGAGACTTATATTCAAACCGAGACATTAAGTACCATTACAGAAAAAGTTGACGCTGTCAAAACTATCGAACTGCAAAATGATAATGGCGACTTAATTCTGATAGATATAGGTATGGAAAAGTAATTAATAACGAATAAAAAAGTGTACAAAAAGCGTACGAAAAACGCGATAAATATCTTGCATTATTATCCTGCCGGCAATATAATATATAGTTGTCGGCAGGATATTATGTAGTTTTGGGGACGCTGTGAAAATAAAAAGAAGAATTTTCATACCTATGATCACCCTCACAATAGGGTGCTGTTTTGCTGTTTTTATTGCGTCAATATTTCAATTTATAAGAGAACTGGATATTTCGATGCATAAGCGGCTTGAGGTCGCTATGAATGCAGTTGACTTTGAGATTGATTATTTGACCGAAACAGCACGGCTTATTGCATTTGCTACGAGAGATAACCATAATCTAATCGAAGCGATTGAAGAAATGGACCGAGACAGAATCGGGGAAATTTCAAATGCATTAAAAGATACGGCACAGCTTGATTTTTGTACGGTTGTTGACAGCGAAGGAATTGTTATAAAAAGAGTCCATGAGCCCGACAGATACGGAGACAGCCTCGCTTCACTTAAGCACATTGAACAGGCGATCGAAGGCAATATCGAATCCTATATCGTCCCGGGTGTTACAATCGAGCTCGGAATTATGGCAGGCTCTCCGATTGTCGACAACAGCGGTGATATAATCGGTGCAATCTCTTTGGGTTATATGATGGACATCCAAAGTTTTACTTATAACTTAAAGAACCACACGGGATGTGATGTTACCATATTCCGTGATGATGTTGTTATTTCATCAACGATTTTGGATGAAACCGGTCATACCGACCTTGGCGGAAAAGCGAGAGAGGATATAAGCAGGATTGTTCTTGCGGGAGGAACCTATACAGGCACCATCAACTTATTCGGCAACGAAATTCTCGGTTTGTATCACCCTCTTTACGGAGCGGATAATGATATTGTAGGCATGACATTTGTGGGTTTCGAAACAGCCGAAGATATGAATAAAATACGAATGTTCATTATTATCGGTGCAATCATTACACTTATAGTACTCGGATTTAGCCTTATTATAGCAAGAGCGCTTTCGGGAGTCATTGAACGCCGCCTTGAAAGCATGGTAGAGGACGTTCATCAGGCACGTGAAGACCTTCTTGTTGCA
This sequence comes from Oscillospiraceae bacterium, assembly GCA_009784725.1. Classification (GTDB taxonomy): domain Bacteria; phylum Bacillota; class Clostridia; order Oscillospirales; family Oscillospiraceae; genus WRMH01. The sequence continues at coordinate 9,761 of WQXS01000011.1, forward strand.
AGAGATGCCGCAGAGTCTGCAAGCGAAGCAAAATCTATATTCCTTGCAAACATGAGCCATGAGATAAGGACCCCGATGAACAGTATCATCGGCTTTGCAGAGCTTGCCGGGGATGGGGATATATCCGAAGAAACAAGGGGATATCTCGGAAATATCCGCACAAGCTCGGATGTACTGCTGAACATTATTAATGACATTTTAGATATATCAAAAATCGAATCGGGTAAAATTGAACTTGAGCAGATACCATTCAGTTTATTTGATATATTTGAACATTGCCAGAACTCAATAATGCCGATTATTACGGAAAAATCCCTGACATTATACTGTTATACGGAGCCGCTTCCGGGAAAACGTTTAATCGGTGACCCGTTCCGGCTGCGGCAGATAATTATGAACCTGCTTACCAACGCCGTGAAATTTACAAATGTCGGAATGATAAAAGCACTTTCTTCAATCATATCAAAAAGCAAAGGCAAAGCAGCAATCCGTTTTGAAGTAAAAGACAGCGGAATAGGAATAAGCCCGGAAAATATAAATGATATTTTTAAACCCTTTGCACAGGCGGATGACAGTGTAACCAGAAGATTCGGCGGAACGGGGCTTGGACTCACCATAACACGAAATATTGTCGATCTTATGGGTGGAGTCCTTGAAGTAAAAAGCGATTACGGAATCGGAAGCACATTCACATTTGAACTTGAGTTCGAGCTTGTGGATGAAACCGATGATTCGGAGTATGACGTTGTAACGGGACAGGACCTGAAAAAACCCATATTCAACGGAGAGGCTCTTATATGTGATGACAATGCATTGAATCTGCAGGTTATCTGCGAGCATCTTTCAAGAGTCGGAGTAAAGACATTCGTAGCATGTAACGGCAAGGAAGGTGTGGATATTGTCAAAAAAAGAAAACAAAACGATGAAAAACCGTTTGATATAATTTTTATGGATATTCATATGCCGGTTATGGACGGGATTGAGGCTGCGACACTTATTAAGGATATGGGAATAGAATCACCCATTGTTGCATTGACCGCAAATGTAATGTCACAGGATATAATTTTATATAAGGAAAAGGGGATGCCCGATACACTCGGAAAACCTTTTACATCACAGGAGCTTTGGAATTGTTTATTAAAATATTTACCTGTTATCGACAGTGTCTCGGCAAGCAACGAAAATCTTGATGAGGATGACTGAAACATTTGAACGGTTGATAATTAATTTGGAAAAAAACAAGGTGCTGTTGTAAAACGTGCAACAGCACCTTGTCATTGCGAGGAACGAAGCAATCCGGTATATTGCAATCCCGCTTTATGGATTCAAATAAAATCTCTCGCTTGTATTAGTGTCCTTTAACTTAAACTGTGTTATAAGCTGCTTGAGAACATCGGACTGTCCGCTCATCTCCTGCGATGCGGCAGCGCTTTGCTCTGCAGTTGCGCTGTTTTGCTGAATAACCTGCGATACCTGGTTTATTCCTGTGTTGATTTGCGAAATGCTTTGTGACTGCTCTTCCGATGCTGCGGCTATCTCTGCAACGAGCCGGTTTGACTCGGTGATTCCCGTGCCGATTTCCTGCAGGCTTGCAGCGGTTTCGCCTGCAATACGCGAGCCAAGGTCGGATTTTTCAATCGTATCTTGTATTATCTCACTTGTATCCTTTGCAGCCTGTGCGCTTTTTGATGCGAGGTTTCTGACTTCCTCGGCAACAACTGCAAATCCCTTGCCGTGCTGACCTGCACGTGCGGCTTCAACTGCTGCATTCAAAGCGAGTATGTTGGTTTGGAAAGCAATATCATCTATTGTTTTTATGATGTTGCCGATTGAGTGACTTGCGTCGTTAATATCTTTTACTGCGCTTATCATTCCGTCCATTTGGCGGATACCCTTTTCTGCATCTTCTTTTATGCCTGCCGAGAGCTTTGACGCTTCGTCTGCGGTTGTTGCATTTTCTTTTGTTCTTTCAGCGATTTCAGTAATCGAGCTTGAAAGCTCCTCAACGGTTGCCGCCTGCTCGGTTGTACCTTGTGCAAGGGCCTGAGCACCCGTCGATATCTGGCTTGCACCGGTTGAAACCTGGTCGGTGGAAAGCTGGATTTCCGAAAACATATCATTTAAGCTATCAACCATTTGTTTTACGGATTGTCCCATAATATCATTATCCGAAAGAAGCTTTACGGAAATTGTTAAGTCACCGTTAGCAACTGATTCAAGCTCCCCGGAGATATTTGCAACATGGCCTACGAATGATGCGGCTCCCTTTATTGCCTGACCGATTTCATCCTTTGATGTTGAGTATTTTGTAATTACTGCCGTATCCTCGGGACTGAGCGAAATATCACCGGTCGACCCTGCTTTATTCATAAATGAAGCAAGCGGTATAAGCGGTTTGCTGATTAAGCTTGATATATAAAACGCAAGCGACAGAGCAACGGCAACCGTAAAAGCCAGAATAATAACCGAAGTGATGAGCATAGTTATAAATAACGAAGTATTGTTATTTACCGTTTCAAGTGCCCAAAGGTCATTTTGCTCCATAGCATCATAAAATCCGCCGACCATTGCGCTTCTGACCGTTTCAACATGCGGGTTATAGATTACATTGTAAACAGCTTCGGTGTCGATTAAACTCGCTTCTCTAACCTGTTTTTTGATATCTGCAAATTCGTTCAAATAAAGCCGCCGTGCTTCAAAATATGTAACCTCTTCAGATGTGTCGGTTATTGTTCCCTCATACAGAAGAACATATTCTTCCATGCTTTCTTCAAGCTCAGTCAGCTTTGCGATTATACCGGGCGTTTTCTCGGTTTTACCGGCATTTAGCGCAAGACTGCGAATTTGTACAATCTGAGCCTGAAGTGTCTCACGGATATCGCCCATTGCACTCAGTGCAACTACATTTTCATTGTAAAGCGCATCATCGGCCCGGTTGATTGAATCCATACCGATAATTCCGATTACACCCACAATAATGGCGAGTACAACAACTATCATGAAGCCTATTATTAACTTCAACGAAACTTTTAAGTTTTTCATAAAAAAGCACCTTCTCTCTTTATACGGGGAGTCTACAGCAAGGGGTTACACATTAGTCAAGAAATTAAAGAAAGAATGAATGGTTATTTTATACAAATGTTTTCATGCACGGATACTGTTTTTACAAAGAACTGTACAATAAAACCCACGCCTTATTTTTGCATTGCAAATTATGAATTAATTTGGGCATGTGCTACCCAACAGTTCGGAAATTTATGCATAATATATGTAGAAATAACGCAAAAATATGGTATTAAAAATGCGACAGGGGACGGGTCCCTTGTCGCATTTTAAAGTTAAGCTGTTATTTATACCTTGGCTCCGGGGTGTAGTATTCAAAGATTGTTGCATCGTTTAGGTTTTCGTATTTTTTTGTATTATGTTCGGGTTTTAGTGTCCATACGAAGTTTAGGGGTTTCATTGCTCTGCATAGTTTGACGGTGAGGGGGTGCGGGGTGTTTTCGTATGCGATGAAGTGGGGGCGGGACATGAAGTTTGTAAACAGATTGCCTAGCAGGAAGGCTGTGACTTTTGATATACCCTCCATATTTTTCGGCGGTCTGCTGAGTTGCCCGCGCAGAACGTCCGGTGCATTTTTCATAAACCATGCAACAATCCGGGGGTCAAAGCTTTCAATGCACCAGTTTTGACCTTGTTCTCTGAGTATTATTAATGTTTCCGAGCAAAGTTTGCTGTTGTTTGCTCCTGCAGATTTAAGCTCGACAATTAGCGGTGTATCGTTCATTGCCGGCAAAATATCCGACAGCAGAGGGATGCATTCTTTAGTGTTAAATAATGGAATGACAGACAATTCTTCCCATGTTTTACTGTTAACTGGTGCGTCAATTCCGCAAACACGATTCAGGTCATCATCGTGGAAAACAATGACTTTGCCGTCTTTTGAGAGTTGAACATCAAGCTCAATTCCGTAACCGGCATTTTTTGCAGCATTAAATGCCAAAAGAGAATTTTCGGGGATTAATTGATCATTTGTATGCAAACCGCGGTGTGCGCAATTCAAACCGTAAAAAATACGAGATGTTTTTTTTGATTCTTGTGAAAGTTTACCGGGTGCTACGCAGAAAGTGACTGCAACTGTTAAGAAAACAATTACTCCTGCGAAAATAAAAATCAAAGTCATATATATTCCTCTATCTATCTATTGCTAATCGATTAAAAATTAGTTATAATTTAATATGCAAGGAGTGCAAGGACTATATTAGCAGAAGGATGGTATTATGTTTAAGAAGATTTTTAGCCCGAAAATTTCTGTACGAATAATCAGTCAGGTCGCAATGCTGATTGCAGTTGCGTTTATACTTGAGCGGATGCTTCCGATAGTAAATTTACCCACTATGAGAATCACTTTGTCATTTATACCAATGATGATGTGCGGAATGCTTTTCGGCCCTGTCTGGGGTGCGGTCGCATATGGTCTGTCCGATGTTCTCGGGTGGTTTATTATGCCGCTGACACCGAACTATTTTATACTGGCAGCACGAATTGTTAACGGTTTTCTCTTTGGTTTGATTTTGCATCGTGAGAATTTAAGTATCTGGTCGCATTCAGTAATCAGTGCTGTATTAACACAGGTGATTTGCGCAATGGGATTAACCACTCTCGGGCTTAGTATATTTTACGGTCAGCCCTATGTACCGCTTCTTGTTTCAAGACTGCCGCAATTCGGGGTTTATATTATTTTACAGATTGCGATTTTCCCGTATCTTGTTAACCTGAGAGATGCATTACGCAAATCCGGGCTTATTCGTGAATAGTTTTTTATTCGTTAATTAATAAACTACACTTCGTTGCTGAAACGGCGGCGGCGACGTTTAAAATGATGAGAAAAATCCTCTGCAACGATACTGATACTTCCATCAAGCTCGAGCACGGCAAGGTTGACATTTTCTATTGAGTCAACTCCGTGTTCTCTTGTTGCTTCTTCGAGTTCGGCTATGTTGATTTTAGCCTTGCTCATGTTTTCGGGAATGAGTTTTCCCTCGTATATGAGCATTATCGGATGTCCCTGCACCCATTCGGATATTTTTGGTATTTTATATACGACATTTTTGAAAATGAAGTTGACTGCAAAGAGTGTTGCAGCGGAAACAACACCGCCCCAGAATGTAAAATTCGCTGCTATCATTGAATTTTGAACGGCGTTGCTGATTAATAAAATAAATACTATGTCAAAAACCGAAAGCTGTGAAAACTCCTTTTTACCAAACAGGCGTATTGCAAGAACAAGGAAAATATAAATCGCTGCAGAGGTGCCTGCAACTATTAAATACGGTAATATATGCTCCATGCTATATCTCCTGTCAATTTGCTTCGTTTTCGAGTCGTGCGAGAAATTCTTTTGCTTTTACTATTAAATCATCCTTTAAGCTTTGAGGCTCAAGTATCTCACATAAATCACCGAATTGGAACAACCAGCCGTAAAATATCGGTGATAAGGCAACACTGACCCTGATTGTAAAATGATTTTCTGCATCGGGTACCATTATAACGTCTTTTCCGAAACGGTCAATAACGCCTCCGATTAATTTATTGTTCACTCTGAGTTTTACTTCGGTTTCTTCTCCCCCGAACATACCGAATACCTTTTTTGAATATTCTGCAAGCTTGAACCCGGATACCTCGGGACTGCGGGTTTCGGTAAGCTTGTGAACATTGCTCATTCTGTCGACACGGTAATGAGCGATGCTTCTGCGTTCTTCCGAATAGGCTATAAGGTAATAATTTTCTTCATTCCATGTAAGAGCAGCCGGGCTGACTATATAAGCCTCTCCGCCTCTGCGGAATACCTGATTCTTTTGTATGTCGTAATCGGAGTATTTGAAACTGATTTTTTTATCCTCGGAGATGGCTTCGTGCAGGGCATCTACACTGTAGTAGATGCTTTCGTTCATGCTTTTGACGCGGTTTTGGACATACACCTGGCGGCGGAGCTTACCTGCATCATGCTTGCTCATGAGACCCTCGAGCTTTTTGATGAGCTGCATGGTTTTTCTTTCGGTGATGAATTTTGACGATTGTACAGCGTCGGCAAGGAGCTTGAGCTCAGGGAGTTCAAAATCGCGGGTTGCTATATAATAACCGTAGGACTTTGATTTTTCCATGACGATATCGAACCCGAATTGCCTGAGGGTTTCAATGTCGTCATATATTGTTTTCCGCTCGGCGCTAATACCCATATCGGCAAGCTTGGATATAAGCTCACTCACCGAGAGCATGTGGGTTTCGTCTGTATGGTCTTGCAGAATCCTTAGTAAGCAAAGGATTTTAAGCTTCTGGTTTGATGATTTTGGCATAATATTTCACCTCACGATTATATCATACCAAAATTATGTGTCCAATAAAACGGATTTCTAATAGTCCTATATTATATGTTAATAAATTACCACGGCAGCGGTTGTCCGAGAATATCCATAAATGCAAGCTCGTCTTTTTTTTGTGCGTCTGCGTTTAATATAAGCTTATACAGATGCTCTGCCGAAAAATCGGATGAATGATTTGCTTCGGGTGAATGACGGCCGTGCATGTATGTCTGCATCCAGCCGGGGTGAATCTGCCATACTCTTCCGCCGTGTTTTACATAATCGTTTTGAATAAGAGCACCCGCCATATTCATTGCTGATTTTGACATGCGGTATCCATGCCAGTCACTGACAGTGCAGTCTCCTATGCTGCCCGCTTCCGATGAAATGTTTATAAGCAATTTTTCATCACCTTTGATTAATAGTGAAGAAAAAGCGTTTGCTACTCTGAGCGCTCCGAGTGCGTTTACATCGTAGACTTCCTTCATTGCGTCAACATCAAGCTTGTCAAATATTGTCAGAGAGTTACGCACATATGAATCGGGACATAATATTCCTGCATTGTTTATAAGTATATCGAGTGTGTCGGTTTTACTTTTTACGAATTCTTCGGCTTTGTCAATCGTTTTTATGTCGGTAACATCCAGATCAAAAATAAACAGGTTTTCGTTATCTTTTATAGAGTTTATTTGCGAATCTTCCGCAAGCTTGTAAGTGCCGGCAAAAACAATGTAATTGTGCTCTAAAAACAGTTTTGTAAGAGATAATCCAAGCCCATGATTTGTGCCTGTAATCAGCACCTTTTTCTTATTATGTTTATCGCTCATTTTAGTCCCCTTCTCTTTCCAATTTAATTTCATTAATAATATCAAACATTTACCATGCTTACAATAGCGAATAAAGCGACAGGTAAAAACCTGCCGCCAAGTTGCAAATAAATACCGTTTTCAGTATACTTTGATTATGAAACAAATAATAATACATATTGACATGGATGCGTTTTTTGCGGCGGTTGAGGTGCGGGATAATCCGGAGCTTAAGGGTAAGCCGCTTATTATAGGTGCGTTACCGACCGAGAGAGGTGTTGTCGCTACCTGCAGCTATGAGGCACGGGTTTATGGTGTCAGATCGGCGATGAGTATAAAAGAAGCTTACCGCCGTTGTCCTCACGGGGTATATATGCATCCGAGCGGTTGGAAGTATTCCAAAGTATCGGAGCAGATAAAAAAAATCTGGCTTGAGTATACGGATATAGCAGAAATTGTTTCAATCGATGAAGGGTTTCTTGATGTTACACATTCCGTGTATCATTCTAAAAAGAAAACCTGTGCATGTACAGTTCCTTGTACATGTACGGCAAGAAAGATTGCTCACGAAATAAAAAAGCGTACAAAAGAAGAATTTGGGCTGACATGCTCGGTTGGAATAGGTTATTCAAAGACATCGGCAAAAATAGCAAGTGAGGAAAAGAAACCGGACGGGTTTTTTGAAATTCCGAACGCAAAAGTATTTACAGAGTTAATTATTGACCGCAATGTAAGAGTTCTTTACGGTGTCGGTCCAAAAACCGAACAGGCGTTGCAGCTGCGCGGGATTAAAACTGTTCGGGATATATTGGAAAACAAGCACACCGTAATTGAAATACTTGGTGACCACGGACAGTATTTCATAGACCAGGCAGAAGGTAAGGATGAACGTAAAGTAATACCGTATTACGAAGGTGAAGCGAAATCCGTAAGCAAAGAAACAACCTTTCAGGACGATATTACAGACTTTGAATATCTAAAGGATGCACTTCGCCTGCTTGCAAAGGAGCTGAGCTTGACACTCCGCTTCGATAATATCTACGCCCGTACAGTCACCTTAAAGGTAAAATACTCAACAATGAAGCTTATAACCCGCTCGAAAACCGGCATCCCGGTCAACCGCACAAATGATATATACAAAACAGCCGCAGCCTTACTTGACACAGTAGAAAAACGTAAAATACGCCTTATTGGAATCAGTCTGAGCGGCTTTGACGAAACAGAATTTCAGCAAATGACCCTTGATGAATCAGGCCTCCTGCATGACCCCGAAAAAGATGAAACCCTCGACAGCACAGTCCTTGAACTGCAAAAACGCTTCGGCGGCGACATAATAAAATCCGGCAACGAAATAATCGCCGAAAAACGCTTTAAGCACGAGTAAAGCAGAAAACATGCAATTCTCTCTTGACTATAAAGTCGCTTTATGCAAACAATAGACTTGTTTTAATAAATATGCTACAATTCCTACATAAAACCCTTATGAACGGAGGTTACAAACAATGCGAAAGATATTGGAAAATCCTAGTTATATGACTATTGAAGAAATTGAAATAGAATTTGCAGGTAAGTGGGTGTTAGTTACCAATTGTGTGCATTCTGAATATAACCAAGTTATTGGCGGTATTCCGGTTGCTATAGCAGACAGTCCTTTTGAAGGGCAAAAAGATGGGTTTTATGACGAATTTAAAGATCCTAAGTACTCTCCGAGGATGAGTAATAATATGAATTATGACGATGTACCGGGATTTGTAAATTTCTTTGGAACAGCGGAAATGGTTGGTGAAAATGCAAACACTTACATTAGAACACAAGAATAAAGTAAAATATAAGCGTGATAAGGGACATAATTATATTAATATACCTATTGTATGTAAGGGCAGTACTGAAAAAGACACAATAAACTTTATATATGATACGGGAGCATATCTTACAGTTGTAAACAAAGATATATATGAATGGTTCAATCTTAATGAACTGCCACGTAATAAGCTAGTTATTAAAAGTTACGATGGTATAACGCCCGGATATTTATTTCAAATACCCGGATTAATGATAGGCAGTAAGCTACTAGCCGGAATATGGGCATTTACACCTGATAGCAATGAAGTTAAACAAAACCTTTTAGGTGATAATGTAATTGAATATTTCAGACCATTTCAAGACAACTTAAATGATTGTATTTACTTCTTAGAAAATCCAAATCCCGAACCGTACATTAGTCCGGACGGGTCATTTACACTGGCTTGCGATGGTGTTTTCTTGTTAGAAAACCTAGGAGAATAAGCATTTTTCAAAAATGTCGATTTCTCTTAACAATGCCATTCTTGGTTACGCTAGTCAGAATGTATATAACCGCTTTTAATCGCTTAATAAATTACAACGCTATCCAGGGGTCGAGGCCGGTGGGTTTGTCGGGGTCGGCGCCTGTTTCTTTTGATTTATAATATGCAATCATCTGGCACAGGATGATAAAGGGTATGCCTTTTGCGATGTGGGATAGGGGTTTTCCATAGGAAATTGTTTGTGCTTTTTTGTACTCACCGCCAATATCGGAAAAGGTAATAACGGTTGCATCTTTTGCAGTCAAGTCTTTAATGAGATTTATTTCCAAATCGCATGAGGTTCCGAGTGCGATAATTACCAGTGTTTCTTTCCCGATTAGTACCATCGGGCCGTGGCGGACATCCAGAAGATGATGGTAGCTTGACGGGAGTTGGCAAACTTCCTTAAACACAAGTGCGCCCTCTTCGGCAATTCCCTCAAGCTCGGCATCCGCAAGCACAACTGCATGTGTCCACGGTTTTCCAGCAAGTTCTTTTGCAAGCAGCTCTGCTTTATTAATAAAAGCGGAGCCTTCTTCCGTCAATAGTTTTAACTCCGAAAGCACAGTCGAATTATCAGTAATTTTTGCCGTAATATAAGCAGCCATAAAATATGCATTTGTTACGCAGCGTGTCTGACAAACACTTTCATCAAAAGCCCATGGTGTCGATAAAACAAGGCCGCTTTTTTCGCCGAGCGGGGTATCATCGGCGCAAACAAAAGATGCAACGCTTATATCAAAACCATTTGATTTCATTGCATCGAGAGCTTTAATAAGCTCACTTGTTTTGCCGGAGCGTGAAATAAAAATAACCGCTGCTCCGCTGATACATTTCCTGTACCGCTCCGTATGAAGCAATACATCCCCTGCCGCAAGTGCGATTGCCGGTTTACCTGCAGACATATTGCATATCATCGCATATGATTTTGCATTGCTGTAGCTTGAACCGCAACCTATAAAAACAAAGCGTTCTCTGCTTTTAAAGAAACGTTCTATATCCGTCCAACTTTTTTCCAAGTATGCGGCGGTTTTTTTTAGCGCATTAAACGTATCAAACATTTCACTATATGTTAAAGCCATATGTTTTTCTCCTTGTCTTTTTTGTGAATACAATATACTATATAGACTAACTAAAAACAAGATAACAAAAAGGTCATAGAAAGGTCATTATTATGAGAAAAAAATTCACTTTTATCGGTGCAGGTTCTTTGGGTTTCACATTGGCTTTGGCAAGGGATATTTTAACATTTGATGCATTTAAGGATTGCGAGTTCAGTCTGATGGATATTCATGAGGGAAGGCTGGATTATGCGGAAAAAGCAATCAACAGGTTAATTCAAGCCGGCAAATATTCTGCAACTGTCAGTTCCACGACAGACCGTAAAAAAGCTCTTGAAGGTGCCGACGGTGTTCTTATAACAATCCTTCAAGGCGGTGTTGATGTTTGGAGGCATGATATCGAAATCCCAAAAACACATGGTGTTGATATAAATGTCGGTGATACACGCGGGCCGTCGGGTGTTATGCGGTTTTTGCGGACTGCTCCCGTAATGCTTGATATTATACGTGATATAGAGGTTCTTTGCCCGGATGCTTTGGTACTAAATTACACAAATCCGATGGCTATGCTTTGCGGTTATCTGCAGCGTTTAACCGATGTAAAAATCACAGGTCTTTGCCACAGTGTACAAGGCACAGCACATATGCTTGCCGATTGGATTGGCGCAAAGCATGATGAAATCACATACACATGTGCAGGTATAAATCATACTGCGTTTTACCTTGATTTTAAATGGAACGGTAAAGACGCATATCCGTTAATTTTTGATAAAGTATTAAATGACCCCGCTGTTGCAAACGCCGAACCTGTCCGTAATGAAATGTTTTTACAGTTTAAGTATTATCCGACCGAATCATCGGGTCATAATTCGGAATATCTTGCGTGGTTTCGAAAGCGTCCCGATTTAATTGAAAAATACTGCACTCACGGTACAAACTGGAACCCCGGCCTGCATGCCTTCATTTTAAATGAATATCTCGAAACCGAACTTACATGGGAATCCCGATTTAACGAGTTTATTACAAGCGAAGAAATCGAGCTTGACAGAGGCGGGGAATATGCATCGCATATCTTCAATGCAATTTTCGGCGACGGAGAACCATTTGTGTTTAACGGAAACCATTTAAACCACGGCATTATCAGCAACATGCAGCCGCTTGCCTGTGTTGAAACACCGATACTCGCATCCCCGACAGGACTTCAGCCGATTCAGGTCGGTCATCTGCCGGATAATCTGGCGATTCTCACCGACTTACATGCACGTATTGAAGAAATAGCAGTTAATGCAGTAATCGACGGCGACCCGTGGAAGGTTTATCAGGCGAATCTTTTTGACCCGCTTACCGCAAGTGTACTGTCAATGGCGGAGATAAAAGAAATGACACAGCAAATGCTTGACCAAAACAAAGATTTCCTCGGTTACTTTAAAACTTTAAAAATTTAGATTCTCCCTCTAAAAGGAGTAAAGCTTAATGATAAAAATCCTTAAGTACCTCAAGCCCAAAGAATGGCTGATGGCAGTCATCAGTTTGGGGTTTATCGTTGCACAGGTCTGGCTTGACTTAAAATCGCCTGAATATATGGCGGAGATAACCACGCTTGTGCAAACTCCTGGAAGTGCAATGGGTGATATTTGGGTTGCAGGCGGTATGATGCTGCTTTGCACGCTCGGCAGCCTGCTTGCTGCTGTTATTGTAGGATACTATGCAGCAGTAATCGGTTCGGCACTGTCAAGACGCCTGCGGCGGTTGCTATATAACAGGGTTGACTCTTTTTCAATGGAAGAAATCAACCGTTTTACGACAGACAGTTTAATCACCCGCTCCACCAATGATATAACACAGGTCCAAATGATAATTGCAATGGGGTTGCAGCTTGTTATTAAAGCCCCGATTACCGCAACATGGGCTATAACAAAGATTGCGGGTAAAGGTCTTGAATGGACAATGGCAACCGGCGCAGCTGTATTAATAATGCTGATAACCTTTGTTCTCATAATGTATTTTGTAATGCCGAAATTTCGTAAAATGCAGTCACTCATTGACAACATGAACCGTGTAACCCGTGAAAACCTGACAGGTCTTCGTGTCGTCAGAGCATACAATGCCGAAGATTATCAGGAAGCAAAGTTTGACCGGGCAAATGACGAGCTGACAGGCACTCAGCTGTACACAAGCCGGGCAATGGCAATTGTTATGCCTATTATGACAATAATAATGAGCGGTATATCCCTTTCTGTTTTTTGGATTGGAGCATACTTGATTAATGCAGCCGGAGCAGCTGACAGACTTCCGATATTTTCGAACATGATGGTATTTTCCATATATGCAATGCAGGTCATCATGTCATTTATGATGCTTATGATGATTTTTGCAATGCTTCCGAGAGCAACGGTATCGGCAAAACGTATCTGCGAGGTTCTGGAAACGGAAGCAACCATTCATGACGGAACACGTACGGAAGGTTTACCCGGCGTCTTTGGCGAGGTTACATTTAAGAATGTCGGGTTTAAATATCCCGATGCTGCAAAACCTGTTTTGAAGGATATTAATTTTACTGTCCGGCAAGGTGAAACAATAGCGTTTATAGGCTCGACAGGCAGCGGTAAATCTACTCTTATAAACCTTGTACCGAGGTTTTTTGATGCAACCGAGGGTGAAATTTTGGTTGACGGAGTTAATGTCAAAGAATACAAATTCGATGCCTTATTTAATAAAATCGGATATGTACCACAAAAAGCTGTGATTTTTAAGGGAACAGTTTTCTCAAATGTTGCTTATGGTGATAACGGTAAAGGTGAATTTACAGAAACTGACGTAAAAACCGCTGTTTCAATTGCACAGGGAATTGACATTGTAGAAAGTATGGAAAACGGTTATAACGCCGATGTCGCACAAGGCGGGACGAATATATCCGGCGGGCAAAAGCAAAGGCTTGCAATCGCACGTGCTGTATGCAGAAAACCCGAGATATACATATTCGATGATTCATTCTCCGCACTCGATTACAGAACTGACAGGCTGCTTCGTACAATGCTTAAAGAAGAAACAAAAGGTATCACAAGCATGATTGTCGCTCAGCGCATCGGAACAATCATAGACGCAGACCAAATCATTGTTTTGGATGAAGGAAAAATTGTAGGCTGCGGAAAGCACAAGGATTTACTTAAAAGCTGCGAAGTCTACAAGGAGATCGCCATTAGTCAGCTGAGCGAGGAGGAGCTGAGTGAAGGGGGTGTTGCTTCATGAGTGGAAACAGGACTGAAAGAGCCCCGAAAATGAGAATGAGAGGCGGACCCATTGGTACCGAAGAAAAAGCTAAGGACTTTAAAGGCACCTGGGTCAAGCTGATTAAGTATTGTAAAAAATATATTCCGGGTATAATTGTTTCACTAGTAATTGCAACAATCGGCACCGTATTTACAATAATCGGACCCGACCAAATCGGGAAGATGACAAACGAAATTCAAAAAGTAATAGGCGTATTAATGGCAACGGGTCAGACGGTTGATGTCGATTTAAGCGCCGTTACAAAAATTGCAATGTTTCTTGTTGTTATATATTCATTATCTGCAATACTAAACTTCCTCCAGGGTTATATCATGGCAACAATAACACAGACAATCGGCCGCAATATGCGTACCGATATATCGACGAAAATTAATAAGCTTCCGTTAAAATATTTCGACAAAGTCAGCTTCGGCGATATTCTAAGCCGTGTAACAAATGATGTTGATGCAATCGGACAGACCTTAAATCAAAGCATCAGTTCACTTGTAACCTCTGTAACAATGTTTTTAGGTTCGGCCTTTATGATGTTTGTCAACAATTGGCATATGGCTCTGACTGCGATAGGTGCAAGCTTGATAGGGTTTGTTCTGCTGTCTTTGATTATGGCAAAATCACAAAAATATTTTAAGCGTCAGCAAAAGGACTTAGGTGAAGTTAACGGTCATGTTGAAGAGGTTTATTCCGGTCATAATGTCGTTAAAGTTTATAACGGCGGAAAAGAAGCAGGGCGAATTTTTGACGATGTAAATAACAGGCTTTATGACAGCGGATGGAAAAGCCAGTTCATATCGGGTCTTATGATGCCGCTTATGATGTTTGTCGGCAATCTTGGATACGTCGCAGTTTGTGTTGTCGGTGCGGTTCTTGCTATGAACGGTACAATCCAATTCGGTGTTATAGCCGCATTTATGATTTATATACGTTTGTTTACGCAGCCGCTTTCACAGCTTGCACAGGCATTTCAAAATCTGCAGCGCACAGCCGCAGCAGGCGAGCGTGTCTTTGAGTTTTATGACGAGCCGGAAATGGATGATGAATCCGGGAAAACAGAAAAGCTCACCGATATTAAAGGTGAGATAGAGTTTCGTAATGTCCGATTCGGTTATGACCCCGACAAAACAATCATACATGATTTTTCATCGAAAATTGAAGCAGGCAAAAAAATAGCAATAGTAGGCCCGACCGGTGCCGGGAAAACTACAATTGTTAATCTTTTAATGCGCTTTTACGAACTTAACAGTGGAGATATTCTTATTGACGGTGTTCCTTCAACTGCTGTTTCACGTGATAATGTGCAAGAGCAGTTTGGTATGGTGCTTCAGGATACATGGTTATTTGAAGGCACTATTAAAGAGAATATTATCTATTGCAAGGACGGCATTACAGATGAGCAGGTTGCAGAAACATGTAAGGCGGTGGGTATTGACCATTTCATCAGTACATTGCCGCAAGGATATGATACTGTTTTGGATGATAAAACCTCACTCTCGCAAGGTCAAAAACAACTTGTCACAATCGCCCGTGCCATGATTCAAAACGCTCCGATGACAATTCTCGACGAAGCAACAAGCTCTGTCGACACAAGAACAGAGCACTTGGTTCAAAAGGCAATGAGCAACCTTACAAAAGGCAGAACCTCATTCGTAATCGCACACCGCCTGTCAACAATAAAAAACGCAGACTTAATCCTTGTCATGAACAAAGGCGACATCATCGAAAGCGGCACCCACACCGAACTCCTCGAAAAAGGCGGCTTCTACGCCGATTTATACAACAGCCAATTCGAACAGGTGTCTTAAAAGGTTGCGGTTAAATCACGCTATTATTTATATTCGATGAAGGTAATAACTGTCATGTCTACTGAAAAAATATCAACAAGTAAAATGTTACAGCATTTATTTAAAACAGCTTCGCTTGACCGTTTTATCAAACGATATGATAGGGACATGGAGTATTTACCACTATTTCACGAACACATTAATAATCTATGTAAAGATAAAGGCACTGTACCGGAGCAGGTTATCAAAAAAGCCGATATTGAACGAACCTACGGGCATCAGCTTTTTAACGGCACCAGAACCCCCTCGCGCGACAAGGTTATTCAACTTGCATTCGGTTTTGAAATGGGATATGAGGAAACACAAAAACTGCTTTCTGTCGCAAGAAAAAGCTCTTTACATCCAAAAGTAAAACGTGATGCAGTTATAATTTATGCAATAGAACACGAACTTACTCTCGACGATGTACAGGCAACGCTTTTTGATTTGGAGATAAAGCTGCTTGGAAAGGAGAGGAATTATGGGTAACTCCTTTGCTGCAGAATTTCGTGATAAAAATGATGAAACCGGCATCACTCAAGTAACGGGAAGCCGGTTTACTGTCATGGAATGCATAAGCGAAACAAACTTAGGGGATACATTTCTTGTTTCCGAAAATGAAACAGGTAAATTGTATATACTTAAATCACAGCGAAATACAGATGCTACACAAATCAATGAATCGGATTTACTCAATGGACTGGAACATAAAGGGCTTCCAAAATATGAACCTGTAATCAGTCATGATAACATACAATATACACTGCGCAGATACCTTGAAGGTAAGCCACTCGATGAATATCTTTTGAGTGCAGATACAGTAAACATATCAGAAGTGGTAGATATATTTATTTCACTTTGTGATGTTTTATCTTTCTTGCACTCTCAACCACAGCCAATCATCCACCGTGATATTAAACCGTCAAATATCATAATTGATAAGGATAATAATACGGTTACCCTCATAGATTTTGGGATTTCACGCAGGTATCAGGAAAGTGCGGAAAATGACACTGTATATTTTGGGACACATAAATTCGCACCACCCGAACAATATGGTTTTGCACAAACAGATTGCCGCACGGATATATACTCATTAGGTGTTGTCATGCGGTATTGGTTTATCGGAGACACAGATAAAAACGTAAAAATCCAAGACAGGACATTAGAGCACATAGTTTCCAAATGTACAGAGCTTGCACCGGAGTCTCGTTATCAAAGCATTACTGCGCTCCGAAAAGCACTTCTAAAATATAAAACACGCGGCAAACGCAGAGTGCTGACCACATTTACTTGTCTCGCTGCTGCAGTTGTGCTGGGTTTTGGTATTCCGACAGTACTTTCGACCCGGAACAATAACGCACATGATCCACCCTTGGAAGCAGTTTACCAAACTCCTGTCGGATATGACGATATCGAATACCAAAGACTGGTCGCCTTTTTCCTGCACGAAGACAACCTGGAGAAAATTAAATCACAACACAGCGGTTTTGATATAGAAAACCCCGCTACATGGCACTGGGAAAGAGGCGGAACCTATTTCGACGACGACGGCCTGGAAAATCCTGTGACGAATTTTATCTTATGGGAACGAAGAAATGTAATTGTTATGTACCTTGTTGACTTGAACTTGACCGGCATACTCGATTTATCGGACTTTAAATACCTCAGAGTGCTGGACGTTGCCGATAATAATCTTGAAGAATTAAACCTTTCCAGTTGTATTTCACTAACTGAACTGCGTGTTGACAGGGATATTCTTGCAAGTCTTGACTTATCGGAGCTGTCGGCTTTGGAGTTTGTTAGTTAATTTAGTAGCAATAATAGTTATTTAATGAATTAAAAAGTGCGTTTTAGGTGTGCATCATGCACACCTATTTTGCGTTTAAATATGGTATATAGGTATTTACTTTTATTTGGAGGATTATTGAAAATGATGAAAAGAATAATAATGTTTGCTCTTATATTGGCTTTTTCACTAATACTTGTGCCGGTTTCTGCACCTTACAACGCAGCGGCAACTGATACCACTGAGTTATTTATTGATTTTGAAGACGGTACATTTGGTGGTCTTGAACCCGGTGGAATCGGAGATGGTTTGCTTGAAATGACTATCACCGATGAAGAAGCCCGTTCCGGTAACTATTCTCTTTTTATTTCTGAGATGCAAGAACCGTGGTTTGCACCAAAGCTGCAGGTTGCAGAGTATATTATTCCCGACACATGGTATGAAGCGACCTATTGGGTCAAGCTAAAAACACCCGAACCAACCATGCTTTCCCTACAGGCAGAGCTAATACCCTTAAATTCTCCTGATGGATGGCATGTTACTCCGGCATTTTCCTCACATGCATCAGCGGCTAGGTCAAGCAGTGAAGGTTGGATAGAAATTAAAGAGGTATTTTATTTTGATTCAACTCTTTATGATTTGAGTTCTGTTAGAATTTATATTCAGACATGGAATGCATCCGATGAATTTTATATAGACAGCATTTCATTTAGAGTAGCCGACATTAATCAAAATCTTAAAAATGCCGCAAGAATACCATCATTACATGAAGCATATAAAGATTACTTCATGATTGGTAATCTGACCGATACATATCCGTTTAATCCGCATAACGGAACGATTGATTTTTATCGCCGTCATTTTAATATCTTAAAAGTAATGGGAAGCTTAGCGTGGACAAGTGGTTTTCTTCCGCAACCATGGGATTTTGACTTTACTGCGGCAGATAATGAACTTGAAATTTTAGACCCCGATGATTTTGCTTTGATTTTTCCTTCAATTATTTACCGTATGCACAACTCAGAGTGGATGACCCGTAACCCGGACGGTTCACTTCTTACACGCACAGAAGCGATTGCAAACATGGAGCGATATATTAACACTACTATGGAGCATTACTCGGACAGATTTCCAATTTGGGAAGTTGTCGGTGAACCCCGTAGTAATTTACACAATGCATCAGGGTTTTGGATTGAAGGTGACGGGCATATGGCAAGCTGGTATTTGGCATTTGATAACGGTGCAGATAAAAGCTTGGGTGAAAGTGGTGCTGACTACGTTGAATATGCTTTCAGATTTGCGCGTTCTGCAAATCCGGCAGGGAAGTTATATCTCAGCGACCAGGCTGAACAGTATGCAAAAGTTGCCGATAATGTAGCCGACTTGGTCAAAGGTATTAACGACCGATGGCTTGCCGAAGGAAACACCCGTTTACTTATCGAAGGAATAGTAATGCAAGGGCATTATTTTCTGGACACACCACTTGAGGATATAGGACGTACACTCGGTTTGTTTGCAAGCCTTGGTGTTGATATTGCAATAGGAGAATTGGACATACCTCTATTCAGAGTACACGGTGGTGATTTTTATACAGGAAGCAGAGAACCCACACAAGAACTGCTTGAAAAACAGGCAGATATGTATGCGAATTTATTTTTGATGTTCAAAGAATATTCAGATGCTATAGAGCATGTGACATTTTGGGGTGTTGCTGATGTCACATCATGGTACAATGTTATAGGTCCGAATGGCAATGTTGACAGACCTATGTATCCTGAGTTCCCGTTACTTTTTGACGATGATTTTAATCCCAAACTAGCATACTTTGCTATAATTGACCCCGAGGGATGGCTTGCAGGGAATTTCGACACTGAAGAAAAACGTGCCGCATGGCTCGCTGCAAACATGCTCCCTGAGTACGTGCCGGAAGATGAATTGGGAGAAACATCGCCTGAACACCAAACCCCGCAGGCCACTCCAACACCCGATGAAATTTCTCAAACTCCCGAAAGACCAACCGAACCCCATGAACCGGATGCCAATAACAATCCCGCACTATGGATAATACTAACCACAACAGGAGCAGCAGCTATTGTAATTATATTCTTATTAATTAAACGAAAACGCTAGATAGCAAGCATGCGACAGGGGATAGGTCCCCTGTCGCATATTAAATGTTAAGTAACGTTATAATCAAGTTTTATTTATACCTCGGCTCAGGGGTGTAGTATTCAAAAATTGTTGCTTCGTTTAGGTTTCCGTTGTTTTTCGTGTTATGTTCGGGTTTTAGTGTCCATACGAAATTTAGGGTTTCAATATACTAGTCTCTTGAAATTATCTCCATTTCATCAGGTAAATAAAGACGTTTTCCATGAATCATTGTAGTAATAAAACAATAATTTTCATCTACCTTATACATAATCCTATATGAACCAAAAATAATCTCTCTAATGCTTGGGTCGCTTCTTTCCGGTACAACTCTTCCCATTTCAGGGAAAATCTCAAGATTATCTGTAGCATTAAAAGCATCATCTACAAACTTATCTGCATAATAAATAGAATCACGAGCAATATACTCTTTAATAGCAGCAAGATCATCCAGTGCTGTCTGCGTCCATATTACAGTACTCATTGCTTGTTGCGTATATACTCACGCGCTTCTTCCATAGTATAAACAGCACCATTTTCAATATCATCTAAACCTTTGTCAAGTTTTTGATTAACATATAAAAAGTACATAATATCATCCCATGTTGATGTATCGGGAAGGGTGAGTATCCCGTCTATCGCAACCTGTTTAACCATTAGTTATCACTCCTCATATATGCTTTGCAAGTATTATATCATATTGATGTGGGTATTCAAGACTACGCTCTAAAGTTATATTATATATAAATTCGTTAGCATACTCGATTTCAATAGGTTTACTTGCTTAATAACTATATAATTACAAATTTATACACCTTAATCGTTTAAAATATAGCAGCAAAGTGTGAAGTAACTTTATAGTCAAGGCCTGGTTTAACCATCATTTCCGAACATAAATTTATTGATTTCTGTCATGATTTCGTTTTTTGCGTTTGCTATAGAGTCTCTTAGTTTGCCGAAGGCGGCTTCGAGTTCTGCGTGGGGTGGTTCGTAGTTTTCGGATTCTTTTTCTTTTTCGATTAGGAAACGTTCTGCGACTCCTTGACATTCCGATGAAATGTCTGCGATGTTCTTTAAAAGAGCATCTATATTTTTGTTGTAGTATTTTTCATTAATATAATGCTGTTCACGAAGGATACTGTCGCATTCTTTCATGGTATCAAGAGTTTCAAGCAGAGCGGCTTCGCTTATATGAACCGAGTACTGCAGGTGAATTGCAGACGAGTCAAGCTTGGCGAGTATGTCGGGAAGCTTATGGTAAACCTCATATGCCCGCTCGAACTGTACTCTTTGACGGTCTTCTTTTATGTTGAGGTTATTTATATGTATTGCCGAAATTATCGCAAAGCATGTAACAAGGCCGCCAAGCACCGCACCGTAATAATCAAGCAGATTTCCGGCGTCAAATGCAAGGGTAAGGTTAAACCTTGATGTTTCAGCCATAAATATATAGTTTATTATTAGCGGTCCTATTGTGAGCAGAAACACCCCGATTGCAACCGAGATTAAAACCAGTATAAGAGTATTGCTGCGACGCTTCTTTTTCATGTACTCCTCCCTATACTTTCAAAGCAGTATCCAGGCGGTCTTTAACTGTCTCAATTACCTTGATGCGTGCATAAGGTTTATCTACCGCTTCTACGATAGTCCACGGAGCATAATCTGTTGATGTCCGGTACAGCATCTCATTTACAGCCTCAAGATATTGGTCCCACTTATCCCTGTTACGCCAGTCCTCATCGGTGATTTTCCAGCTCTTCTCGGGTGTGTTTGTCCGAAGCTCAAAGCGTTTAAGTTGTTCCTCGGGGCTGATATGGAGCCAGAACTTAAATAATACAATTCCGCTGTCAACAAGCTGTTTTTCAAAATCATTGATTTCGTTAAAAGCACGCTTCCAGTCTGCTTCGGAGCAGAAGCCTTCAACTCTTTCGACCATAACTCTGCCATACCAACTGCGGTCAAATACTGTAAGGTGACCTGCCTTCGGCACTTCATTCCAAAACCGCCAAAGATGATTATGCACCTTTTCGATATCGTTCGGTGCTCCGTACGGTGCGACTTTATATCCGCGCGGGTCGAGCGGAGCAACGGTTCGCTTTATGGCGCCGCCCTTACCTGCCGCATCCCATCCCTCAAAAACCAGTGCAGCGGGCAGCCGCTGTTTATACATTGCATTATGAATGCGTGACAGCTCGTTTTGTGCTGTTTTCAGCCGTGAATTATACTCCTCACGGTCCATTGTTTTGCTTAAATCAACCTCATCAAGCTTTGAAACACCCTCAATTACCGGAAGCTCCGGAATATTTATGCTGCCATTGCCTGAAGCTTTGTTTTGCTTTGCCTGTACTGCTCTTTCCATTGCAGCAAGAACGGTACGGTATACTTTAACATCTGCAAAACGGCTGTCGTCGGCTTCGATAACGGTCCAATAAGAAGCCTCGTGATTAGTATTTTCAAGCATACGTTCAAAGCGTTTTAACGACTTGTCATATCGGCGGTTTTGCCTTAAATCGGATTTGCGGACACGCCATTTTGTTTCGGGGTCGTTATATAATGCCGTAAGCCTTTTGGACTGTTCCTTTTTTGAAACATGCAAAAAAAGCTTGATAATCAAAGCTCCGTTATCAACCAGCGTTTTTTCATATGATTTTATATCGTAAACGGGAGCGGCAAGTGCTGCTTCATTTTTTCTGTGGCCGAGCATAAGGCTCTGATACCAGCTTCTGTCAAATACGTGAATACGCCCGTTTGCGGGAATACGCTGCCAGTAACGCCACATGTAGGGGCGAAGCCTCTCGTCCTCGGTGGTTCTTTGAGCGGTAAATACTTCGAAACCCCGCGGATCAAGGAAACGGATTAATGATCTGATACGCGACCCTTTACCTGCTGCGCTCCAACCCTCAAAAATAATGGAAACAGGGATGTTTTCATCCTTGCATGTGCGCTGCATTTCACTTAAGCGAAGCCCAAGCGAGTCAATCTCTTCCTTATACTCTTCCTTACCGAGTTTTCTTGTGCAGTCAACATTCTTAAGCATATAAATGACCATTCCTTTCATATTTCCTTATAAAACCACCACCGGTTAAGATGGTCACTATGATGTTTCACTTTACCATATTAATCTCATTCATTCAATCCCTGCGGCATTTATGTACAGTATTAAACCTACGGCAAAAATGAACAAAAAGTAAATTAATCATAATATTATCAATAAACGGGTAAAATTATGCTTTTCCTTACTTGACTGTGAAGTTGCTTCATAGTTTACACTGCTATTGCCGTTTAAAAAATGATTACGGTAATAAATAAAACAGGAGTGGCAGATGGATAAAAAGTTAACAGTATTCATGGTTGAGGATGATAACGAAGAATGTATCGAACTTATGCAGCATATTGACGAAGCTCCGGAATTTCGCCTTGTCGGAGTGACAAATAATGAAAATAATGCTCTTAAAAGTGTTCAGGACCATTTACCGGATGTAATTATTCTGGATCTTGAGCTGTATAAAGGGAGGGGAAACGGTATTGGGTTTTTAAAAGCTCTCCGTAATATGCAATTAAAACCATCTCCTTTTATACTGGTTACTACACATAATATCAGCCATATTACACATGAAATAGCCCGTCAGCTTGGAGCGGATTTTATTATGGTCAAAAGCCGTGAGGATTATTGTGCCGGATATGTTGTTGAATTTTTGATTTCATTAAAAAACACAATCCAAGACATGCAAAAAAAGATAAAAGAAAAAACCGACCCGATTGAAGAAACACCGGCAAACAAAAAGAAAAGACAGGAAGTCCGCATTGTTGTTGAAATAGACAGAATAGGTATCAGTCCGAAAGCCATCGGACGCAGCTATTTAATTAATGCTATATTAAACAGGATAGAAGGGAAGCAAAATCATTTTATTACAATTGCGGAAAAATACGGGAAAACAGCGGCAAGTGTGGAGCGGGCTATGCAAAATGCCATTAATAGAGCCTGGAGTGTCACAAACTCCGAGGATTTAAGACTTTATTACACATCAAGGATACATTCGGACAAAGGAGTACCGACTGTAACGGAGTTTATTTGTTATTACGCAGATAAGGTCAAGGCCGAGTATTAACCGCCGAACTCGAAGTATTTATTTGCCATGACAATTGCTGTGTACAATAACAAACTTATTACAACAAAATGCAACGAATAAATCTAATATAACGGGTACGGTAATTTTGATAAGATATCTTTCCATCTTTAAAATAAAAAAGGAGGAACAGATATGAGTCTGGGTGAAAAGCTAAGAAGTCTTCGGCTAAAAACAAGAAAAACCCTGCGAGAGCAGAGCAGATTATTAAGGGTTTCGATGAATTCCATTTACAGGTGGGAGCATGATTTGACAATACCTCGCAAGCCGATGCTTCGGATTATGGCCGATTATTACGGTGTACCTTTTGACTGGCTGACACTTGACGGAGCATCGGCATCACTTGTAAGCGAAATAGAAAATAATCTGCTCGGAATGTTCAGACAGCTCCCCGATACAAACAGATATAAAGTACTTGGTTATGTCGAGCGCATGTATGTAGAAGAATATGGTGCGGAGATGCAGTACTACACCTGATATGAACCGGCTGATTTGACTCGCCTTATGCAGCCTTATGTATGCAAATAATCAACCAGCTCAGTCAGGTCATTTACCGTTAAGTCGGGGACAAATGTACTGCCGCTTAAATCACATCGTTTTGTTTCACCGGAAAGTACAAGAACACTTCGTGCTTCGGAGTTACCGGCAATTGCAATATCGGTGTATAAACGGTCTCCGATGAAGCAAATTTCATTTTCATTATATCCGGTTTTTTGAATAATATAATCAAGTGTGTATCTTGAAGGTTTGCCGAAAAATTCCGGGGTGATACCGGTAGAAGCTGTAACCGCAGCGGCAAGCGAGCCGCAATCCGGTATAAAACCACCCTCGACAGGACAGTTATAATCAATATGAACCCCGTAATACGGTAACCCGGACCTGACAAAATCACAAAGCTTTGCAAGCCTCTTATAATCCATATCCATATCAAAACCAAGCACGGCAAAATCGGGATTACTCTCGTCAAGAGTATATCCTGCAGCACAAAAATCATCCCTGAGTGCTTTTGTCCCTGCAACAAATACACGCTTTCCATGCTTGATGCCATTACCGCCGGTAGACCCAACCCCGGTGCGGCACTCCAAATGTGCAAGAAGCACATGAGTTGACATCATCAGCCTGTCCGGTTTTATATCAATACCCATATTATGCAGCTTATTAATGTAATAGGCTGCATTTTGTGATGAGTTATTGGTATAAAAAATGTAATCCAAACCGGTTTCATCCAAATACTCCAGAAATCTTTTTGTATACGGGAAAATATTATTGCTCAGATAAATTGTCCCGTCCATGTCGAGCACAAGACATTTAACTCCCGTTAACGCACTTTTTGAAAGATAATAAACTACGTAATTTGCAAAACTTTCAAGGCACCCCAAATTACCGAGCAGCTGTAAAATTGTAAAGGTTTTTTTTCGGTCTCTTGCATAAATTATACTGTCCTTTAAAGTATCATCGCTTAAACAAATTTCCGACGGGTTAACCGGTGCCCGGACCGCTTTCAGCATCTCTGCAACATCCTCGGGCTCCGGCAGGGAATTTGCAATATCAAGTATTTCCAGCTGATTGCTTCGCAAAAAACCGGCAGAAAGAACGGGGTTTTCCGTTTGTAAAATCGTATCGGCAGTGCGCCCGTATAAACGGCGTATGTTACTTTCATAATGTGTTGAAGCTTGCGCCGGTATAGTTTCCTGCTGCTTCGGGTAGTGCAGAGGATCGATGTATTGATTCTCTTTGCAATCACTTAAATATAAAGCAAGCTTTTTCCATAAAATTAACCCGACAATAGTCGCAATACCGACCTTAATACCATGCAGTGCAGGTTTTAAACCTTCTGCCACCATTCTCATTTCCCAAAAATGAGCAAGATGATGCTCAGTTCCCGATGCAGGTCTGCTGTCGCCGTATAAACTCATGGCAATGCCGCTGAGAATAAGTCCTTCGGTGACACTTTTTATAACCCCGGGGTCACGCTTTGATAAATGGGGAACACCTTTTATTATTTTATCGAGAGCAGTTTCCATTATTGCAACGATATTTTCGGGCATCGGTTCATTAGTCAGAAGGTTTGCAAGCCGCCAGTCCGCAAGAGCGGTGATTTTTCCAAGCATATCACCAAGTCCTGCAGCGGTTAATAAAAGCGGTGCTTCGGCAAGAATATCAATATCGCAGAAAATCGCAACAGGGCAGGCAGTCGGCGGGGTTACTTTTATTCCGTCAAGAAGCATTGCGCTTCCGAGCGAAGCATATCCGTCCATTGAAGGCGCTGTTCCGACAATCGCAGCAGGGCAGTTGACCTTTGCTCCGACAAAGGTACATATATCATTAATTGTCCCGGAACCCACACCAAGGATAAGGTCTGTTTCGGGGGAGTAAAAAGCAGTAATAAAACCTATGGAAAATTCATCCGGGACCGGCTCGTTATTTGCAAATGAGCAGTCAAGTACAGTTATTCCCGCGTTTTTTAACATGCCTATAACCCGTTCTCCCGCAACCCTCCGTGTATTAGGGTCGGAAACAACGAGAACGGTTTTATAGTTATTTGACATCACCCAATCGGCAACAGTATTTATAACCCCGGAGTCAACAGCTATAAACGGAATGATATTTGAATATTGCTCCCACATGTAAAAACTCCTTTCCTACACACCCGGCGGATTCAGATAGTGTTTTCGGCAAACGGGAGTAAAGACAATTTCCGATTCATCCCCGACATCACCCATAACGACAAAATCACCTTTATATTGGGGTATACCGTTGATTTTAAGCAGATTCTTCGTGGCCTTGCTTGTGCAGAACTGGCAGACGTTTTTTATTTCTTCAATTGTATCAGCCCAATAAAGAAGCGCTGCACTTCCGTCGAATAATCGTCCGTCAAGATACGAACAACGAAGACCGTAGCATAAAACAGGAATATTAAGAGAATCGACTACAACAGCCAACTGCCGTACCTGCTGCGGTGTAAGGAATTGAGCCTCCTCAACAAGTATTGCCGCAATTTCTTTTTTCCCAAGCTCGGCGGTTATATACTCCAATAAATCCTGTGAATCATTTACCAATACGGCAGGCTGTGATGAAACGATGGCACGTGATTTAACCTCGGCAGCTATATTCCAGCGGGTATCTTTATCGGGTTTTAGTATTATAACGTTTTTTTCCTGTTTGATATAATTATCGGCAACCATAAGTAAATTTGCTGTTTTTCCGCTGTTCATAGCACCATACCGGAAATATAATTTTGCCATAATAATGAATATTCCTTCCAAAAATTCTTGTATTTATTGACGTTTCTATAATATACTGTACCATAATATATGACAAGCAGAATGTTTAATAATAAGCAAAGGGGGAGATAAATCTGTTAGCAAAAGGAAAAATCTCTGCAAAGTTCAGAAGAATAAGCATTTCATTATTTATAGTTGCTTTTGTAATAACCGTAATGGTAATGTTTTTTGCATTTGAGAATGTAACACGTCAAATGTCGGTCGAATATGCCGAGCGGTATGCCGCAAGCTCTGCTGAAGCTCTCAGTGCACATATAGCAAAGGAAATAGGAATCATCTCGGTTGCTGCGCATTCAAACGATGTGCTTAACTGGCTCAATGACGAGTTTAATGACGATAAAAAAGAACGTGCGTTTAATGTATTTTCGAGCGTTGTAAGTCAGCTTTACAGTTATAACTTATATATCGGAGTAGCATCATCTCTTAACGAGTACAGGGCAGAAATAGGGGAAGCATCAAGGATAATATTCCCGGTTGCGGTTCTGCATGAAGACGAGCCGATGGATGCATGGTTTTTTGATACGGTAAAATCGGAGCAGAACTATATAATAAAAGTCGATATTGACCATATATTACAACGGAAACGTGTATGGCTCGATTATAAGATTTTGCATAACGGTGAAGTCCTGGGAGTAATATGCACAGGTCTGGAGTTTTCTCATATAGCAGGTGAGTTGTTTTCGCAGTATGAGCAAAACAACATGCGCGGGATTGTTATCGACAATACGGGAACAATCTATATGGACAGCTATCTTATGGACAGCAATCAGTTTTTACACAATGAATACACGACTGCACTAAGTGATGAATTTTCCAACGCAGTGCTTGTCGATGCAGTCAAAGACCACCTGGAAACAGCAGAGGGGTACTGGAGAGAAATCGGACACCCGAGTGTTACAAGATTAACTCAAGGTCAGTACAAGTATATGACGATAGCTCCGGTAAGGCACACAAACTGGTCACTAATAATACTGTCGGATACAACAACACTGTTTGATGCAACGTACTCTGTCCCGATAATAATTATTGTACTTCTGCTGCTTATCGCATTTGCCGTTTCAAGCAGCATAGCGAGCTACCGCATATTGTTTAAGCCGCTTCGTTTGCTTGACGACAGCCTTGCACAGCTCAATGAACATACAGCCGAAGAGCTGTTCGGAGCAGAACGCAACGATGAGCTTGGTCATCTTTCAAATACGATTCAGGATTTATTTGACAAAGCAAACATAGACCCGCTGACAGGATTATTCAACAGGCGTTACATGGACAGTACAATAGAGCGGGTTATGGGATTATTATCACGCTCGGGCGGGCTTTTGAGTGTTCTTATGCTCGATATCGACTTTTTTAAGCGTTATAACGATACATACGGTCATGACGCAGGAGACAAATGCCTTCAATCTGTTGCACATGCACTAGCCGAATCGGTATCAAGGGTCGATGATATAATTGTAAGATACGGCGGTGAGGAATTTGCAGTCATTCTGCCGAACACCGACGCAGAAGGTGCAAGATTTTTTGCAGATAAGCTTCTTACCAACGTAAAAGAATTAAATATACCGCATGAAAAGAACGAAGCGGCACCCTGTGTCACAGTTTCCATAGGAGTCACAACAGGAAAAACCGAATATAAACAAACCTTGGAAATGTATTTAAAACGTGCGGACGAAGCGTTATATACCTCCAAAGAAAGCGGCAGGAATAAGTTTACTTATCTTGATTTTATCGGAAAAGGAGATACGGAATAAATGATAATAAACTACAAACCCAAAGGCACATGCTCGCAGATGATAGAAATTGATGTTGAGGACGGGATAATCAATAGAGTCGAATACACAGGCGGCTGCCCCGGCAACCTGCTTGCAATCGGCGAGCTTGTAAAAGGCATGCAGGTAAGCGAAGCAATTGCAAAATTAGACGGCATAAGATGCGGCAACAAAAAAACATCCTGCGCCGATCAACTGGCACAGGCATTAAAAACAGTTAAATAATTATATTAAACTGACAGGAGAAAGTCATGATAAAAAAATTATTGCTCACAGTCATCACAGTAGTGGTAGTTCTCGCAATAACATACGCAATTGTTGTTATCTGGCTCGGCATCGACATTCCATTTTTACCGTTTTAGGTTGTAAAATGAGTTTAGTAAATGAATTTATATAGCATGAGCATAGCTTCAGGTTATTCAAATTACAATTCATATCGCTTCGGAGAAACGTCCTGTTTATACTCAGCGCCCTTCGGCGTCCATGCCTCAGTGCAATAAATTATAATTAGAACAACCTAAATCTACGCTCTTATATACTATATTGAAATTCAATTAATAAATCACTTAAAGCTGTGCTCTTGGTAGAATAAAATTATTTAAAACTGTCCTTTAATGCAACTGCTCGATTGAATACAAGGTTGCCCGGTTTTGAATCTTTGTTGTCGACGGCGAAGTAGCCGAGCCGCAGGAATTGGAAGTCCTGTGGTGCTTCTGCGTTTTCAAGCATTTTTTCTGCTTTGCAGCCGTGTAATACTTCGAGTGAGTTAGGGTTAAGAAATTCTGTAAAATCCTTACCTGCCGTGTCGGGATTCGGGTCGGTAAAGAGGTTGTCATATACTCTGACCTCTGCATCTACAGCGGTTTTTGTATCTACCCAGTGTATTGTTCCTCGTACTTTTCTGCCGTCCGGGGTTGTGCCGCCTCTTGTTTCGGGGTCATACTCAGCGGTTACAACAGCAACTTCGCCGTTTTCATCAAGTTCATACCCTGTGCATTTTACTATATATGCACCTTTAAGTCTGACTTCATTTCCAACAAATAAACGGTTATACTTTTTAACAGGCTCAATCATAAAATCATCGTTTTCAATCCAGAGCTCTCTTGAGAATGTGACATCACGAAAACCTGCGGACTCATCGTTGGGGTTATTTTCTATTTCAAGCGTTTCCGTTTCACTTTCGGGATAATTGGTGATAACGAGCTTAAGCGGGCGCAGCACGACCATTACACGTTGAGCGTTTTGATTCAGCTCTTCACGCAGGCAATGCTCCAAAAGTGCATATTCTACGATATTTGTTGTTCTGCCGACACCTATACGCTCGCAAAAATCACGCACGGAGCTTGGAGTGTAACCGCGGCGGCGAAGACCTCGAAGGGTCGGAAGTCTCGGGTCATCCCATCCGCTTACATGATTTTCTTCTACCAGACGGCGAAGCAGACGCTTTGACATTACGGTATTATTGATGCTCCGGCGGCCAAATTCAATCTGCCTCGGTTTGCTCGGGACATCGGTATTTTCTATAACCCATTCATAAAGCGGACGGTGGTCCGTCCATTCCAGTGAGCATAATGAATGTGTAATATTCTCAATAGCATCTTGAATAGGATGCGCCAGATCATACATCGGATATATACACCATTTGTCACCTTGTCTGTGATGATGCGTGTATTTTATCCGGTATAAAACAGGGTCTCGCATGTTGAAGTTTCCGCTTTCGAGGTCAATTTTCGCACGAAGTGTTTTTGAACCTTCGGGAAATTCGCCGTTTCTCATTCGCTTAAACAAATCGAGGCTTTCTTCAACCGGTCTGTCCCTGAACGGAGAAGTAGCGGGAACACCGACATCACCGCGGAATCTTTTTACCTCGTCGGGAGAAAGCTCGCATACATATGCAAGACCTTTATTAATAAGTCCAAGAGCAAGTTCATAGGTTTTTTCAAAATAATCACTGCCGAAATAAAGTCTGTCACCCCAGTCAAATCCGAACCAGCGGATATCATCACAGATAGCCTCAACAAACTCATCCTCTTCCTTATCCGGGTTTGTATCATCAAATCGCAAATTGCAAAGCCCGCCGAACTTTTCGGCTGCATTTATACTGATGGAGAATGCAAAGCAATGCCCTATATGAGGGTAACCGTTCGGCTCGGGCGGTAAGCGTGTATGCACCTGCATTCCTTCAAATCTCCCGCCGGGTCCTATGTCTTCCTCAATAAATGCATGAATGAAATTTTTTGAAAGTTCTTCCATTAAACTATCTCCATATGTTAAAATGATTATGTGTGAACTGATGAATATAAATCCATACAAATTTCAAACACTTTATCATAAAACGGAGGAATTTTCAATGTTATTCGATACCTGCGGGAAGTATATTTTTTATGACGGTGCAATGGGGACAATGCTGTACAAATACGGACTGAAGCCGGGTGAAAAGCCTGATTTTATGAATATAACCGCACCGGATGCCGTCGCTGAAGTACATAAAATGTATGTTGAAGCCGGCAGTGATATTATCTGCACAAATACTTTCGGAACAAGCACCCTCGCTATAGAAAAAGCTGATTATACCGCAACGGAAATAGCAACTGCGGCAGTCGGTATTGCAAAACGTGCAAGCGGGGGTAAAGCGAAAATATCGCTGGATATCGGCCCGACGGGCCAGCTGCTCGAGCCGTATGGTGACCTCGAATTTGAAACTGCATATGACGCATTTAAGGAAATGGCGATAGCCGGAGAAAAAGCCGGAGCAGATTTCATTTCAATAGAGACAATGAGCGACCTTGAGGAATTAAAAGCTGCAATGACCGCAGTCGGTGAAAATACAAAGCTTCCGATGCTTGTGACAATGACTTTCGAAAAAAACGGAGTCACATTTATGGGATGCACAACCGATAAATTCGTCGAAACGGCAGAAGCACTGGGCGCAGCCGCACTAGGGCTTAACTGCTCGCTTGAGCCGATGGAAATGCTCGAAACCGCAAAAAAAATAGCCGAAAAAACCAAACTTCCCCTGATTGTAAAACCAAACGCAGGACTTCCGGATCAAAAAGGCGGGGAATACCATACAGGCGCTCTTGAATTTGCAAAGCAAATGACGGAGTATGCCGGTATCGGAGCGAAAATTATAGGTGGCTGCTGCGGAACAACTCCCGAATATATAAGAGAACTTAAAAAAGCATTCACAGCTTTATGATAAGAAAGGATTTTAAGCTTATGAAAAACGTTTTTATGCCTACCGATATTCTTATTCCGAAAAATATTCCGATGGAATCATGGAGTGTTATAGCCTGTGACCAGTTCTCCTCAGAGCCGGACTACTGGAAGCGGGTCAGGAAAAATGCTGCAGATAACTATTCAACCTTTAATATGATAATACCCGAAGCCTATCTTGAGGAAATTAATGAAGAGGAAGAGATTAAAAACATAAGCTCTGCAATGACAGCGTTTCTTGACAGCGGGAGTTTTGATAAAATCGAAAATTCATTTATATATGTAGAGCGGACACAGCCCGACGGACGTATCAGAAAAGGACTTGTCGGAGCAGTCGACCTTGAGGAGTATGACTTCACAGGGGTATCTGCCGCAATCCGCGCAAGTGAAGGAACTGTTCTTGACAGGCTTCCCCCGCGCATAAAAGTAAGACGCTCCGCACCGCTTGAGCTGCCGCATATTATTACATTTATC
Organism: Oscillospiraceae bacterium; assembly: GCA_009784725.1. GTDB lineage: Bacteria > Bacillota > Clostridia > Oscillospirales > Oscillospiraceae > WRMH01. The sequence continues at coordinate 42,226 of WQXS01000011.1, forward strand.
GACGATAAGAATAAAACAGTAATTGAACCGTTGGCGAAAAATACAGGAAAAATGAAAGTATTATATGACTTCGACCTGATGGAAGGCGGAGGGCATATTAAAGGAATGAAGGTCTCCGATGAGGATGCGGATAAAATTATGGCAGCGCTGAATGTACTTCACGAAAAAAATGAGATGCTGATGATAATGGGTGACGGCAATCATTCTTTAGCGGCGGCGAAGGTGTATTGGGATGAGATAAAACAAAACCTGAGTGAAACGGAGAGAGAAAACCATCCTTCACGCAAAGCTTTAGTGGAGCTTAACAATGTCTATGATCCCGCAATAACCTTTGAAGCGATTCATAGGGTTCTCTTTAACGTTGACCCGGCGGGTTTTATCAGGGATTTTGAAAACGCAACACCACGCGGCACCGACTATATAATCAAATGGTATTCAAAAACCGGTAGCGGTGAAATCGGGATTAAAGCCGGCTGTATCGGGGATATGTTGAAAATTATGCAGGATTTTATTGATGAATATATAAAGGATACAAAATCGGTGGTTGATTATATTCACGGAGAGGAATCCACAATAACACTAGCAAAGGGAGACGGGAGCGTCGGTTTTGTACTTCCCGCAATGGATAAGTCCGACTTCTTTGAAACAGTTGAAAAAAGCGGCGTTTTCCCGAGAAAAAGCTTTTCCGTCGGTCATGCTGAGGACAAAAGATATTACCTCGAGTGCAGAGAAATAAGATAGAAGGAAATGGTGAAAAATGATTATTAAAAACGGAAATCTTTTTTGTGATGACGGTGAATTCAGAAAATACGATATTGAAACTAATGGTGAAGTTATAAGTGCAATAGGGGAGAGCCTTTCATGTGATAATCTGGAAATCGCAGACGCACAGGATTGTTATGTAATACCGGGGCTTTTAGACATTCATTCCCATGGCTCCATGGGAGCGGATTTTTGCGACGGCACATCCGATGCAATCGAAAAAATCGCAAAATTCCAGTTGAAAAACGGAGTAACAAGCTTTCTCGGAACAACAATGTCACTTCCCGAAGGTCAGCTAACGGATATTTGTACAGCAGCCGAGCCTTTTGTTAATAAAGAGTATCCCGACAGAGCTGTGCTTCGGGGAATTCATCTTGAGGGTCCGTTTTTTAACCAAAGTAAAAGAGGTGCGCAAAATCCCGATTATATAATTAATCCGGATTATGACATGTTTTTACGGCTGATTGACGCAAGCGGTGAAACTGTCCGTATTATTGCCGTTGCTCCCGAGCTTGACGGCGGTCTTGATTTTATTAAATTTGCATCGCTGGACTGTAAGATTTCTATAGGGCATTCATCGGCAGATTATGAAACAGCCTGCAGTGCATATCTTGGAGGAGCAAATCACGCAACGCATTTATTTAACGGCATGACTCCGTTTAGCCACCGTGAGCCGGGAATAATCGGAGCTGCATTTGATTATGGTGTTTATGTCGAGTTAATAGCAGACGGTATTCACGTTCACCCCTCTGCCGTACGTGCTGTGTTTAAACTCTACGGAGATGATAAAGTATGTCTTATCAGCGATTCTATGCGGGCATGCGGTCTTGAAGACGGCAGTTATGATTTGGGCGGTCAGGCAGTAACGGTCATCGGCAAAGAAGCAAGAGTCGCCGACGGCTCACTTGCAGGGAGTGTTACACCGCTCACAGATTGCATGCGCAATGCTGTTTCGTTCGGTGTACCTCTTGCATCGGCAATCAAATCGGTAACAATTAATCCCGCCAAATCCGTCGGATTGGATAATGAAATCGGCTCACTTACAACAGGTAAACGAGCCGACATACTGGTCCTTGATAAAGATTTAAATTTAAAGCAAATTATATTTGGCGGAAACCCTATTTTTATCTTTTGCGGCCCATGATTGCCAGTATTTTTAAGAACAGATTTATGAAGTCGAGATATAAGATTAAAGCGCCCATTACGGAAATCTTTTTTATCGCCTCTTCCGCATTTTCGGCACTTGCTTGTGCGAGCATATTTTTAATGCGTTGTGTATCATATGCTGTTAATCCCACAAAAATTAATACTCCTGCATAGTTGATTATCATCATCATAGTATCATTTCTAAAAAAGATATTAACGACACTTGCGATTATCAGACCGATAAGAGCCATACGAAGGAATGTACCGATTCTTGTCAGGTCTCTTTTTGTAATTGTGCCGTAGATTGCCATTGCACCGAACATCAGTGCCGATATGGCAAATGCATAGAAAATTGTTCCGAGCTCATAGCTGATGAAAATAAAGGATAATGTAACTCCCATTAAAATTGCATACACAAAAAACATCACATTTGAAACGGCGGGTGACATTTTCATTACCCGAAACGCAAGGATCATAACAAGAACAAACTGTGCAATTATCATTCCGATTGTAAGAATAGGATTCGATATCAGATACTCAAGAGCACCGGGAGTTTGGTAAATGCCGAATGAAACGACTGCAGTGACAAGCAACGCAAGAAACATTCTCATAAATACACGGGCAAGGCAGGATGTGGTTGCTCTGTCCAAATCCTCCTGGTTACCCCAAAGAGACGGGAAAAGCTCACGCGGTGCCTGCTGCTGCTCCGGAACCTGACCATACGGGTTATTGTTAAATCCCATTGATAGTATCCTCCTTGTGTAGGTTTAATTTCATTTATTTACTGCGTAATTATAGCATATAAAAGATGCACCCGCAAATATTACTGTGCTTTGAATGCTTTTTTTAGTGCTTTTTGCAATGGCGGCAATATTATTATTGCACATATCCCTCCGATTGAGGCTGTAATTAACTGTGGGACAGACAACGGGTTTGCCAGTAATGCGACCGGATTAAAGGTCTTAATCCCCATTTGAAACCAAACGATTCCAAAATGAAGAACCAGAAATTTTGCAAGTGCTCCGACAATTAACGCAATAAACTGTGCGACATATTGATTTATGATTTCTTTATTTCCTATAAAGTGCCATACTGTAACAAGTAATATATTACCTATTGCAATAAATGGCGCAAAAGTCCATGTCGGTCCCGCAACTCCAACTAAAATCGCAATAAAGGGTGTTATCGCTCCAACGGTAATACCGCTGTACAGACCGCATGTCATAACGGAAATAACCAGCATAAGGTTCACGACGGAACCCGTTACATAGTTATTTGCAAAAACACGGGTTGCTGCCTGAAGTGTTATAACAATTGCAATCAATACAGCCGTGCGTGTAATCCATAATACTTTTTCGTGTTTGAACATTTTATCTACCTCTGTTTAATTATATATTTTCCTCAATAACTGCATTATGCCAGACATCCTGGATATCATCGTTGTCTTCCATAAGCTCGATTATTTTTGTCATATTTTTGATATCCGCCGGGTCCTTTAAGGTTACGTGACTTTGAGGGACCATTTCAATTTGTGCGGATAAAAATTTGTATCCCATGCTTTCAAGTGCACCGCTCACCGTAACAAACCCGTCGGGGGATGTATAAATCTCGAATATATCATCATCAATTTCAATATCGTCGGCGCCGGCTTCCAATGCGTCATTTAAGACTGCATCCTCGTTTAGAGAATTATCTTCGTTGTTTATAATAATGACACCCTTACGGTCAAAAGACCAGGAGACGCAGCCTGTGGTTCCCAGATTTCCGCCGTATTTATCAAAATTAAGACGGACCTCGGCGGCAATCCTGTTTCTGTTATCCGTCATTGCTTCAACTATAATCGCAACTCCGCGCGGGCCGTAACCTTCATAGGTAACGCTTTCGTAATTATCGGTGTTTCCCGAACCGCTCGCCTTTTCGATTGTACGCTTTATATTATCGTTTGGCATGTTTGCGGACTTTGCTTTTGCAATAGCAGCAGCGAGCCGTGAGTTTTTTGCAGGGTCTGTGTTTCCGCCTTCTTTAACGGCAACAACTATCTCACGGGCTATTTTGGTAAATACCTTACCTCTTTTAGCGTCCTGTGCGCCTTTTGTTCTTTGTATGTTTTTCCATTTGGAATGTCCTGCCAAACCGGAAGACCCCCTTGAAATAATAAGTATCCATGAGATTTTAGCATAATATTAGGTATCTTGCAACAGAAATGATGATTACAATCTGTATACCCTCAGTTAACAATTGAGTAAGGATATTGAATATTCATTTTTAATTATTCATTCATATTTTACCTCTCTGTCACAAGTGCCATAATCTCGTATATAAAGACAGCGTTTTAGTATAAAATGAGTAAGGAAACATAAAAAACTAACAGGAATGCGGTTGACATAAACGACTCCATAATTAAAGAGTACAATGAGTTATTAACATTTTCCACAGGATTATACACAGCGCATACAAATAGACGCTGCAGCGGAAAAGGTGATTTCACACAAAAAAGAGCATACCTCGCAATTGAATAACCCGCTTTATTTTTTACCGGAAAATGCTTTACATAAGATGAATATGAATAAAATTTTAACAAATATTCATTAAAAATAACCCACCTGTGAAAGGTGGGTTAAATCATTATATTACAGCGTATAAGCTACCATCTTTTGCCCCGTTTTGATACAGGCTTTCCTATGACCTCGGATAAAATTATCGCCTGACGGGCTGTCTCGGGATTTATTGGCATATTAAGAACTTTCGGAGTCCTTGAAAAACTGACTACCTCGGCTGCGGATGATTTTTTTGCATTAGCCGACGACGGACGAATCCGGTTTTTATCTATGGTAGTTTCACTGATTTCCTTATTTGCAGAAACATTCTTTGAACGTTTTTTACGAACCTTATTTTCCATACTCATAAATTATGCGTTGGTTTCCGGGCGTTTCTGTTCGTCTGAACCTGCTATTGAATGCCTCATCTGTGTGTCGGAAACTACATTCATCATATTGTAGTAATCCATAACACCAAGCTTACCTTCGCGTAGTGCTGTTGCCATTGCTTTGGGAACCTCGGCTTCGGCTTCGACAACCTTTGCTCTCATTTCCTGAACGGATGCACGCATTTCCTGTTCGACTGCAACCGCCATAGCTCTTCGCTCTTCAGCTTTTGCCTGTGCAATACGTTTATCTGCTTCCGCCTGGTCTGTTTGAAGCTGTGCGCCGATATTTCTTCCGACATCGATATCGGCAATGTCAATAGATAAAATTTCAAACGCCGTTCCGGCTTCAAGCCCTTTCTCAAGAACGATTCTTGAGATTGTATCCGGATTTTCCAGAACCGCTTCATGTGATTCAGAGCTTCCTATAGTAGATACAACACCCTCACCTACACGGGCGATAATCGTCAGTTCGCCTGCGCCGCCGATAAGTCTGTCGATATTTGCTCTGACTGTAACCTTTGCTTTTGCTATAAGCTCAATACCGTTTTTGGCAATAGCCGATATTGCAGGGGTTTCAATAACCTTGGGGTTAACACTCATTTGCACGGCTTCAAGTACATCACGGCCTGCAAGGTCTATTGCCGCAGCTCTTTCGAACTCAAGGTTAATATTTGCTCTTTGTGCGGCGATCAGAGCGTTGACTACACGGTCGACGTTACCGCCTGCGAGATAATGTGCCTCAAGCTTGTTGATGGACAGGTCGAGACCTGCCTTAACTGCTTTGATTTGCGGGATAACGATTCTGACAGGGGTAACTCTGCGCAGCTTCATGCCTATGAGAGTGACGATACGGATTCTGACATTTGCCGCTACGGCACTGATCCATAATCCTATAGGTATAAATGTAAAGAAAAGCCAGAGAAAAAAGATTATACCTATAACTATTGCGAAAATCATCCAAAGTTCCATTAATTTTACCCTTTCTATTCTATATTAAAATTTTATTCCTTCGGTTTAACTACAACACGGTTGCCTTCTACTTCTATGACTTCAACGGCTGTGCCTTTTTCAATAAATTCTCCGAGGCTTACTACCTCAAGCTTAACTCCGTCAAAATCGACATTCCCGACAGGTCTGCATGTTGATAGGACAACACCAGCTTTACCCATATACTCATTTAAATCAAGTGTTCCGGAATATCCGTCGTCACGGGACTCGGCATCCTTTAACACAAGCTTGCCGGGCAGCTTGCCTTTGGAAACCATAAAGAGAAATATTCCGAGCATTATAAGGACGATTACGAAGAAAAAAGCTGTGAGCATGATTCCTTCTGCCACAGTTGATGCTGTTACGAATATACATCCGATCAAGCTTATGATTCCGAAAATACCGAAGAATCCGAAACCCGGCTCAAACATTTCGACAACGAGTAGTCCGATTCCTATGATAAAAAGCGTTATTGAAATCCAGGAAACATTTACAAGAAGTTCTATAAAAGTAATTTTAACCACCTCCGGGTAATATATTCATTGAGTTTTATCTGCTACTTAATGATATAACAAAAGTAGTGAAAAAACAATTATTTTCTTTGCAGCAGCATGCCGTTCCCGGGGAGCATGGTGCCTTTTATTCTTTACACAGGGCGTAAGGGTGGGATAGGTAATCTCTTTTTAAAAGATAAGGATGCAGATTTAATGTATAAAAAACAGTTGACAAATTGTGAATATTTTGTTAATATAGGTGAGCCATAGGTAAGCAAAAGCAAAACTATAAAGCGGAGGAGCTGAGCATCCATCAACAAGGAATTAATTCTTGCAGAACTGAAGCAGTCACGCGAAACGCTTAATAACGCAATTGCTTATATTGAAGCAGGGGCTCTCACGGCACAAGCCTCACCAATCCGGTCTAAAACGATAAGGATAGGAGAGGGCAGAGCGGTAGCGATTCTGGCGTGCCTGCGGGATTCGGGTGGCAGGATGCGGCAGCGCGAGTTTGAAGATGCCTGCCTTCGTAACTCAAGAACCCTGGTCGGAGCCGGCGGGTTTATTGCAAGAGGAAGTATAGAAAGGCTTGAGACAAGTGACGGGGAAGTTGAATACAGTCTCACCGGAAAAGGACTCGAGACTGTTAACAGATGGGAAACAAGATACGGCAGGGAATGGGCAGGAAACCTGGAAAGCCCTGATGTATTAGGCAATATAACCGTTCATGATCAGCAAAAAATCAGACTGCTTGTATGAAATCGTAAAAAAATAAAAATAATTATAAAAAAGCTTGACAAACGGATTTATGTATTGTAAATTACTAGGTGAGCGAAAGGTAAGCAAAAGGTGAGCAAATATATCATCTGAGCAAAAGCGAAAAGGAGAATGAAAACAAGATGGAAGAAAACAAAGGCAACGTAAATTTTGAAGAAGTCCTTGATACCGAAATTGATGATATATGGGACATATTTTTCCCGTATATGATTGAAAAGAAATCAAAAGTACAAAAGCTTGATCCGAAAGAACAGACCAAGCCGCGCAGATACTTAAGATTCCTTACAATGTAAGCTGCTTAGTTTTATTTAATATGCGCTTATAAAATCATCACCGGCGATGATTATATGATCATCAAGCCGTATACCAATGATATCGCCTGCTTGTTTTAAACGTTTGGTTACTTCTTTGTCCTGAGCAGATACTTCGAGTAGACCCGAAGGGTGATTGTGGGCGACTATGATTGAAGCTGCTCTGTCTTCGATTGCAAGAGCATAAATCTCACGGGGATGAACAAGTGAACACATAAGAGTGCCGATTGTTACAATACGGTTATTAATAAGCCTCCGGGCACCATCAAGAGTCAGCAGGACGAAATACTCCTGCTTTTTGTATTTTATCTCCCGGAGCTGCTCGGCAGCTTTTTCCGGGGAATCAATTAATGGAGCGTTTGTTTTTATAAATTTCCTGCGCCAGAACTCGAGAGCGGCAAAAACTATTGTCGCTTTTGCATCTCCTATTCCTTTTATAGATTTCATATCTTCATATGTCAATTCTGCCGCACCGCGTTTTTGAATCAGTGAATTCAAATTCTTTGCAATTTGCTTAAAATCGTTTCCTTTACCACCACTCCCGATAACAGCCTGAAGCAATTCTGTATCACTTAAAGCGGAGGCTCCTTTTCTACATAGTTTTTCTCTCGGAAGCTCAGTCTGACTTACCATAGTTTCCTCCCGTTAATAATAGATTTCATCTTATAATAATACACCCTGCGGGAGGTATTTCTCAATATGAATTTAATGTGGAAAAATGAAGCTGTAACTGTGAAAAAGTATGAAAATTAAACATTAAATATGTTATAATGCAAAATATTAAATACAAGAGAGGTAAGACTAATGCGTGTTCTTTTACTTTGCGATGACTATTGGCATCCCGGTCAGGTTCCCATAGACGGTGTTTCGCCGCTAAAAGAGCGAGGTTTTGAGTTCGATATTATCACCGATGCAAATGACTTCAAACCCGAAATGCTCGCATCATACCCCGTAGTTATTATGAGCAAATGCGATGAAATATCTCCGAAGAATAAAGCACCCTGGAAAACACTTGAAATCCAGCAGGCATTTATTGAATACGTCGAAAACGGCGGGGGATTGCTTGTTATTCACACAGGGCTTGTAGCAGGAGAGCATACCGAATCTCTTGACCGTTTAATTGGCTCGAAATTTTCATTTCACCCGCAGGACTGCCCGGTAACCGTACAGCCGGTAAAACCGCATCCGATAACAAAAGGGGTTGAGCTTTTCTGCGAGGTTGATGAACAGTACAGGCTTGAAATACTATCGGATGATATAGATATTATTATGGCATCCTATTCACCGCCGCAGGGAGAAAAGGAAAAATATGAAAGTGAACCGTACCATAACAGCGATGCCTGGATAGGCGCTGCAGGTTATGTCCGGAAGCAGGGCAAAGGGCGGGTATGTGTACTTACTCCCGGGCATCATTTAGCGGTATGGCATAATCCGGAGTATCAAAAAGTGCTCGAAAACGCCATAAGGTGGTGCTTTGAATCTTTCTGATTCGAAACACCACCGTATGTTATGAGAACCGGGAAATTAATAATTTTCGAGAAGCTCCAGGATAAACGGCAATCCTTCGCCGCCTTCAAGATATGAATAACATCCGCCGCCGTCTCCGTAATTACCTTTTTGGACAAGCTCCATGCCGAAGTCTTCGCATGATTTGATTGCATTTTCCATACCTTTTACATTAAACGCAATGTGATGAATCCCTTCGCCCTTTTCATTAAGGAAATCTCTCCAGACGCTTGGTACATCATTTGGCTCAATAAGCTCGAGTGAAACCCCGTTTCCTACTTGAAAAAATGCCATTTTACATGCTGCATCAGGTGACGGCTTGCCTTTTACTTCGGTTTTAGTGATTTCATAATCACCGCTTCCGAGTGTCGGCGGCACTTCGATTCCGAAAAATTTTGCAAGACGTGTTTTGGTTTTCTCGATATCGTTAACAACGAGAGCTACCTGGGTTAAAGTGTTAGTTCCGATTAACTGCATAAATATTTCCTCCAATGTGTTGACAGCAAATGCTGAATTATGTATTTTAATTATACATTATTTATCATTATGTGCATAGGAAATATTTATTTATACCGGCGTTACATAGAATAACCATGAAAAATAAAAGCATCAACCGGAGGTGATACCCATTAAGAAGTATTTTGACAAGGAAAAAGAAGAAATTTATGAGATTTTCTTTTGCTTCATAGCATGCGGGATAATAGGCTGGGTTTTTGAAACTGTAATTGTTTTAATTCAACAAGGGATGATTACAGACAGAGGTATTTTATTTATATCTCATATAAACGGGTTTCCGATAGTCTGGGGACTGCCGTTTATAATGATTTACGGAATAGGCGGAGCTGTTTTGATATGGTGCTTTAAACCTCTGGCAAAAAAACCTGTGCTGCTATTTTTTGCAAGTATAATAATTATGACAGCATTTGAATATCTGACAGCTGTATTTTGTGAAGTAGTTCTGGGTCAGAAGCTCTGGGATTATTCAAAACATTTTATGAACTTTCAGGGCAGAATATGCCTGTCTTCATCCATCAACTGGGGAATATTGAGTATTCTTGCGGTAAAGTTCATGGGTCCTGCGTTTTTGAAGTTATATAATAAGATTAAAGCGAAAGAAATACTGCATGCGATAATAATATTTCTGGTGATTTATATTCTTATCTGTTATTACCTGAGACCTGTTATGTTTCCCGAAATTATCCAACAGTTGGGGGAAATCGCCTAAACGAAATAAGCTTAATCACATAAGATTTCCCATAAAAGCATTTACAAGTATGAAATAAATGAACAGACCGGAGATATCTTTAATTGAAGTGATTATCGGTGCCGAGCCTGCGGCCTGATCCACGTTTAGTTTTATCAGCACAAAGGGTACAAGAAAACCGAGTAATGCAGCAAGCGTCATTGTACATATAAGAGCAAGCCCAACGGCAATTCCAAGCATCGGAGTACCCTGCCACATATAAGAAACGATTCCCGCAATAATACCTGCGATAACACCTACAAGCACCCCGATACTGAGACCGACGCTTGTTTCCTTAAGAAAATGCTTCATGAATTTGCCTGTATCAATATGTCCGAGAACCACTCCGCGTGCAAAAACCGTTGATGACTGTGTTCCGACATTACCACCCATATCCATTATAAGCGGTATAAATATAGCGACTGCGGCAGAGGACATAAGAGCCTCCTCGAAGCCGCCGATAACAAAACCCGCAAGAAATCCGGCTGCAAGAGTTATTACCAGAAACGGCAGCCGGACTTTCCATATTTTCCATATGCTGCCGTTGACAAGAACGTCACTACGGTCAAACTCGGTACCTGAAACATTTGCTAGACCTGCCTGTTTATACATGTCCTCAGTTGTTTCTTCTTCAAGTATATCCATTGCGTCATCGATTGTGATGATTCCGACAATGCGGTTTTCCTTGTCGACAACCGGGATTGCGAGTAAATCCAGCTTTTGCATGAGGCGTGCGACTTCCTCCTGGTCATCGTCGGTTGATACGCTGGTTGTACCCGCATGCATGATTGTTTCGATTTTTACATCGGGTTCTGCAAAAAACAGCTCCCGCAAAGAAACAACACCCTCAAGTTTTCTGGTATAGTCCGTCACATACAAGGTATAAATCATTTCCTTGTCTTTTGCAGTAAGCTTTATTCTTTCCGTTGCTTCGGCAACCGACATATCTTTTCTCAGGCGTACATATTCCGGTATCATTATACGGCCGGCCGTATGTGCCTCATATCCTAAAAGAAGATTTGTCTCGGCACGCTCAGCCGGTGAAAGAGCGGCAATCATTCTTTTTGCGACTGCGGCGGGAAGCTCGTCGAGCAGACGCACCCTGTCATCGGGGTCAAGCTCGGAAATCATCTCTATTGCCGCTTCCTCCGTAAATGAATGAAGCAGTTTTTCCTGATCGGCTATATCAAGCTGTTCAAAGACGAAAAGCGCTTTGTCTTTTGATAATAAACGGTAAACAATAACCCGGTTTTCGGCGGAAAGACCATGAATGATATTAAGCAAGTCAAGCTCGCTTGCACTGTTAAGCATCAGCTTCAGTGTTCCGATATCCTTGGACTTAAGGTTAAATAATATACTATCCTTTACATTTGCACTGTTTTCCGTAGCGGTAATTATTTCCTTACTCATCGGCCTACCCTCCTTTTTTAGCATAACATTAAAGGCTCAACCTCTATTCTATACTATTTATGCACTTCTTGTCACTAGAAAGTTTTTGAAAACTATGATATATTATAGAAAATGAAAATAAAGGGGAAATAGCGGGATGTTATCAAGGAAAATTAAGGTAAAAGCAGAAGAGCTTGGTTATACGGCATGCGGAATTATTCCTGCCGGCTCGTTTACGGAATTTTTGACAGAAATTGAAAAACGCTCCGAAATGTTTCCGAAGACTAAGGAGTTCTACGATATATTCCGGGGTATGTCAACACCTCCCGAAGGTGCAGAGTCAATAGTCGTATGTACACAAAGGATGAACAAGTACAGAGTTCCCAAGGAGCTTGAGCCTTTATACGGCAAAATGTACCTTTATGATCCGAGAGTATCCTATACACAGGAAAACCGCATGAATGATGAGTTTACGGCTTTTATGAAAATGCTGGGACTGGAAATTATAGAAGGGTCTGTTCCCGACAGGTGGGCGGGAGCAAAGGCGGGAATCGGGAAATTTGGACGGAATAATTTCCTTTATGATAAAGATAACGGGTCGTATGTTTTTATACAAACCTGGATTGTCGATAAAAAACTTGATTATGATGAAACGCCGGATAACATTGTACTCACCGAATGCAATGACGGGTGTCATAAATGCATTGAAGCATGCCCGACAAAAGCACTGTCCGGCGAGCTTTTAATGGATGCGGGTAAATGCATATGCCGTGTGCAGTTTGATGAAGATGATGCGTTATCAGAAGATTTAATAGAGGATATGGGTGTTTGGCTTTACGGCTGCGATGCATGCCAGGATGTTTGCCCGGCAAACAGAAACAAATTCACCGAAACCGACGAATATCCGCTTCTTTCTGAATTCGAGGACTTCATGAAGCCCGAAACTATTCTGACAATGAACGAAGAAACATACAAAAATGTCCTGCACCCGCGCTTCTGGTACGCCGGCGAGGACAATCTCTGGCTATGGAAATGCAACGCCCTGCGAGTAATGATTAACTCCGGCGATAGCAAATATAACACACTAATCAAACAAAGCATTACAAACAAAGACAAACGCGTGAGCGAAATGGCTAAATGGGGTTGTGAAAAACTGGGGATTTGAGAATAAAGAAGACTATAATTTCTATTTTGTCAAGGATGGCTTAGGGTTTATTAAATTAATTTCCTTTCGCTCAGATGAAACGTCGTGTTTCAACAGAGCGCCCCTCGGCGTCTTATGGCTCGCTTGCGAGACATTGACTTGAGTGTGCGAAAACTAATTTAACAAACCCTAAACCACCCTACAAAACAAAATAGATATTATAGTCTTATTTTTACTATCTTTACCTTTTCGGTTTTCTTTCAAAACCTTCGCATGGAGCTCCCGAGGATTGCTCGACGGCAATCGAAGGGAGCTTTGCCGATTTGAAACCAAAGAGCTTACATGACCTGGGGTGATTCGGTTCCCAGGTAATGGCAAAATGAACGCAATGAAAGCAATCTCTTTTTTCCGAAGCGGAGTTATTTACTCCGCTTTGCCTGTTTCCCATAAGCTTCTTCTCACGGTTTCGTTATATTAATAATTGTCTGCTTTGATTTCAAAATATGCAGTCGGATGCTTACATGCCGGGCATGCATTCGGAGCATGTTTGCCGAGAATAATTTTTCCGCAGTTTCTGCAGTGCCACTGCTGATCATCTTCACGTTCAAATACTTTGCCTGCTTTCAGGTTTGCAAGCAAATCCCTGTAGCGTTTTTCATGTTCTTTTTCGACAGATGCAACCTGTTCAAATAATGCGGCGATTTCTGTAAAGCCTTCCTCACGTGCGGTAAGAGCAAACCCCGTATACATCTCCGTCCATTCAAAATGTTCGCCGGATGCTGCGGCTTCAAGATTTGAAGCGGTATCGGGCACATCACCGTCATGGAGATACTTAAACCAGATTTTAGCATGCTCCTTTTCATTATCTGCAGTTTCCAGGAATAAAGCCGATATTTGCTCATACCCGTCTTTTTTTGCTCTTGAAGCAAAATATGTATACTTATTTCGTGCTTCTGACTCTCCGGAAAATGCGGCTTGAAGGTTTGCTTCTGTTTTTGTACCTTTTAAGTTAGCTCCCATTACTAAATACTCCTTTTCTGATATTAAACCGTTGCTTTTATTTTCTTTAACTTTGCAAAGCGCGGCAGGCTGTTTTCCTGCTTACGCCTGTTATCGCCCTGAATAAGAGGAAGGACATAATCGATAAATTCCTGTGTTACATAAGTACCGTCTTCGGTTATCCATTCACGGGGAATTTTTTTCTCTGTATTTGCGCAGATGTTGAGAGGTTCGTATTCGATGCCGCAATGATATTTCCCGTTTTTTGATTCTCGGGTGAAGCAAACCATTTTTCCGCTGCCGCCTTTTACGGCATACTCAACAGCGGATTTTCCGGCAAGAAAAGCCTCATCGATATCTGTTTGTGATGCAAGGTGAGCTGCGCATCTTTGCAGTAAGCTCAGTTCAATACCGCGTGTTTTGACATTGAATTCCTTACTGACTCTTGCAGCAAGCTGTGCTGCTGTTCCGCCAAGCTGTGCATGTCCGAAGCCATCGGTAGCAGATACTTTTGCATGTGAAACAAATGTACCGTCAGCGTACTGCGCACCTTCCGATATAGCGACAAGACATTTTGTTTTTTTCTTATAAACAGCTTCAACATCCCTTAGAAAATTATCCATGTCAAACGGAAGCTCGGGCAGATAAATTAAATCGGGCGGTGAGCCTGAAAGGCTCGCAAGGGCCGCCGCACCGGTAAGCCAGCCTGCATTTCTTCCCATTATTTCCATAATTGTTACAGCACCGGTATCATAAACATATGCATCTTCATGAACCTCGGCAACGGATGTTGCAATGTATTTTGCAGCGCTGCCGAAGCCGGGGCAATGGTCTGTGCCGACAAGGTCATTGTCGATTGTTTTCGGAACACCCATAACTCTGCATTCATACCCGACCTTTTCCATATAATCACTTATTTTGCTGCAGGTATCCATTGAATCATTGCCACCGTTATAAAAGAAATAACGGATATTATACTTAACGCACATTTCATGAATACGTTTTAAGTCCTCGTCACCGTTGATTTTATATCTGCATGAACCAAGAGCAGAGGACGGAGTGTTGAGCAATAATTCAAGCTCATGAGCATCTTCCTTGCTCATATCATAAAGCTCATCGTTTAACATGCCTACGATTCCGTGTGCCATTCCGTAAACATTTGTGATTTCAGGGGTGTCAAGAGCAGTTCTGATAACTCCGTAAGCACTGGCGTTTATAACCGAAGTCGGTCCGCCCGATTGCCCGAAGACTGCTGCGCCTTTTAACTTTTCTGCCATGTTGTACCTCCATTTTTGTATCAAGTGCAACGCAATCGCTGCACTGTGTAGAATATCACAGCAGGATTGTAAAATCAAAGCAAATAATATAAAAATCCAAAAAAATTGTGTCAATTAAGAAAAAGATGTTGTATAATCTTGATGCAAACAAAGGAATATTATAGGAGGATTCAATAATGCCATTAGTAACGTCTAAAGAAATGTTTAAGAAAGCATACGAAGGAAAATATGCAATAGGTGCGTTTAATGTTAATAACCTTGAAATTATTCAAGGAATAACAGAGGCCGCAGCCGAGCTGAAAGCACCGCTTATTCTGCAAGTATCCGCAGGAGCAAGAAAATATGCAAAGCATGTTTATTTAATGAAGCTTATCGAAGCGGCAGAACTCGACACAGGCTTGCCTATTTGTGTACACCTTGACCATGGCGAGGATTTTGAAATATGCAAATCATGTATTGACGGTGGTTTTACATCGGTAATGTTTGATGGTTCAAAACATTCATTTGAAGAAAATATAAAACTGACTGCCGAAGTCGTTAAATATGCACATGACAGGGGAGTGACAGTCGAAGGCGAACTCGGAAAGCTTGCAGGCATCGAAGATGATGTTAATGTTTCGGAAGAAGATGCTGCATTTACACGTCCCGAGGAAGTAGAAGAATTTGTCGAAAAAACAGGTGTTGATTCACTTGCTATTGCAATAGGCACAAGTCACGGAGCATATAAGTTCAAGCCCGGTCAAAAACCGCATCTCAGATTTGATATACTTGAAGAAATTTCAAAAAGGCTTCCGAACTTCCCGATCGTTCTTCACGGTGCGTCCTCAGTTGTTCCCGAGTATGTGAAAATAATTAACCAATACGGTGGAGATATGCCTGATGCAATAGGCATTCCCGAAGATATGCTGCGTGAAGCGGCAAGGTCTGCAGTATGTAAAATTAATATAGACTCCGACCTGCGTCTCGGAATGACAGCCGGAATCAGAGAACACTTTGCGAAAAACCCGTCACACTTTGACCCCCGCCAGTACCTCACCCCCGGACGCGCAAATATAAAAGATCTTGTTAAGCACAAAATAACAAAAGTACTGGGCTGCGAAGGCAAGATATAATTCACAGGATAAGGAGAAATGAATATGGCAGAGTCAAACTATAACCCATATGAAAATGCTCAGATTCAATTTGACAATGTAGCGGAGCTGCTCGGTCTTGATAAAGGGATGAGAGAGTTTCTGCGGCAACCGATGCTCGAAACACATTTTACCATTCCCGTTAAAATGGATGACGGAACGACAAAAACCTTTAAAGCTTTTCGTATCAGACATAATGATGCAAGAGGCCCGGCAAAAGGCGGAATCCGTTTTCATCCGCATGAAACCGATGATACGGTCCGTGCATTATCAATGTGGATGACATGGAAATGTGCAACTGTTGATATACCTCTCGGCGGCGGTAAAGGCGGAATAATCTGCGAACCTCAAACACTGTCGAAAAACGAAATGGAAAAACTCTGCAGAGGATATATACGCGGTGTCTGGAATCAAATCGGACATGAAATTGATATCCCGGCCCCGGATGTCGGCTCAAATGCTCAGTGTATGCTTTGGATGATGGACGAATATGAAACAATTACTGCAGGCCGCTATCCCGGAGTAATTACGGGTAAACCCGTCGGGATGGGAGGTTCACTCGGCCGGACAGAAGCGACCGGTTACGGTTGCATATATGTTCTGAAGGATTTGCTGCGTATTATGAACCTGCCGGCGGAGTCAACTACCGCAAGTGTTCAAGGCTTCGGTAATGTAGCGGAGTATGCAGCCCGGATGTATACAGAGCTTGGTGGTAAAGTTATTGCTGTTTCCTGCTGGAATCAAACCGATAAAAAAGCATATACATACAGAAAAACCGACGGATGCGATATCCCGAAGCTGGTTGAGATTAAAGACCAGTACGGGAGCATTGATAAGGAAAAAGCAATAGCAATGGGATATGAGGTGCTGCCCGGTGAGGACTGGCTCAGCCAGGATGTGGATATTCTGATGCCGTGCGCATTGGAAAATCAGATAACACCTGCAGTATTTCCGAATGTTTCAAAGCAGGTGAAAATCATTGTTGAAGGTGCAAACGGCCCGACAACACCCGACTGCGACCCGCTCATCCGTGAGCGCGGCATAACAATGCTGCCGGATTTCCTTGCAAATGCAGGCGGAGTAACCTGCAGCTATTTCGAACAGGTTCAATGTAACATGAACTACTTCTGGGATAAAAAAGAAGTTCTGGAAAAGCTTGAGTATGCAATGACAAAAGCCTTCCGTGCAGTATACGAGCTTGCGAAGGAGCGAAATGTATATATGCGTGATGCAGCATACATTATTGCAATTAACCGTGTTGCAGAAGCTGTAAAGCTTCGCGGCTGGGTGTAATAAGCAAAGTAAAAGCTGCCTTTGCAAATTTGCTAAAGGCAGCTTTTTTGTATTTATTCTAACTGATATCAACCGATTGGTTTCTCGGTATTATGCTGATAAATGTATTGCCTTTTCCGAGCTCAAGTACGGAGCCGTTTTTTGTTTTATAGATAAACGGTGAATGCCTGTCTTCTCTTGACCATTCAATCTCTATATATCTGCCGCCGTTGAGGAAGTAACCTTCCCCCGAGCCGACGGTTACTATATCCTGTCTGCCACCGCCACCTGCTAAAGATGACACGGACATTCTCAAAACAAGAACATTTGTAAACTCGGGCTTTGAACCATCTGTTGCATCGGTAAATTCAATGTTTCTGTTCGAACTGAAATTCTGCTGCAGATGATAAACATTTGCTTGTGAATTATAGTTGAATGTCGAGCGCTTTGCTCCCGAATAGGTGACAACTGCTTTATTTGCAACTGCGCCGCCTGCCGGAGTGCCGTCATCCGTGAAATGAAGCCCCAGGTCAAAGCCTTCATTGTGTTCAAGTCTGATATTATAATCGGGGAAATAGCGGGCAACACGCTCTCCTGTTATAACGAGTGAATGCAGATGCATCAGTCTTCGTCCGGTTCTTGTACGGTCTCTGAAGAATATTGCACTGCGGGTTCCTCTTACTTCATCGAAATTAGTTATACCTAAATCTCTAATTTCGTTATAAGCCCATGGCTCACTGCCGCCTGCATGGACAAATATCGCATCATAGCCTGCAACGATTTGAGCGGTATAATGCCTTGCGCTGCGTATGCTTCCTGCTTTCGGAACAGATGTAAAGTCCTGGAAAATACCGAGCATCCGTGTCCAGCCGCCTTCAATAAGAAACTCATAAATTATATCGGCACTGGAAACGCCGTTCATGGGTAATGCTCCCGGGTCATTGCTTAATGAAACTGCTACAGGTCTTTTATGTTCTTTACTCTCCTCTATGGGAAGACCTGTAAGCGGGTTGACAGCTTCCATTACAGGCTCGGGAGTAGGCTCCGGGGTCGGTTCGGGGGTTGGCTCCGGGGTCGGTTCGGGAGTAGGTTCGGGTGTTGGCTCCGGGGTCGGCGGTGCAGCGATGACTTCATCAGGCACCGGTTCAGGTTCAACAAGAATAAGCTGACCCCAGGGTCCGGACAATACAAGTGAAAAGCATACAATGAAAGCAAGTACGCATGTTATTCCTATTTTTATTGGGCGGTTCTTAATAAGCGGCCGCATCATTCTCTGTAACAGGTTCATAAATATTGCTCCGATTCTCAGGCAGTTCTACCCTTCAACGAGCTACTATACCAAATTACTGTATACTATGCAAGTGGTATATGTTATACTTGCCGTTACATACTTTGCCGTTGCATGTCCGTTGCAGGCAGAATTAAAATGCAATCATTACGGGGAATGTAAAATGTCTGAAAGTTTTGGTTTTATTCATGAGCGAATTGAAATAAAGGTTCTTGTTCTATTTATTATGCGGCGTTTATCGGGACCTGTATCGCCCGATGTTTTGGTAGGTCTGACATTATGTGATGACGGTATCGGGTATTTTGATGTTACCGAAAGCATCGCCATGCTTGTTGAAACGAAGCACCTGAAGCTTGAGGACGGGAAATATTCACTCACGCAAAAAGGTGAACGGAACGGGGAGATACTTGAAAAAAATCTTCCGTTTTCCGTGAGAAAAAGAGCCGAGGATGCAACAACTCTTGTACGTGCAAATATAAGCCGTGACGCAATGATAAAAACCGAACGCCATACAAATGAAAACGGTGAACATAAGGTAACATTATCACTGTCGGACGGGGTTGGCGATATTATTTCAATGGAGCTTTTTACGCTAAACGAAGAGCATGCAAACTCACTTGAAAAGGGTTTCAGAAAAAACGCCGAAAAAATTTATCATGCAATTATAGCGATGCTTGTTGAATAAATCGACACGGCATCAATATTACACAGCTATTTAGCGCAGTGATATGCGCCTTGACTGACTTTATTGCATGTAGTAAAATGTATCGGCGTGATTTTAGAATTATGATAGGATTTTAGTTTTATGCGAGTATCTGCATTTGTTGTTCCGTTTTTCGCAATATTGGCAGGTGTTGTGGGATTTAATCTTCGAATGTCCGAACACCACAATGTTTTTGATGCAGTAACAGGACTGCCTTACAGAAATGCCGCAACAACTGTTTGGCTGACTGTTCTTTCCTTTGTTTTTGTTCTTGCAATAATTATCTTCGCAATAAAAGTTGCATCAAAGCATAAGGCGTTACCGGGATTTGAAAGTGCGTACGGCACAGACCCGTTTATATATCCCGTTATTATTGTTGTTATTGCAATCGTTTGGGTTATAGGATCGTTTATGTATTTTTCGCATTTGAATACGCATAACTCCGTTACGATGAATGATATATATTTTATAGCGTTTTCTGTGATATCGGCAGCAGCTACTGCATTTTTTGCAATTGAAATGTACCAGGACTCAAGACGGAACGCCGCTTATGCACTGAGTATAATCCCTACGATTTTCATGTGCTTCTGGTTAATTTTTCTATACAGACACAACGCTTCAAACCCGGTTCTTTTAAGCTATATATACCAATGCCTTGCAATCGTAACATCTGCCTTGGGATTTTATTATACATCCGGCTTTTTATACGGAAAACCTGCCCCGGGAAAAGCAATAGTTACCTATTATACGGCAATATATTTTAGTTTTATATCTCTTGCAGACATACTTCCGATGGGAATCAAACTTATATTCTGTTCTCTGATAGGAATAAACCTTGTACATTCATCAATGCTGATAAGAAACCTGCAACGCAAAAGTGACGCAGATTATTACGATATATATAGGGACATGTAGGGATATTGTGATTATAGAATTTACAACTGCCCTCACTCCCGTACTCATTATCACGGATTAACTAAAATATCTCAGCACAACTGTTGACAAATGACAGACGGATGTTATAATCTTGCGAGGAAGTTATACTTCACCAAACGCATCACCAATGATGCAGCAATATATGCGCGAGTGCTGGAACTGGTAGACAGGCATGGTTGAGGGCCATGTGTCCTACGGGCGTATGGGTTCAAGTCCCCTCTCGCGCACCACATTGCCTCGCATGTGAGGCGTTAAGAGAAGCTACGCTTCTCCCCACAATCGATTACTCGAACCCCGTCATCATCGGCGACGGGTTCGGGTATGTTGTGTTTTTTGAGTAAAATACTCTTTTTTGAGTTTCCCCATTTTTAATGAATAAACATTAAGCAAGTGATTGCAACGCAAAAACAATCATAGTATACGAAAATGAAAAACTGAAAATATCAACTCGCACCTTTTTACGCCCCCGCGCTA
>WQXS01000012.1 GCA_009784725.1 Oscillospiraceae bacterium
AGCGCGGGGGCGTAAAAAGGTGCGAGTTGATATTTTCAGTTTTTCATTTTCGTATACTATGATTGTTTTTGCGTTGCAATCACTTGCTTAATGTTTATTCATTAAAAATGGGGAAACTCAAATTACGTACACTATTGACATAATGTACATAATGTGTTACAATGCGAAAAAAGAAAGATGGTGATGGAGATGCTGGCGATAAGTGCAACAAAAGCTCGTAATGAATGGAGCACAGTTGTTGATACGGTAATCCGTGAAAAACCGCAAATTATTAAAAGAACAAGAGACCATATGTTCCTTGCAGATATTAACCTTCTATCAGAGCTTCTCTCCATATATACATTTAGTGCAAAAGTATATGAAGAGAATAACGGAACAATCACAATATCTCTAAATGAAATCGATTTAGCCGAAAATGGTAAAGATAAGCAAGATGCTCTGAATAAACTTGCAGCATCTATTCTTGAATACGCCGAAGATTACTATAATGATTTTCAATATTGGGCAAGAGGAAACAGAGCCACCCATAAACCGTATGTATTCAAAGCTCTGATTCTAAATGATATTGAAAAGATAGGAGGCTTGATAGAGTGCCATCATGGAAAGATTTAAGAAACTTTTGTAATAATGATGACTGGGAACTGTACAAAGAAACTGACCACTATTATTACAGAAAAGAAGACGATGATGGTAACATCAGACGGGTTAAGGTCTCAAGAGGAACCGGAGAAATATACGGGCATTTATGGCAAGACATACTTAAAAGGCAACTAAAAGTAAGCAAGGAATACTTTAACAAGAAAAAATGAACACACAAAGAAGAAATGCCGGTTTCGCTCTAAATAGTAGAACATATATCTTCCCCTTTAATATTCATTAGTGAAGTCGCATAACGTGCGTGGCAGATTGCAATTGCAAGAGCGTCGGCAGCATCGTCGGGCTTTGGAATCTGCTCTAATGATAAAAGCCGCTTGACCATTTCCATAACCTGGTTTTTTGATGCTCTGCCGTATCCTGCAACAGCTTTTTTCACCTGTAGCGGCGTATATTCAAACATCGGTATTCCATGCTCTTCCCCTGCGAGAATAACTGCAGCCCTCCCGTGTGCAACGGAGACTGCTGTTTTTTGGTTTGTGTTAAAAAATAACTCTTCAACGGCGATTGCGTCAGGCTTAAATATTTTAATCAGCTCCGAAACATCATCATTAATCTGCTTGAGCCTGAGAGCAAGACGCATCCCTGCAGGAGTTGAAATCACCCCGTACCTTTTCGGTTTAGGATTACCGCCTTTTTCATTTATAACTCCAAAGCCGACCGTAGCCACTCCCGGGTCAATCCCAAGTATTACCAAAGCTCAAACTCCTTGACAATAATGTTTAAATTGGAATATAATCAATCGACTCATTTTACTCTAATTTGCACATAATAACAATGAATATTTCATAAGAACATAAATGGATAATCCTGTTGTGTTCTTCGGAGGGTAATACAATATGCTCGAGCTTAAAAATGTTTCTGTTTCAGCCAAGGATAACAGTGTAGAGATAGTTAATAATGTCAATTTATCACTCGAAAAGAAAAAAATATATGTTATCACCGGGCCGAACGGAGGCGGAAAAACTTCACTTGCAAAAGCCATCATGGGTATCTATCCCGTATCGGGCGGTGAAATTTATCTGAATGGTGAGGATATTACGGGTAAATCAATTTCCGAACGTGCGCTTTTGGGAATAGGATATGCTTTTCAATCCCCTCCCCGTTTTAAGGGGTTATTTGTCCGTGATTTATTATCAATTGCCGCAGACGACAAAAACGAAAGCAAGCTATTTTCGCTTCTCGCAGATGTCGGTCTATGTGCGCAAGATTATATTGACAGAGAGTTAAACGCAAGCTTTTCGGGCGGAGAGCTAAAACGTGTGGAAATAGCAAGTATTCTTGCCCGGACACTTAAGGTTGCACTCTTTGATGAACCCGAAGCCGGAATTGACCTTTGGAGTTTTCAAAAATTAACCGAAACGTTCAAAAAGCTGAATGAAACAAGTGATACAACCATTGTTATTATCTCTCACCAGGAACGGATTCTGCGGTTAGCCGATAACGTTATTTTAATTTGTAACGGAAAAATCGCCGACATAACCGAACCGGACAAAATACTTGGAGATATTGACTATTTCACCGAACCCGGTTGTTACTGTCCAAATTGCTTTGCAAGAAAATAGCTGTCAATTCATTACCACACCTGATGACAGTTGAAAGGAAATACTTTTTAATGCTCGATTCAATAGATAAAAAACTGCTCAAGGAGGTCGCCGACCTTCATGAGATACCGCAAGGTGCATATAATATCCGCAAAAACGGTGAGAAATTATCAAGAAACACAACCGCAAATATAGATATTGTTACAAAAGAAGATAAACCGGGGATTGACATAATCGTCAAGCCCGGAACTAAAAACGAAAGCGTTCATATACCGGTAATACTCTCTGCTACAATGGATGACCTTGTATATAATACATTCGAAATCGGTGAGGACGCAGACGTTATAATCGTAGCAGGATGCGGTATTCACAATAACACCGGCGAAGACTCCGGCCATGACGGTGTTCATGAGTTTTTTATACGACGAGGTGCAAAAGTAAAGTATATAGAAAAACACTTCGGTGACGGAGACGGTTCAGGCAAACGCACACTCAACCCGACCACTATTATGAATATTGAAGAAGGTGCAACGGCAGAGCTTGAACTTGTTCAGATAAAAGGCGTTGACAATACAAAACGCGATACTGTTGTAAGGCTTGAAAAGGATGCAAAGTTGATTGTCTCCGAGCGGTTACTGACGTATTTCGACCAGACTGCTGAGTCTATTATTACAGTTGAATTACTTGGCAGCAATTCAAGCGCACAAGTTATATCACGTTCTGTTGCACAAAATGACTCAAAGCAAATATTCCACCTTAACATGCGGGGACACACTGAGTGCAGAGGTCATATCCAGTGCGATTCCATTATAATGCATAATGCCGAAGTATCCGCAATCCCCGAAATAACAGCCCTGAGCGAAGGTGCCGAGCTCGTACATGAAGCCGCAATAGGCAGAATTGCATCAGAGCAGCTGACTAAGCTGATGTGCCTTGGATTAAATGAACAGGAAGCCGAAGAAACTATTTTACAAGGATTTTTAGCATGAGTATAAATTTTAGTGATGAAATATTCCCGGATGAAGATTCGGAAGCAGTTTTACTGTCAGCTAACTATTCAAGCGAGGATGCAAACGAAATCCGTCTTCGCCCGCAATCACTTGATGAATATGTCGGACAGCATAAAGCAAAAGGTAATCTTTCAATATTTTTGGAAGGTGCAAGACGGCGGGGTGAACCGCTCGACCATGTACTGCTGCACGGACCGCCCGGACTCGGTAAAACAACGCTTGCATCAATAATTGCAAATGAAATGGGAGCAGCTCTGCGTAAAACACCCGGTCCCGCAATAGAAAAACCCCGAGACCTTGCAGCACTCCTTACAAATCTAAATGAGAATGATGTACTATTCATTGATGAAATCCACAGAATAAACCGCACGGTTGAAGAAATTCTCTACCCCGCAATGGAAGATAAACAAATCGATATTATTATCGGCCAGGGCCCATCGGCTACATCAATCTGCCTTGAGCTTAAAAACTTCACACTCGTCGGAGCCACAACAAGAGCAGGACAGCTGTCCTCACCCTTACGAGACAGATTCGGTATAGACTTAAAGCTTGAAATGTACACAACAGAGGAGCTTCAAACGATAGTCGAACGTTCTGCCGAAATATTATCCATTCCGGTTAAAGCAGACGGAGTAAAAGAAATTGCACTTCGCAGCCGAGGCACCCCAAGAATAGCAAACAGGCTGCTGCGCCGTGTCAGAGACTTCGCCGAGGTCACCGCCGACGGTGTAATTACATATGAAGTTGCCGACGATGCACTGACACGCCTTGAAATAGACGAAATCGGCCTCGACTCAATAGACAGGCGATTACTCGGCAGCATCATCGAAAACTACGGCGGCGGACCCGTCGGCCTCGAAACAATAGCAGCAACAATAAACGAAGAATCAATAACAATAGAAGATGTCTACGAACCTTTCCTGCTGCAGCAAGGCTTCCTCACAAGAACCCCCCGAGGCCGCTGCGTTACCGGAAAAGCATACGAACACCTGGGCCTGAAAAATCCCGGAAACGAACAACTGACATTTTAATTGGAGATAATAAATGGGGAAATATTTTGGAACTGACGGAATACGCGGGATAGCGGGTGAGGCGCTTGATGCTGAGCTTGCTATTAAGATAGGAAGAGCTGTTGCAACTGTGCTTATTCAAGCGGGAGATCAGGCGAAACCGCCGACAGCCGATTACAGACCGAGAGTTATGATAGGCCGTGATACACGTATATCATGTGATATGCTTGAATCAGCATTATCTGCAGGGCTATGCTCTGCAGGTGCCGATGTAACTCTGCTTGGTGTACTCCCGACGCCTGCAGTCGCATATCTGACAACAAAGACAGAGTCCGATATGGGAATAGTAATATCTGCCTCACATAATACATTTGAACACAACGGAATAAAATTTTTCGGCAGCGGCGGCTCAAAGCTTGGTGATACATTTGAGGAATATATCGAACAGCTTATAGATGATGATACAAAAGTATACAAGATGACCGGCGGCGATATCGGCAGAATCAGCCGGGACCATGTCGAATGGACAAATGAGTATGTTAAGTTTTTAGTGTCGGCCTCCACTGCCGGAAGATATAACGGCAGAATTGCAATCGACTGCGCTAACGGTGCTGCATCGGAAACGGCACGGCTTTTATTCAGGCAGCTTCATGCAGAGTTTGAAGTAATTGCCGATGAACCCGACGGGGTCAATATTAATATCGAATGCGGATCAACTCATCTTAACTATCTGAAGGATATGATGAAAACAGGAAGGTTCGGTATCGGAATCGCCTTTGACGGAGATGCGGACAGATGCCTTATCGTCGACGAAAAAGGAAATACTGTCGACGGGGATATGATTCTTGCAGTAATGGCACGGGAAATGAAAGAATCGGAAACATTAAGAGGAAACGCATTTGTCGGTACAATCGTATCCAATGCAGGAATGGATATATTTGCCCGTGATAACGGCTTTACTTTCCACCGCTCCGATGTAGGTGACTGGAATGTTCTGGAGCTGATGCATAAACTGAACTGTAATCTAGGCGGTGAATCCTCGGGCCATATCATTTTCGCAGATCATATAACATGCGGCGACGGTCAGCTTACAGCGCTTAAATTTCTCAATGTACTTACTGCATCCGGCAAAACAGTATCAGAGCTGGTTAAGGATATACCGAGACTGCCGCAGGTTATGCCGAGCTTTAAGCTTACCGGAGGCATAAAACAGCGTGACAGGATTTTGTCACATCCCAAGCTGGCAGAAGAAATAAAAAAGCAGGAAGCGTCACTCAAAGGAAAAGGCCGAATCAATGTACGTCCGTCCGGTACCGAAGCAATAATCCGTGTTCTTGTCGAAGCAAAAACCGAAGCACTTTCCAAGAAAATCGCACAACAAATTCTTGATACAATGGAATTGCTGTAGTGTAATTTTCCTTAAAATCGCAAATAACATACTCGATTTAATGAGTACTTTGTAATTATATAAAACAAAAGAAATTTATATATTTCATTAATTTTGTACATTTTTTTATCAATATTTGACGTTTTTTTTACTTTTTCGTGAAAAAAGCTTGACATAACAAGCTTTAGTAAATATAATTCACATGCAATGAACGGTATTTGTGATAATAAGAGCCAAGTTACGGAAATAAATGCAGACGGAAACGGTTCGGCTGCAGAAGACGCTCTTGTATCTGAATATGCATGGCTGGTAAGAGCATGTGCCCGCCCCTACTTCCTCGCAGGGGGTGACAGCGAAGACTTAATCCAGGAAGGAATGCTCGGCCTGCTGTCCGCAATCAGAACATATGACCCGGAAAAGGGTGCAAAGTTTTCAACATATGCCGAATACTGCATCCGCAGACGAATCTATAGTGCAATAAAACTTGCATCCGGCAATAAACATACCCCTCTCAACAGCTATATCTCGTTAGAATCTTCTCAACTTGACGAAAGCGACACCCTGAGTACGTCTTTTCTGCGTGTTCCTGAAGACAGAATAATAGCACGAGAGCAAGCCGGGGAGGTTGAAACACTTCTTTACGGCGCATTATCACGATTTGAATCCGGTGTACTGGAATTATTTTTAGAAGGTCTGTCATATAAAGACATGGCAGTTAAATTAGGAAAACCGGATAAATCAATCGATAATGCCGTGCAACGAATCAGGAAAAAGTTATCTATGATTCTACAGCGAAAAAACTAAACTTGGCGATAATCAGTGGAAAAGCTGAACGCAAATACAGACCCGACAGGGCACGAAAAGTCAAAAGAGAGGTTTAAAATGTACGAAGACAAAACACTATCATGCAAAGAATGCGGCGAAGACTTTATTTTCACATCAGGTGAACAAGAGTTTTATGCAGAGCGCGGATTCCAAAACGAACCGCAAAGATGCAAAGCTTGCCGTGACAACAGAAAAGCAGCAGCTCGCGGACCCAGAGAGTATCACAAAGCTGTATGTGCAGACTGCGGCGGAGAGGCTTTAATTCCGTTTGAGCCGAAAACCGACAGACCCGTATACTGCAGTGACTGCTTCGCAAAATCAAGAGAAGAGTAAAAACTATGTCACAGATAACTAAAGACACGATTATTGCTGATATCCTGAAAATAGCACCCGACTCAGTGCCTTTATTCAGGTCTATAGGGATGAACTGTCTGGGCTGTGCAATGGCAAGCGGTGAAACACTTGACCAGGCATGTTCGGCTCATGGTGTTGATGTGGACGACTTACTGTCAAAGCTTTCCGAGTATATAAAACAGTAATGAAATTAAAGTGCGGATAGAATACGCACCGATGACTGAAACGGGGGCTTTCCGAATGTACTTTGCATATCGGATAATCCCTGTTTTTGTTTGGTTGTTTTGGTTCGTTGCAATATGAAGCAAATTAATTTATCAAAAAGGCAATCAAAATTGGTTGATTATATAAGCAGCGGAGCATCTGTTGCCGATATCGGTACAGACCATGGTTATTTACCCGTTTTCCTTGCACAGACCGGTATTGCAAAGAGAATTATAGCAACGGACATCAGCGTTGCCTCGCTGGAAGCTGCGAAAAACTCTGCAAAAAAGTATAATGTCACCGATGCAATAGAGTTTATTGTAGCTCCGGGACTGAGTGCAATCACTAATAAAGACGCAGATACTATTGTTATCTCCGGCATGGGAGGAGAAACAATTATAGATATCCTTAAAGCTGCACCGTGGACAATTGACGGCAACATAAAACTAATATTACAACCGCAAACAAAAACCGCACTGTTATGCAGGTTTTTGTATGACAGCGCATATAAAATTGATAAGACCTTATCAATCAAAGACAGAGGAAAACGCTATACTATTATATTATGCAACAGCGAAAAATATAAATCGGAGGACATCAATCAATGACAACCTTTAAGCGATTCGACACCAGAAAACTGGTCTTACTGGCACTTCTAACAGCAATTGTTATTATCTTTCAGTTTTTGGGTACATTTGTCAGGTTTGGACAGTTTTCTGTTTCACTTGTTTTAATGCCTATAGCAGTTGGAGCCGCTCTGCTTGGGGCACTTGCCGGAACATGGCTGGGTTTGGTATTTGGTTTTGTTGTCTTAATAACAGGTGATGCAGCTCCTTTTATGGTAATTAACCCTGCAGCCACAGTTCTTGTTGTTTTATTAAAAGGTGCACTTGCCGGTTTGCTTTCCGGATTGATGTACAGAAGTCTGGAGTTTATAAATAAAACAGTTGCTGCTATTTCTGCCGCTATAGTTTGTCCGTTGGTAAATACCGGGGTATTTATCGCAGGATGTTATATTTTCTTTATTCCGACACTGACAGAGTGGGGTCTTGCAGCCGGAGCAGTGAATGTTACTGCATTTATTTTCCTGATTCTGATTGGCGGGAATTTCTTGCTCGAGCTTGCTGTGAACCTCATCTTAAGCCCTACTATTGTACGTTTAATCCAATATAAGACCGATGCTAAAAGTAAGGAAAAATAAATCGTAGCCGTTTATGCAAATTTTGATTTTATTATCACGTAAATATTCATCTTAGGATGAATATTTTTAGTTTACAATAAATGCAACATGCTTTATCACCATTCTATATTTCCAATGGTTTTGCACATTTTCCACAGGTTTATCCACATTATTTATGTTAACACTTGACCGAAATGATTATTCAGTAAGATTTAAGTTAGTAAAAAATGCTTTTATCCAAATGTAGACAGATTACAACTGTTTGCCTTATTTTGTGTTGATTTTTATACATTAACGGTGTAAAATGGCGCATTGAATGTAGAGTTAAAATTATCCGATTACCTGAATTGTAAAGGAATCTCCTGCGATGCATGAACAGAAAAAACCAAATTTTCTAAAAGGTGCGGCTATACTTGCTGCAACCGGAATTTTTGTAAGAATAGTCGGTGCTATTTACAAAATTCCGCTTTTTAATGTTCTTGATGATGAAGGGGTCGGGTATTTCCAAATAACATATACAATATATGCAATGGTACTTGCAATATCTACGGCAGGGGTTCCGGTCGCTTTATCCAGACTTGTTTCCACTGCTGCCTCAAAAGGTGATACAGCTCTGGTAAAGCGGTATTTTTCCGTAGCAATGCCGGCTTTTTTTATAATCGGCTTCACTGTAATGACAGTAATGCTTATATTTGCAAATGATATAGCTTTTTTGATGGGCAGTTCTCTTGCGGCACCGGGTATCCGTGTTTTGGCTCCTGCCGTATTTTTTGTATGTATAATAGCTGTTTTCCGGGGTTATGCGCAGGGATTTGAAAACATGGTCCCGACTGCAGTTTCGCAAATGATCGAGGTTGTAAGCAAAGCAGCCATCGGAATCGGCGTTGCATTTTTTCTTGCACGAATGGGGTATCAGGCAGAATATATATCCGCAGGCTCGATAACCGGTGTTACCGTCGGCCTCGGCCTCAGCATCCCCGTTATGCTTTGGTTTAAAAGAAAAATCGACAAGAAAGCACAAGGTACACGGGGGGACGGTTCTGCACAAGGGGACGGTTCTGCACTTGCTCTCCCAAGCAGGATGCGGGTGTTTTTGCGGTTTATGAAGGTGAGTATTCCAATATCCCTTACCGCTTCATTGATGTCAGTCATGGTTCTTATAGATACAAGAGTCGTTCTTGGAAGGCTGCAATCGGCACTTATGCTGACGGAATCGCAGGCAGCCGAGCAAATCGGCATTTTATCAAAGGGGCTTACAATATATAACCTGCCTTCAACGTTGATTGTTCCTCTTTCAATAAGTATTATTCCCGCTATTGCAACAGCAATTGCACAAAAAAATAAAAGTGAAGCCGGCAGGGTAACAAAATCCTCCGTAAAACTTACAAACCTGTTTGCAATGCCCGCAAGCGCAGGCATCATGGTACTTGCAGGGCCGATACTAAAAGCGTTATTCGATGACCCTTCTCAATCCGTACAGACCGTGACGACAATGACAACAATACTGGTAATCCTGGGTGCGGCATCATATTTTGTTTCTTTACAGCTTCTTTCCGTGGCAGTTTTGCAGGCAAACGGATATGAACGCATATCACTTTATACATTTCCTATTGGCGCTGTCGTGAAAATATCACTCAGTTATATTCTTGTAGCAAATCCAAACTTGGGAATTATAGGTTCATCTATTGGAACACTTGCATGTTTCATAATTATTGTTTCACTTAATTTTACTATAATTACAGTGAAGGTCAAAGAACGCTTCAGTTTAATAAACGGTTTTCTAAAACCCCTGTTGTGCACACTTATTATGGCTGCTGTTGCATTTTCGGTATATAAGGGATTGTTTATGCTTTGCTCAGGTTTTCTCGGAACCGGACGGATGGCTGTAATTATTTACCTCGGGGTTGCAATTTTAACCGGTGTGCTGTCTTACCTTGTTTTAATTGTTCTTACCCGGACCATTAAAAAAGAAGATCTGGCATATGTTCCAAAAGGAGAAAAATTATCTGAGTTTTTAGGTCTGCGTTGATTTTTCGCTAAAAGGTCAGATGAGCCTGCAATATGGGCATTACGAACAAAAAACACGGAAAAACACATTTTTTGCAATTTTTTTATTTATTTTGAAAAAAATATTGATTTTATGTGTATTTTAAGCAAAAAAACTTAAAATTTGTCTTGCGGAAAGAGAAAAAGTATGGTAGATTTTGAAAGCAAACTCAGATACGATGTTAACGACCTGCAAAAGCTGATGAGTTTATTACGTTCAGAGCAGGGTTGTGCATGGGATCGCAAGCAGACACATAAGAGTATCCGAAGCAACATAATCGAGGAAGCACAAGAAACTGCAGATGCGATTGATGAAGAAAACACGGAAGAGTTGCTTGAAGAGTTAGGCGATGTTTTGATGCAAGTAGTTTTTCACGCCGACATTGCCAAAGACGATGGAAGTTTTACATTCGACGATGTTGTTAACGCAACATGCAAGAAACTGATTCGTCGCCACCCTCATGTGTTTGGCAGTATGCTGGCAGTAACAAGCGAAGAAGCAATAAGCTTTTGGGAAGACATCAAGCAAATAGAAAAGAGCATTAAGGGACAAGGCCGCCGCATCAGTAATGTTTCTTTAGAAGAGCTGGAGAAGCTCTACCGCGAGTCGAAATTAGAGAAGTAATATAACTTCTTTAATATAGAGGAAACCACAGGGTTAATTGAAACCACTGGTTACCTGGAAATTATATAAAAATTTTTGGAGGAAAAACACAAATGAACAAAACAGAACTTATCAATGCAATCGCTGCAAAATCCGGTCTGTCAAAAAAAGACAGCGAAAAAGCTCTCGGCGCAACAATCGATTCAATCTCGGCAGCACTCAAAAAAGGTGAAAAAGTTCAACTCGTAGGCTTTGGTATCTTTGATGTTAAAAACCGTGCAGAACGCATCGGCCGCAACCCCAAAACAAAAGAACCCATCAAGATTCCTGCAACAAGATCACCTGTATTTAAAGCCGGTAAAGCTCTTAAGGATGCAGTTGCAAAGAAATAAGTCAGTAAACCACAAAATCGGCGGTGCGGGATTTCCCGCACCGTTTATTTTAATCAGGAGAATCATATGCGTATTGATAAATACCTAAAAGTTTCCCGCTTAATAAAACGCCGCACGGTAGCAAACGAAGCCTGTGACAACGGACGTATTTTTGTTAACGGAAAGGTTGTAAAAGCATCATATGATGTCAAGCCCGGCGATATTATTGAAATCCACTTCGGTGAACGGGTTCTTAAAACAGAGGTCCTCACAATCTCCGAGCATGCTAAAAAAGCCGACGCACCCGCCATGTACAGAGAAATTACATAATAAAAAAACGCCGCACGAATGCAGCGTTTTAGTTCGGTATTAAATTTTAATTTAAACAGATACGTCTACGTGGCTTCCGACACCTGTGGCTGCAGCCATTGTGCTGATGAGTTCATTGGCGGCATTTTCAAATGCGCTTTGTGCCATGTCCATAACCTGTGTTTGAACTTGAGCGCTGAAGTTAACTGCGTCTGCTCCCGTTGCTGCTTGGGCTACGTCTGCTGATTGAACCGATGGTTCTGCTGCAGGTGTTTGTGAGCCGGGAAGTATTTGTGCAGTTTGTGTTACTCCTGAAATGTTCATTGTACCCTCCATCCTTTCTACCGGGTGTAAGAAAGTAAAAACTTTCTTGGGAAAATCCGTCCTCCACTTTTTGTACCCTGTATTATACTACAAAAAATCACGAAATGCAATACCTTTAATGAATTTTTTGTTAACAATCTCCAATTTCGCTAAAGTATACATAAAAATTAGATTTCTGTAACCGTAGGCAGAATCATCGGCTTACGTTTTGTTTTTTTGTACAGATAATCCGATAAGTCAGATCTTATGGCCCTTTTTAGTGCCGATTGATCTGTCAGATGCTCTCTTGTAAAGCTCTCGACCGTGTTTATTGTAACATTTTTCAGTTCCTGTATCAGCTCTTCAGATTCTTTTACATAAATGAATCCTCTGGTAATGATATCGGGTTCCGAGATTAAACTGCCATCCTCGCTTGAAAGATTTACTATTACAACAAGCATACCGTCCTGCGCCAGATGCTTTCTGTCACGCAGTACGACCGAGTCAACATCTCCCGTGCCGTCGACCAAAACCTTTCCGTATGGTACCGAGCCTTTTTTCGTAATAGTTTTATTCGTAAGCTCAATAACCTGCCCGATATCCGCAATTATTATCTTGGATGATTTTATACCCATTTGCTCTGCAAGTTTTGCATGATTGCATAAATGCCTGTGCTCACCATGAACCGGAATAAAAAATTTCGGTTTTGTGAGCGCTATTATCATTTTCAGCTCTTCCTGATATGCGTGTCCCGACACATGCAGCTCGGATACTTTGTCGTATATAACCTCTGCACCTCTGCGAAACAGCTCATCAATGACGCGGCTTACAGTTTTTTCGTTACCCGGGACTGCAGATGCAGATATTATTACTCTGTCTCCCGATTTAATTTCAATTTGCTTATGCCCGGAAAATGCAATCCGGTACAAAGCACTCATCGGCTCTCCCTGACTGCCTGTAGTTATTATTACAGTTTTTTCCGGAGGCAGATTGTTTATTTTACTAAGCTCCATTACAAGTCCGTCAGGTATATTCACACAACCAAGCTCGGTTGATACACGAAGTACATTCTCCATGCTTCGCCCTGTGATTGCGACACGTCTGCCGAATTTTGCCGCACAGTCAATAACCTGCTGAACCCTGTGCACATTTGATGCAAAGGTTGTAACTATTATACGCTGGGAGCAATTACGGAACAGTTCTTCAAATCTTTCACCAATTTTGCTCTCAGATGTTGAATAACCTTGTTTTTCCACATTTGTTGAATCTGACAGCAAAGCAAGAACACCGGATTTGCCAAGCTCGCCGAACCTTGCTAGATTTATCATTTCCCCCGAAACGGGAGTTGTGTCAACTTTAAAATCACCTGTGTGAATTACTGTTCCGTGAGGTGTTTTTATCGCGAGAGAAACAGTATCGTGAATGCTGTGATTAACATGAATCAGTTCAACCTTAAAGCATCCGAGTTTAATAATATCACCCGGCTTTTTCACTTCCAAAACCGTTGTTTCCAAAAGCCCGTGCTCTGCAAGTTTAATTTCTGTAAGCCCTGCGGTAAGCGGTGTAGCATAAATCGGTACATTAATTTCCCGCATTACATATGGTAATGCTCCGATATGGTCCTCATGTCCGTGTGTCAGAATGATTCCTTTAATTTTTGCCTTATGCAGTATCAGATAAGAAATATCGGGTATTACTATATCTATTCCGTACATATCATCGTCGGGAAAACCAAGACCGCAATCGACAATAATAATATCATTACCGTGTTCGTATACGGTCAGATTCTTGCCGATTTCGTTCAAACCGCCAAGTGACAGGATTTTTAGTTTGTTAGCCATTAAATAAATTTATCTCCTTTGGATTTTTATACGTTTGCGAATATTGAAGGGCTCACAAACACACCCTTAATTTCATAGGATAAATTACATTTCCAGTCTGCCTTCAAGCGCACGCATAAGTGTTACATCATCCACAAATTCCAGGCTTCCGCCCACGGGAATTCCATAAGCAAGCCTTGTTACTTTAATTCCGAACGGATGCAGCAGCCGGGAAATATACCTTGCTGTTGTTTCTCCCTCCGTGTCGGGGTTTGTAGCCATAATAACTTCTTCAATACTGCCGTCGGATACACGGGCGACGAGTTCTTTTATTTTTATATCATCGGGTCCGATATTGTTCGTCGGTGAAATAACACCATGCAGCACATGGTATCTTCCGCTGTATTCATGTGAACGTTCAATTGCAAGCAGACCCTTCGGGTCCGGAACAACACAAATTGTTCCCGTATCACGCCTGCTGTCACGGCAAACCACACATATTTCTCCATCTGTGAGATTTAAGCATACTGTGCAAAATTCAACACTTTTTTTTGCGTCGGTTATTGCATCGGCAAAAGCGTTTGCCTCTTCATCCGGAAGTGATATCATAAAAAACGCCAGCCTTTGCGCAGTCTTTCTTCCAATGCCGGGCAGCATCGCAAATTTATCAATCAAATTTTCAAGAGCAGACGGAAAATAATCCATTTATTATTTCCTTTCTAATAACCTCGAAGCAGTGTAATATGTGCAGCCCTGTCATGAGAATTAAACACGTCATTTCCGGCAACAAGTACATTTGCTCCCGCTTTTATACATCGAGCGGCTGTTTCCGGATTTATTCCGCCGTCAACTTCCAGTTCACAGTTTAATCCCCGTATATTAATAATATCACTCAGCTCTTTTATTTTAGGCAACATGTCCGCAATAAACTCCTGACCGCCGTATCCCGGATCAACAGTCATCACAAGTACTAAATCCAAAATATCAATATAAGGCAAAACTTCAACGGCAGGTGTTTCCGGTTTAAGTGAAAGACCTGCTTTTTTTCCAAGCCCGTGAATTTTATCAATTGCAAGCCTGATATTTTCCGGTGTTTCCGCTTCAACATGAAAGGTTATAATGTCCCCGCCCGATTCTGCAAATTTCTCGACAAAACGAAGCGGTTTTTCAATCATAAGATGGATATCCAAAATCATATCCGTAAACTTACGGACAGATTCCAAAACAGGGATCCCAAATGAAATATTCTGTACGAATAAACCGTCCATTACATCA
This sequence comes from Oscillospiraceae bacterium, assembly GCA_009784725.1. Taxonomy (GTDB): domain Bacteria; phylum Bacillota; class Clostridia; order Oscillospirales; family Oscillospiraceae; genus WRMH01. The sequence continues at coordinate 14,897 of WQXS01000012.1, forward strand.
AAATGCAAATAATCCGCAGTACTGACGCTTTTTATATCATTTCCAAGCTGTGTAAAATCCGCCGCAAGAATCGACGGAGCAATTTTTACCATTTACCGAGACCTCACTTTAACCGCTATCATACAGCAAAACGGCACAATAATCAAGGTAAACGCAAAAACCTGATGTATTAACTACATCAGGTTTAGTAGTGTGTCATAAAGCTCCCTTGCCGATGAAAAACGTTTCAGCGGGTCTGAATTCATTGATTTTTGTATAATTTCCGGTAACTGTCTTGAATAACCCTCCATATTTGTTATTTTTTCAACATCGCCGGGTTTTACAGGCGGGCGTTTTTTTGTAAGGAAATGAAATATCGTCGCACCCAGACTGTAAATATCCGATAATCCCCAATCAATATTTCTCAATCCAATATTTTCCTGTGTGTTTACATGCAAACTTGCTCTTGTACATGGTTCTGTTCTGCAATCACCCGCAAGTAAGGCGGTCTCCAGATATTCAAAATTATGTTTCATAATTTCTTTTTGCCTGCTTTTGCATATTTTGAAGTACTCATACTGCTCGGGTGAAGCATATCCCATGCTGCGGCTTATTACGCCCGTATTATTCCCGATGACAAATGCAGAGTTAAAATCAATAAGGCATATATCTCCGTTTGTTGTAAGCATTATATTCGCAGGCTTTATGTCACGGTGAAAAATATTGCGTTTATGGATTACATCAAGAGTTTGAGCAAGCTGGATATACCAACACATAATCTGCGGTTCGGAAAAGCTTCTTTTTTCTCTTAATAGTTTGTCAAAGCTTACACCGTCAATATATTCCATAACCGTATAGCTTTTATCTTCTTCTATAAAAAAGTCCAAAACTTGCGGTATATGCAGGCTTTTTATATTTTTAAGAGCTTCAACTTCATTTCTGTGGATTTTAACAGCTTCGGGAGAACAGTCATTTGTTATTTTTATAACAACATTTTTGTTAAGCCGCATATGTTTTGCAAGATAAACCGTTCCGCTTCCTCCTGTACCCAGCTGTGTTTTATAGCGGTATGTCCGACGAATATATGAGTCCGGTTTAACTGTTTTCCCATACATAATCAGCACCGGAGTTGCCAAAAGACACACGAAAACCTGTTTCAAGACCGTGTGGTGTGTTTGGCGGCAGTTTTTTATCATTTACAAAGGTCCCTGCACTTGATGACAGGTCAATAATACTATAAGCGTCAGCACTTCTTTCAATTACAGCATGGCGGCGGCTTACTGCTTTTGTCTTTTTATCAAATTCAAAGCTTGACTGCTTTTTCCCGACAGCCGCATCAAAACGGCCAACCGTAAATATTTCACCTTCATTTATATTAACCCTGATAACAGGCGGCATCTGTGAGTTCCCGGTATATCTTAACCCCGTCCCGCCCTGCATTAAAGAAGTACTTTGTGTTATGTCCATTGCATCTTCATGTATTTTTGCAACAGGCAAAGCTTTGGAGCCGGTCTCTTTCATTTGTTTGGCTTCATGTTCCTGCACACCGTTTTGAGGAGCCGGTTTTTGTGCCGTCTTTTTCTTCTTGCTTCTGCTGCTGAATATTTTATACCCGCCCTGTTCTTTTTCTTTTTTCTGAGACGATGCCGTTAAATCCGGTAAAAAGTCAAATTCAATTTCCCCCGTAAAAACATCCGGGTCTGTTTTTTCGATTGTAACAGGCTCCGGCTGATTATCCCGAGTAACCGGGAGCTCCGTAGCCGCTGCACTATCAGGTGCATTTTCCGGTGGATTTAACGCATCATTGCATTCGGATGCGTGATTTTTAAGCATTTGCAAAAACTCAAGAGGATTAAAGTCCTTCATAATCGCACGAAGCACCTTATTTTCTAAAACCGCATCGGAAACAGTCATTAACTTTGATACTTCCACCGCCATATTGTAGAATGCATCATACCCGCAGCAGCCGTTTACAGATGGTATATAAACATAACAAACAGCTTTTTTATCTTTGTCATAATAAAGATAGTCTGCTTTTAAAACAAACGAACAGGGGTTCATAAACCAATCTCCGCAGACGAGGAGCGGTTCAAGTAAGTTTTGCCACAGATTTGCATATTCCTTTGCAGAAAGGTCTCCGGAAAAATACTGCAGCTTGCACAGTGTTCCGACCTTATGGACAAACTCGACATGACCGCTTGTATTTTTGTAGTGAAACGGAAGGATAAATTCCGGACAATCGGCTTTGATTGTATAAAGCGCATTATAGTCAATTTCTTCTTCAGGCACCTTAACCTCAAGATATGACCCTGTTAAAAAGTCGGTTTTATTTTTGATTTCGTAATTCATAGACTAACTCCTCTCTTATATTCCAGTAATGTTATTAACTGCCAGCCGCGGTCTGTTAAGACCGGGGCAGAGCCATTTGAAAAACTCTTTGCCTGATAAAAAACCGCATCAATTACCAATTTCCCTTCTCTGCATACATATCCCCAGCCTTCTTCTGTTTTAACAGCCGCAAGATGCTGCCCGAAGGATAAAGCATCATCGAATATAAACGGGATAATTACAATTCCGTTTACATCAATAAATCCCCATTTTCCGTTTCGTTTAACGGCAGCATAACCTTCCTCGCCAAAAGGATGCGCATCTTCATAATATTCTCCCGTAAATGCTCCGTCGGTAAAAAGATTTACTCCGCTGCCGGTACGGACAAATAAAGAACCCTGTGCGAAGCAGCGCTTCATTTCATCGAGGACTATTCCGTCATACTGTGCGGGTATCAGCCATTTATTATTTATATCGATTACACCCCATTTTCCACCGGTTTTAGCAGCTGCATACCCGTTTGAATACATTCCGATATCTTCAAACAGACTTGCCCCAAGTTCAAATTCATCTGTTGCTCTCTGCCACAACCCGTTTACAAATACCGGAACCCTGCCGTCTGCAATATTCCCGAAATCATCAAGAGCTATACCGGCAACTGCTGTTTTATTGTTCTCCCTGTCAACCGCATAAATATTACTGCCGTCTTTTACAATTGCTATGCCTTCATTCAAGTTGCTTATTTTATCGTACAGGCACGGGATTATTAACGAAGCAGTATCATCGCAGATACCCCATTTTCCGTCAATTTGAACTTGTATTGTCCTGCCAAATACAGAAGTTACATTGTCAAATGCCGGACGGTGAATTTCATAAGCATAACGGTTTCTTTCGTATATAACCCGGATATTTTCATCGTTTGTTATTTCAATTCCTTGCTTAAGTACTTCCAAGGCTTCCTTTATCTTATTGTTTTGTAAATGGTACTGTGCAGCTTCAATAAAAACGTTTGCAGAAACGTCGTGTCTGTTCATTTGCTTGTCGAGTAAGCTTAAATACTTACGCGAGAATCCCTTCTTGTCGATCAGATTAAGATATACTCTTTTCAGCTCCGTTTCTGCCAAATCCCTGTGTGCCGCATTATAACCGGCAGCCTCTTCAAGCAGCGGAGCAGCTTTTATATAGATTTCGTTATTCATCATATCTGTCGCCTGATTAATCAGAATTATCTGCTTTTCTGCCGCCTGTTTCGAAGTTGAAACAATAATCCATGAAATTAACAATAAGGTCAAAAAACCTGTGCAGATTAACACCCTTGTAAGTTTTTTCATTGTACTCCTCCTTTATCCGGAAAAAGCTGTAATCATAATGCCGACGAATAAAAACGGTGCGAGCGGCATTGTATCTTTTCGTTTGATTTTTTTAAGCAGAATTAAAACTATTCCTGTTACCGCCGCAAGCAGTGTTCCGTAAAATATTACCGGGACGGTTTCACTAAACCCGAGATACAATCCGGCTGCTGCCATAAACTTCACATCTCCTCCGCCAAGCCCTCTGCGGCTTATGACATAAACCAGGAAAAACAATCCTCCTCCGGTAAGCATGCCGAGCAATGAATCCGTCAGCATAGTTAAACCGAATCCAATGTCATAAAACATAACCGGAAATAATAACAGCAGCCAGGCAATAAACATAAGTAACACCAGCAGATTGGGAATTTTCCTTATTCTTATGTCAAAGACCATTGCTGTATAACCGAAAATTATCAGCAGTACAAATCTGAGAAATAAAAGAGCAGAATAATTATTTGCATAAACTATAAGCCAAAGGCACATAACAATAACAAACCCTGCACAATAGTACGCAATACTGCGTTTGTTACTATCCATTAACATCACCAATACCCCTCTCCGCTGCCGCCGAGCCATGCTTTTGTAACAGCACTCTGAGTTACCTTTAACACCGGTCCGAAAGGAAGCCTCAATGCTCCAAAGGTATACTCAATTTCATATTCAACAGTCAGTAAAATATTTTCATTTCTGTCAATGATTACACATTGAGTTAAATCAAAATTCTTCACTCTTACACTGCTTAGATACTCATCTGCGGACATTTCACCATTTGCAAGATACCTCCCCATAAAGGGTTCGGCAAACTGAGCAGATACCCGGCTTCTGAGTTCTCCCGCTCCGAAATTTAACAATCCTTCAAGTGCTGCTTTCGGGTCACTGACAGCTGATTGCGCCGTATTTAACACCTGTCTGCCGCCCCCTCTGTCAAATCCGTTTCCTTTCGACAAAGACTCAATACCCGAAATAACAGAATTTATGTTCTCCCGTGAGGCGTTTGCTTTATTGTCTGCTGTTTTTAACCCGTCCGACTTTCCCGTTGCATATAATACATAGCTGTACATTGAAAGAGTATTCGCAGTTTGTGTCAGAGCATTATGCACACGGGCCTGCAGGGTAACAATATTAACAAGGCTTAAAATCGATATGACAAGCAGTGTAAAAGGGATAAATGTTCCAACGGTTTCAACTACAATATATCCTTTTTCATCTTTTCCGATATTCCCGATTGTTTTTTTCATCAGTACCCCCTATGATCCGTGACCTCTACAGGCATTGTTCCGGGCATACCGAGGCCGTTTGATGCCGAAAACTTCTGAGAAAAAAACATCGAAAGAAACAGCATTTTCATATCTACAGTCGTTGTTATACTAAAATCTGTTTTCATATCAATGAGCTTAAAGCTTCCGCTCCCGGCTAATGCCCCTGCCATTTTTCCTTCGTCGCTGAAAATCCCGTTTCTGTAGTTAATTACATTCCATTCAATCAAATCTGCCGTACGCATTAGCATGTCATATGAAGCATCTGAAGAAACAAGACCCTTTGCAAGAAAGAAAAATATTATATAATTTAAGTAACTGAGGCCTTTTTCATTTGAATTATTCTCATTGCCTGAGCTTATAAGCTCCGTACCGATATCAGCCATAGCTTTTGCTATCCCGCTCGGGCTGCAAACCCATTCTCCGCTTCTTCCTTTCTTGATAAGCGGCAAATTATACCCCGCTCTCAGTGTTGCTACATCAACAGCAGATTCCGCAGCAACAAATGCCGCTCTGGCAAGCTCACCAAGCAAAAGCGCAAGCGGCGGATTCCACGCAAAAGCCGTTCTGATACTTGTAATAACCATTGTTACGTCTCTTACACTGAAAACAGTTATGTAATTGCATATCAGCCGCACAATAAATATAAGCCTTGAAACCGCACTTAAATTTGCGGAAGCATTTTGACTGCCGTTATAAATATATTCCAGCTCGGATTGGAAAAAGTAATTAACCTCGGGACTCAGAGGTACTCCCGTTACCGATTTCGGATATTTTAATGCGCTTATATCAGCCCGGGTTTTTCCGTTGCTTTCGGGTCGCGCAGACGTATAGTCGGAGAAAACCGAAGCACAGTATGAAAGCAAAAGTAAATAGTCCGCAGCCTTTATAACAGCTCCCTCAGGGTCGGATATAACACTAGCCACGGGCTCATTTGATGCCCGGGGAATTATTTTTGTGATATCCTTCATATTTAATTTATTTGCATCAGCACCTGCACTATTATTTATGTGCTTTGCACCAAGAGGATTATTTGCCATGCCGTCATATGCAGTATTAACCAGATTCAATAAATCATTTATCATACTTCGCTGCTTTGCTTCGGAGTTTGAACCGCTTGCATCTTTTTGTCCGTCATATAATTTCACCGGTGACACAACAGGCTGGTTCATCATATTAAACAGTTCATCAAAAAAAGCCTTATGTTCTTGCGAACAATTTGCAAATTTCAAAAATCCCGGCGGCACCCCGTATGTAACGTTTGCTTTGGCAAAAACAGCTGCAAGACTGTCTTCCGCTTCTACATTCTCCGATAAAAATAAAGCAGGATTTGAAGTAATATTTTCGAGCTGCAGGCGTGTTAAGCTTGCATCTGACGGTTTTCCCGCATTTCTGTATATAATTTCATCAAGATACGGCTTCATAATTTCATCAATATAATAATATCCGTTATCACTGTATATATTTGACATTTCCTCAAGACTGTCCCAACTGACAATATCTCTGTATCTTTCAATGATTGACTTTGCAGGTGTTCCTGTTTTTTCGGTAAGTGCTGTTAAAAGATCGTCATTGATGTTTTCATTTTTCAGCCTTTGCTCAAGATTATCTATTTTTTGCTTCAATTCATTTTTCATACCGTCAATTTCAATTGCAATACTTACTACCGCATCAAACTCATCCTTAAACCTGTTTGAGTTGTCCTTTGCATTTTCTATTCTTTTGTTAAGACCAAGTAACGAACCTGAAAAGCTTGTCCACCTGCCGTTACTCCAGCTGCTCCCGACAGAGCCTCCAATGGTCAGTATTCTTATATTTGAAAGAATTGCCTTGTACTTTGCCGCAAGGTCATTTTTTACATTCATGCTGACTGCTTTTTCCCATGCCTCATAACATGCTCTAAGACTCTTAAATTCTTCTTTTAAACGCTCAAGTGCCGATGAAACAGTTCCTACTGTGTACCCGGCAATTCCCGCTCCGACCTGGTCACATTTATCGGCTGCCGTTATTGCAGTGTATAATTCCTTGTATTTTTCATAAATGTCTGCAATTGCAGATTCAACATCCAGCTTGTCATTAATTATGCCTGAGTCTGTTTTAAATGTCCCTGAACCAAGCAGCTCCAATATATCCTGAACAATAATTACAGGACCTCGGAATTTCATATAATCCTCTATCTGCCTTTGTAATACGTCGGCATTCCGTAAGTTTTTCCCGTCGGCAAAAACAGGTTCGGCAGAGGAAATATTGCTTCCGTAAAATAGCTGCAATGTTCCGAGCGATTTGTCCTGTCCGCTTTCTCCGAAAACAGAAACTTTTATATAATCATCAAGCAGACTCCCGAGAACAGGGTCATCCTCGGCAACACCGAACAAACCGTATAAGTCCTTCAGTAATGCGTCATATTGACTCAGAACGGCATTTGCCGCAAGCTGATTTGCATCTTGAATAATGCTTCGGGCTGTATGAATTCTCGCAAGGTCAACCGCAGTCCCGCTTACCAGCATGGCAGGAATGAGCAGCAGTGTTATAAATACTGTTACCGCACCTTTTACATTTTTTATGAAACCCCGCAAAACCATCCCTCCCGTTTACCAGCCTAAAAGAGTTGTTATCCTGCTGCCGAATGAACTGATTGCATTTGTAATGTCATGCAGGTTATATCTGTCTGCAATAAACTCTGCAAAATCTCCGGCCATATCAATGCTTCGGACAAACTCCTCCGCATTTTGAACCGCAGCGGTTGATGTCGCTGTTACCGAAATCATTTCAGGAAACCCGATAAACGATAAATTAACCGGCATCTGATAATCTCTGGTTGCCGTAACAACAACCTCTTTGTATAAAATGTTGCTCACAATACTGCTGTCAACAGATAATTGTCCCGATTTTGAGCTTATTGAGCGGCTTTCAAGTGTATGTACGATTTTTTCTCCTCTGGATTCCGTATTACTGTCATTTGTAAAAAAATCTGCATATATGTTTTTTAACTGCTCTTTCCCGGAATGACGGTAATATGACATGCTGCCTTCATCGTAGAAAAGCCATGTATCACTCATTTCTGTTGCAAGCGCTGTTGCAGCGTATTGAGTCGCACGCTGCAACACCGCCCGTGCCGGAAGATAAACCGACAGCATAACAAGAGCTGCAAAAATCATAATCATAACCGGGAAAAGAATTGCTGCTTCAACAACTGCATCACCCGTTGTATCGAAGGCTAATCCTTTTATGAAATACCGCCTGCTCTTCCTGTGATTTGTTCCCATAATTCCGCAAGCCATCCGCTTAAGAATCCCCAAATAAGTACAACTGCAAGCACTGCTACAAGTATCAGAAGTATCGCTACAACAACTCCCGATAAACCCCGTTCGTCCTTTATAAATGCACCTGCATACTCTTTTATCCCTTTGTAAGCCATACGGGGATACTCTAAAAAACCTTTCCACATTTTCAGTTCCTCCTTTCCTTAGTTTTTGTTTTCCGTATAATGCCTCATTAAAAAGATGAAAAATTCATTGCAACCGGCACCATAAGCATGACCAGAATTGCCAGAAACAGAAGCATTGTCGGAATCATCAGCTTCGAGTTCGCCTTTTCGGCATCACGTTTTGCAATATGCCGCCTTTCAAGCCATGCCTCACGTGCCATATCTTTTAAAAGCCTCCCGATTTCGGCATTTCCTTTTGAAAGATTTTGCATTATTGCGCAGGCGAGCTTTGCACTTTCCTTGGTATTGCAGCTGTTAATAAAATTACTGTATGCAACCTCGGGACTGACCAGATTATCAAGCTCCTTTGATGTTATCCTCATTTCACGGTAAAGCTCTGATTCTCTGCTGTATGCAGTCTCTTTCCAGGCTCTGTCCATTATCATTCCCGATGTTACAAGCAAAGCAAGCTTTGAAACAACATTGGGAAATTGTTTAATAATTGCACTGCGGCGTTTTTGCACTAAATCATTAAGCTCGTCATAAATCGCATAAATCAGCACAAAAATCAAAAGTGTCCCCAAGCCGGAAATTGAACCACCGACAGTAACGTTACCTGTTGCCGAAAAAACAGCCCCAAGCAGTAAAGTAACAGCAACCCCGATAATGGGATATGATAGTATTTTTGCGAGTATTTGTTTTGTCTTTTTGGTTGCATGTTTTTTTCCGTATAACTCAAAGCATTTCGAAATAATCATCTTATGAATATTCCCTTTACCGATTCCGCTGACCTCACGTTGTAAAACATATCCTGGCATAAGAAAGATATTTACGCTTTTTAAATTACCCGTATGAAGTCTGTTAATATCTGTTTCCAGTTTTTCTATCTTTTTATTTGAGTTTCCGTAAATTTTCTTAATTACAGTAAGTAAAAAACCACTGTATCCGTTTTGCTTCTCCGATGCTTGAATATCTTTTATACGCAGCTTTTTCATGAGCTGATGGTCGTCAAATACCTTCGCATAGGCAGCCTGCACCCAGTCCTCCTTTGTCACCCTGAAGAGAAGAACAAGCCATGCTGTTATCAGCAATGTAGCAGTAATCAATAATATATAATGCATTCGTATTCTCCTTATAGTTTTACATTACTGAACTTTCTCGCCATGACATAACTTAGAATAAAAACAATCAGCCCGCCTGTTGAAACAACTCTCCCCGCTGCCGTTGTATATATTGCGTCCATAAAACCCGCCCCCGCATAACCGATTACACCCAGTATCACAAGAGGCATCATAAGCATGATATTTACTTCGGACTTTGCAGCCGTCATCAATGTGTCAATTTCCATTTCAATTTCCATTTTGTCGGCGATAATTTGTTGTGTTTCACGGACTATTTCATCTGCTCTGCCGGATTTTCCTTCTATTGTTGCATAGATAGATGCAAACCCTGCAATGTCTTCAAGGCCGCTGCGTTTTGCCAGGTCTGAAAATGATTCGGATAATGGAACTGCATTGTTAAATTTGCCGATAATAATATCAAGCTCTGTAATAATGTCGCTGTTTTCGGGATAGATAAGCATCAAATCCTCTCTTGCGCTTTGCAGAGATAGCAGCATCGGATTACCTGCACGCATGGCAACAGACATTGCCTCAAGAAGGTCATAAAATTGAATACGAAGCTTTAAAATACGTTTTTTTATTGATGAATGCATCGAAATGAAAATATTGACTGCTCCGAATATTGCTCCTCCGATAAGCGATAGAACTATCAGGTTATAGAAGATGAAAAGAATTAAAAACCCTGCTGCAAAACCAATAACAAACGCAACTATATGGTCAACAGCCGCAGATGAACATTGCCTGTAATCGGGGAGTGTAATTGCTTTTTCCATTTTAACCTCCTTTTTGAGTACTCACATTCAGCTTTGAGTATTCACATTCAACCGTTTATATTTTCTCATCTATTCCGGCAGCGCACAGTTTATAAGTATTTTCCATCGGATTGGGTGTCCGGACTAATGCTCCCGTTACTTTTCCTTTTACACAACTTTTTGATTCGCGGAATTTATATAATGTATTTAACTTAATATCTCCTGTAGCGGAATCGTACCCCGTTACTTCAACTATCTCCATGGTTCTGCGGCTTTTATCGCGCAAACGTGATAAATGAATAATAATGTCTACAGCCGAAGCTATCTGACGGCGTATCGCTTCAAGCGGTAACCCTTTTGCTCCTTGAAGCACCATTGTTTCCAAGCGGCTTAGAATATCACTTGTGGAATTTGCATGTCCTGTCGAAAGAGAACCGTCATGCCCCGTATTCATCGCCTGCAGCATATCGAGAGCTTCTGCGCCGCGGACCTCGCCGACCACAATACGTTCGGGCCGCATCCGAAGTGCCGATTTAATCAAATCGCGTATTGTTATTGACCCTTTGCCGTCTGCTCCTGCATTTCTTGTTTCGAGCTGAACAAGATTATTCAGATTCTTTATTTGAAGCTCTGCAGAATCCTCAATTGTTATTATCCGTTCATCATCCGGGATAAAATTTGACAGAGCATTTAAAAACGTTGTTTTTCCGCTACCCGTACCTCCGCATACGAAAATGTTGTATTTCGCTTTTACCAGCAGCTTTAGAGCTTCGGCAACCTCCGGTGTTAATGAGTTATACTCAATCAGCTTTTCTATTGTCATTGCTTCTTTCGGAAAACGGCGCATTGTTACTATCGGCCCGTTTAATGCGACGGGCTGCATAACAACGTTAACCCGTGACCCGTCGTCGAGACGGAAGTCAACTATCGGTTCACTTTCATTTACTGCGCGCCCCGCCTTTGAAACGAATTTTGTTATTATTATTTCCAGCTCCCGCCGGCTTTCAAAGCGGCTGTTCAGCTTAAATAATCTGCCTTCCTTTTCAATAAAAATATCTTTATATCCGTTGATCATAATTTCCGTTACTTCCGGATCGACAATTATTCCTCCCAGTATTCCAAGCCCGCGGATTGATTCATAAACCGCTGCCTGAACAAGATTCTTTTCCTTGAAATTCATTGTCAATAAATCTTTATCCGCTCCGGTTTTTAACATTTTCACCTGAGATATTTTTTTATCAAGTGTATCCGTTATAAGGTTTTTCAGCTGAGTATCGTCCAAGTTGGTTAAATCAGCGTGATTTTGCATTTCAGTTTTCAAAAGACTGATTATTTCTGCTTTGTATTCTTCTGTCATAATTACTGCCACTCTTTCGTAAAGCACTCGGACAAAGCTGTGCATAAAGAAATCCCGTTGCTTGATTGCAGGTATGGAAGAGATATTATCAGCTCGGTTTTTGATTCATTTATTACCGCATCTTTATTTGCCACAAAGGTTATTTTTTCCTTAATTGTTTCATACACATTATTTTGCTCCATAAATTGAGCAAGCTTGGTTGTTGCTGCTGATGTCCCGTCCGTAACAATCATTATTTTACCGGCAATTTCAAAAACTTTTTTCACACGGGAATCACAGCTGCATGACAGGTCCACGATAAGCTCGTCGGCAAGTCTTGCACAGCAGGTTATCAGCTCATGAATGTTTTCGTTTGACAAAATACATATATCTTCATAATTATCCGGGCTTCCGAGAAATGTGACCCCTTTATCTGAGCAGCGAATTCCTTTGATCAGCATTTCTGTATCACCGTCATGATTTTCAAGCATTTCGAAAACAGAGCTTATACTCTTTCCGTTTTCGGAAAAATATCCGGGAATACTCGAGAAGTCCTCAAGATTTAAGTAAAAAACTTCCTTTCCCGGTGTCATTTTGTCCTTTGGTGCATTCGATAACGCATACGCAAGTGCAATGCTTGTTTTTCCGACCCCTCCGGCAGGTGACCAGACGGCTGTAATATTTGCTTGCTTAGGCTCCGGGTCATGGTTATTGTTTGATATTTTTGCATACCTTTCGAGAATTGCCGCAACAATTGATGATACCCGTTGATACTTGCTTATTCTTTCATACCCGGACGACGCTTCCGGTATGGCATCATTTTCGGACCATAACAGCAATGGTAAATGAATTTTACCTGCATCAATTTGCGCAATGAATGCCGAATCGATGAGTGCAGCGTTGTATCTCCTGCTCAGCGTCACTTCCCCGAGAGCTTCCAAAGCATTACAAACGCTGACATCTATGGTGTCTGAGTGAAACTCCGATATATTATCGGAAAGAAGCTTTGCATATGTTCCATCAACTGTCGCAATAAGTAATTTAACTTTCATAATCTCCTCCAAAATCATTTTTCCGGTTTAAGGGATTCAAATACTACACGAGGATTTTGGATTAGTCAACAACAATTTATCATATTTTTGTCATTATTATGATAATATTTGTCTACATTTTATGTGTAAAATTCACCATATTGTGTGTAAAATTAAAACCGATTTTCACATTTTTAACACCGATTTTCATCATTTTCTACATTCTTTTCACACCGAAAAAATTTTTCAAAAAACCCGAAATTAACCTTTTCGGTCAGCAAAAAAGGCTGTTGCACATTTTGCAACAGCCTTTTTTGTAAAATTATCCAACGTTAATATAACGCTTTTACATATTTAAGAACGAAACGGCCGAAATAGTTTTTTCCCCAATAAACCCTGTCGGCAAGCTTTAGTGCGTACCGAACCATAACGGTGCGCTCTTCCTCCTTGATTTTGTGTTGACTGAAACGTGCCTTTAACGCAAGCTCTTCGATTTCATCCGGAGGTTCCGGATTTTTGCTGTTTAGCCGCTGTGCATAGCGCCATATATATATAACGGCTTTATTTGTATCAGCCTGATTAAACCGTTTCACCCTGAAGTATTTTGCAACAGTAGAACGCACTATTACAACAGAAATTATAATAGCACCATATATAATGATTTGTAACATACTAAACAGCCACGGCGGGATATCGAACACATTTTGCCTCCCGTCTCCGCCCGTCGAGTCAGTAGGTCTGTTTTCACCTCCGTTTTGCGGCGGCTCATTATCCGGAGACAACAGGTTTTCATCGGGGCGCGGTGTTGGTGTCGGAGTCAGGTCATCCTCATCATCGGTAATATCTTGCCGGGGGGAGTGCGGTCTTGCGTCCGGGATATAACTGCTGCCCGATGACGGTGTTACTTCAAGATACAACCACCCTATATCATCATAATATACTTCAACCCATGCATGTGCGTTATTATCTGTCAGAACAACTGTAGAATCCACATTACTTCGCCCAACGGTCACTACATAACCGCTGACAAATCTTGCAGGTATATCAAGAGAGCGAAGCATTAAAACTGCAGCTGTCGCAAAATGAATGCAATAACCTTCCTGCGACTCTTCAAGGAAATACAACGCAAAATCGACATCGCCCGGAATTCTTTCCGGCGTAAGCGAATAACTGCCCGACCTTATGATATAACGTGCAACAGCATCAACAACTTCATGCCTTTCTGCATCGGGATTTATTCCCGCTTCAAATGCAAGCCGCTTTAATCCTTGTGCTGTATTATTGTCTACATCCGTATAATTTCTGTACATTATCCCGTCATTTAATATATTCCCGTAATGCACTCCCGGTAAAAACTCGTTATCCTTTAATCTTTCAACCATAGCATGAACACTGCTTATATAATAAAAACTCTCATCGGTCCGTAATACTTCGGAATCACCCAAAAAGGGTCCTGTATAATATGGTGTATATGTAATATTCGGAGTTGAATCACCTGTTCGTCTTATCCTCATATTAACAAGAGGAATTTCCGCATCCGGATTAACCTGATTGAAAAATGCGGCAATTGCTGCAGGTGTAAATCTTGCGTTATCGTCGAGTGCGTAAAAATTAATATATGATTCGTCATCAAAATCCGGTACACGAAACCCACCCGAGGTCATCATTTCGTCACTTTGCCATGCACTGCCATCAAAATTTCCCATTGAATATCCTCTTAAATAAAACGTACCATGTCTGTTTGCGTTAATTTCAAGAAGATTTCTGTTACTGACAAAACGTCTGTTTGCATTTAGTATATTTACGGTTTCCGTGTTAAACTGCCAAATCCCCCCGCTAAGCTCACTTAACCATCCTGCGGCAAGGTCTGCGCCGTCCCTGCTTTGCCAAAATTGTCCGAAGCGGTCCATCTGTGATGAAAATACCCTGAAATTATTGCCGAGTGTAACAATTCTGTTATTTCGCGTATAACTTTCTGCAGGAGACAGCATATACACCAGAAACATAAAAACCAGAGTAACCAACAAAGCTGGAAACGTAACCAACCCTCTTTTTTTATTATCCTCCGGGGTTAATACACTGCTTATCAGTAAAACAAGATACACGGCAATTATACCAAGAAGGTATTTAATATCTGCTTGTGTATCTGTTATAACAAATGTCAGAAATATAACCGGAGCGGTAATCAGTATTGTTCCGAAAATACTGCGATATAAACAAATTGAAACAGACAGCAGTATTGCGGTTAATATCCCTGCAGCTGCAATAAAAACCGTTGGTTCGTCTATATGAATATCCGCATCGGTGAATAATTCCGGTACAGATAGCCAGGTATTGTAAACCCTTGTTATGCAGTTGACAACCCACATTGCACCGTCGATAATCGCGGAAATATTTATTATAAGCATCATAAATGCCGGTATCGCAAAAATCAAAAGCCCCTTATAACTGTAATATGTTACTACAATTGATAAAGTGACGGCACTTATCAGCCAGAGCCACACAAGTAGATTCATATTAACGGGAATTGAAAAAGAAGAAATAAGCGCACCAAACGAACAAAGAACTGCGGTAAAAATAAGCAGGACATTCCCGAAAATCAATAAAATCTGATTTCGTGAAGGATTCATCATGCTTCCACCTCCCGTTTCAGGGAGTCACGGTAACCTTTTGCATCAACTCGGTAAACCAGTGAAAAGCGTGACGGTACACGGTCCGTTTTTTGAGTTTTTTCATCCTGCACGGTTAATACCTTGCATAAAAAATCAACCATGTCATTACTGTATTTTATTTCGGCTACAGTTATTTCATCGCTGTATTTGACATAAAACGGCATTTCCCATTTAATAAGAAAATCCGATATCCATCTTACACGCCCTAAAATCAAGTCGCATTCAACAGGTGAGCTCCATGGCATTATATGCACAAGCCTGCTGTGAGGCGGTGGAACGAGAGGCTCGCGGATTATTAATGAGTCCAGTTTTGCCGAGGCTTTCCAGTGAATATTCCTGACCGGTTCGCCCGGACGGTATGTGCGCATATCATGCTCTTCCGAGAAGCCGCCGCCCGGCTTCGGTCTTAAGTTTATAGCCTGCTGCAATAATGCCGTGTTTACCGGTTTTACCGGCGGGGGCAGTACTAAAACTGCTTTTTTTGCGTTTGCTTTAACCGGCAGTGAAAATAAACCAAGCATACTTACTGCCCATAACCGTTTTAGTTCAAAGACAGTTACTCCGCTAAGTGATGTATCAATCGGCAAGTTTTTTACCCCGTCTTTTTGCGGGGGGCATCTGAGATTGCAAATAACAGAAAAACCGTCCCCGGTCACATGCAATTTTGCAATTAAACATCTGACAGGATACGGTTTTTGTTGTACGGTTACCAGTTTTACTGCAGCATCATCGTTTTTATCAAGGACAGGCGGTGCAAGCATTATAATACTCCGGCGCAGCATGCCCGGCAGGCTGATAAATAAATCAATCGGTATCATAAACAAAACTAACGCAAAAATATACCAGGATATCCACGGCGGATAAAGCATATAAAAAAAGAATGATGATACCAGTGTTATAACATATATAAGCCTGTTAATAATCATAATGTACCGGCACTAACTGATTCTCAGGGGTTTGACTGAGTTGAGTATATCGTTTAATATCTTGACCGCAGTAATATTCTCATGCTCGGCACCGGGGCGAAGCACAAGCCTATGCGCAAGCGTATCGGTAAACAGCGGCGTAATGTCATTCGGAACCACATAGTCTCTTCCCTGTAAGTACGCTGCAGCCTTTGAGATGCTTGTTACCGCAATTGATGCACGGGGACTTGCTCCCAGAATTATATCGGGATGTGTTCTCGTTTTATTTATCAGCGTTACAACATAATTTAAGATTTCGGAATTAACATGAACAGCATCGACGGCATTGCACATTTGCTCAAGCTCTTCATGTGTTATAACAGGCTCTACAAGGTCAAGAAGTGTTTTTCCCTGCTTGCGTTTAAGTAGGGAAAGCTCGTCCATATGGTCGGGGTATCCAAGAGACAGACGTACCATAAAGCGATCCATTTGAGAGTCAGGAAGCAGCTGTGTTCCCGCTGCTCCTACAGGATTTTGTGTT
Organism: Oscillospiraceae bacterium; assembly: GCA_009784725.1. Lineage (GTDB taxonomy): Bacteria > Bacillota > Clostridia > Oscillospirales > Oscillospiraceae > WRMH01. The sequence goes on from WQXS01000012.1 coordinate 31,597, forward strand.
GCAATTACAATAAACGGCTGCGGAATTAAATGAGATGTCCCGTCAACAGTAACCTGTCCTTCCTCCATCGCTTCAAGCAATGCCGATTGAGTGCGGCTTGTTGCGCGGTTTAATTCATCTGCAAGAAAAAGATTACATATTACGGCACCCGGTGTGTAATCCATATTTCCCGTTTCCTTGTTAAAAACCGAAAATCCGGTAACATCCGAGGGCAGCACGTCAGGAGTGAATTGTACCCGGCTGTATTCCAGATTTAACGCTTTGGAAAATGCTATAGCAAGAGTTGTTTTACCCACGCCCGGAATGTCTTCAATAAGAATATGCCCTCTTGCCAGAATCGCTAAAAAGACCCGCAGAACAACCTGTTCCTTACCGACAATAGCATTCATAACACTCTTTAATACACGCCGCCCTACAACATTTCCTTTTTGGGTTTCTTTCATTTGCCGCTCCTTGTGTTTATTGACCGAATGCTGATTATATCCCAAAATCAAGGCAAATGCAACTTCACATGTGCTTAAGGAGCGGTTTTGTGTTATATTCATAGATAGTCGTTTTGCACTTACAATTAAAGAAAGGCATGGTCATTACAATGGCAACATTTTTTAGCGCCGATTTGCATTTCGGTCATTATGAAATTATCAATTTCTGCAACAGACCCTTTGAAAATACAGAAGATATGAACAGGGCTTTGATAAATAACTGGAACTCCCGTGTCAGCAATAATGACCATGTATATATTGTCGGCGACGTATTTTACGGCGGCAGGGGTGCAAAGGATCCGGACGAAGCTATTTCAATTGTAAAAAAACTTAACGGTATCTTGCACCTTATAGCGGGTAATCATGATTTACCATACTTAAAAAATATGGATTATCATTATCTTTTTGCAGACGTCGACCAGCTTCGATATTTAAAGCATGACGGCGAACATATAATTCTCTGCCATTATCCGCTTGCGGAATGGAGCGGTTACTACCGCGGCAGCTGGCATATTTACGGACATATTCATAATGCGAAAGACACAGCATTTTCGTTTATGATGAATCAGGAAAAGGCATTAAACGCCGGTGTTGACATATGTAATTTCACCCCTGTAACCTTTGATGAATTAAAAGAGTGTAATGAAAAATTCAAGGTTTTCGGATGAAAAATGCATAATTTGCTCTTTTCTTTGCTGTTTACAGTAATTTCTGTTCTTTTTGCCACTAATGTATGGTAAAGTGTGACAATATATGGTACGAATCAATGATACTGACACTTAAAAGGAGGAAGAGCGATGAACATCAGAGTTAAAGTTTTCCTGGCATTTATTCTTATAGTAATGCTCGGATCCGCAACTGTTGTAGTGAGAACTATATCGGTTAATGAAATGATGGCAAAAACAGAGGCATTGTATCAGAAACAAGTCGATTATGGTGCAAGTGAAGAAATTCTGGGGTTATTTGAAGAGATTATCCGCATAGGTCAAGTATCATCAAATACAGCTATTGTTATGGCAGTATTTACAATTGGTATATGTTTCGGAGTTGCATATGTATTATCGGGATGGATTGCCGGTAAGATATTTTATTATGAGCATATACTCGATAGTATACCATTCCCTCTTTCCATTACCGATATGAACAGGAAATGGACATTTGTCAATAAACCTGTTGAAGATATGCTTGGCACAAAACGTGCACAGCTGGTTGGACAGGACTGCAGTAATTGGGGTGCGGGTATATGCAATACGAGTAATTGCGGTGTTGAATGCCTCAACAGAGGACAAAGCTCAACCTCATTTGAGCAAATGGGTATGGATTTTAAAGTCGATGCTTCATACATTCTTAACAGCAGAGGCAAGAAAGTCGGTCATATCGAGATAGTTCAGGATATAACCGAAATGGTCAAAATGCAAAAAGACGAAGCTTTATTGGTAACCAACATCGAAGATGTCAGTGCTTCGTTTGTATCCTCTTCAAAACAAATTGCAAACGGCAGCCAGGCTCTTGCACAAGGCTCAACAGAGCAGGCAGCGTCTATCCAGGAGTTATCTGCATCAATCTCCGATATCGCATCAAAAACAAAAGAAAACGCACAGATGGCAGAACGCGCCGCTTCACTTGCAAACACAATCAAAGACAATGCAGAAAGAGGGAACCAGCAGATGAGCGAAATGACCTCTGCGGTTCAGGAAATTAATACTGCAAGTCAAAACATAAGCAAGGTCATCAAAGCAATTGATGATATTGCTTTCCAAACAAATATTCTTGCATTAAACGCCGCAGTTGAGGCAGCAAGAGCAGGGCAGCACGGAAAAGGCTTCGCTGTTGTTGCAGAGGAAGTCCGAAATCTTGCAGCAAAAAGTGCAGAAGCAGCAAAAGACACTGGTGGTCTTATAGCAAACTCTATGGAAAAAGCAGAGCTTGGTGCCCGTATTGCAGATGAAACAGCTGCAAGCTTATATGAAATCGTATCCGGTATAAACGAAAGCAGCCAGATTGTCGGTGAAATAGCAAAATCCTCCGAAGAACAATCTGTCGGTATCGATCAGATTAATCTTGGAGTTGAACAGGTATCTCAGGTTGTTCAGCAAAATACCGCAACCGCAGAGGAGAGTGCAGCAGCCTCTGCAGAAATGAGTGAAAAGTCAGCTCAGCTTGAAAACCTTATAATCCAGTTTAAGAAAAAATACGGCGACGATTTACTGGCACTCCCGGCAGCAGGGCATTAATTATCTGCCGGAGCATTGCCCGTTGTGTATTGCATCTGCCGCCATTGGTCTTTTGTTATCAGTATATTTCTCGGCTTTGAACCTTCAAACGGACCTACAACTCCGAGTTCTTCCATCTGGTCCATTATCCTCGCAGCCCTTGCGTATCCAAGCTTCAGTCTGCGCTGGAGCATTGAAACGGATGCTTGTTCGGTTTCGAATATTACATCCACAGCCTTTGGTATCATTTCGTCGTATTCACCATCTTTTGCATCTCCCGATGCTTGAGGACCCGATGATTTTTCTGCCGAGGCTTTTTCAATTTCACCCATTACCTCTTCCGAGTATTGAGTTTCTCCGCTTTTTTCTATATATTCAATAACTTTTTCCCGCTCTTTATCCGATACCCATGTTCCTTGCAGGCGCATCGGTTTCGCCGAACCTGTCGGAGCATACAGCATATCACCGTGTCCGACAAGCTTATCGGCACTGCTTCCGGGGTCAAGTATTATCCTTGACTCCAGTGCGCTTGATACTTTAAATGCAATACGTGACGGAATATTTGCTTTCATTAAACCTGTTATAACATCGGCACGCGGGCTTTGCGTTGCAATAATCAAGTGTATGCCTGCAGCTCTTCCCATTTGAGCAACCCGGCAAACAGACTCCTCAACTTCTTTTGCCGCCATCATCATTAAATCGGCAAGCTCGTCAATAACAACAATTATTTGCGGCAGAGGCTCACGTTCTTCCTTTGATTTGCGGGCTATCTGATTATAACCCTCAAGGTCTCTTGCACTTGTCTCGGCAAACAAAGTATATCTTTTCATCATTTCATAAGTTGCCCACTGCAGTGCGCCGGCAGCTTTTTTTACATCCGTAACAACGGGGACAAGTAAGTGCGGAATACTGTTATATACCTTAAACTCGACCATCTTCGGGTCAATCATTATAAATCTTACGTCCTCCGGACTTGCTTTATACAGAATGCTCAGAATTATTGAATTAAGGCATACCGACTTACCGGAGCCTGTTGTACCCGCAACCAGCATATGAGGCAGCTTAGGTACGTCGCCGACAATCGGTTCGCCGGTGATATCCATACCGATTGCAAAAGTAAGTTTGGATTTTGCTCCCGAAAACTGCTTTGATTCAATAACGTCGCGCAGATGCACCTTGCTGATGTTTTTATTCGGAACCTCAATACCTACAGTAGATATCCTGTTCGGCATTGCCGCTATCCGGACCCCGACGGTTCCGAGCGATAAGGCTATGTCATCTGCAAGACCTGTCAGCTTATTCAACTTGACTCCCGCTTCAAGCTCAGCTTCATATCTTGTTACAGACGGGCCTCTTGTGGCGTTTGATATTTTAACATTTACACCGAAGCTTTGAAATGCCGTTTCAAGCCTGTCGGTATTTTGCCGGACTTCACTGTCTCCCGCTTTAGACTGCGGCTCTCCCTTTGATAATAAATCAAGAGGCGGAAATAAGTATGCAGGGTCGATATCCGGTATAACAGGCATTTTTGCTTCCGGTTTTTTGCTTTGCTTTTGAACCGGTGCTGATGGTTTCGGCTCCGGAGGTTCTGATAATAAAGAAGAATCCGGAGGTTGATCAGGTATATAATCTGATGTTTTTTCCTCTCTGATTAAAGGCATAAAGGATGTTCTCTCACGTCCCTTGCCTTCCATAAATGGGATGTCCAGCGGCATGTCAACCTGCTCTGTACCTTTCGGTATATCCTGCCCGTCAGCATCAGTGTAATCATAATCAAGATCGTTGCCGGCCGGTATTTGATTCGATATTTTAGCCGAAGACTCGCTTTTTTGGAAAACGTCATTTTCATCATCTGCAAAATGGTCGGGTTTTCTCGGCTCATTTTCTTCGTCAAGCTTAATATCTATTTTTCTTTTTTTCCATAACGGTATCAATGAATGTCTGTAAGGACGCTGCTTCCTTTGTTCATATTTTTGTTGGACTGCCTCCGGTACAGGTTCAAATCCTGCTTTTATATTTTGTTCCTGCTCCGGGTATGGAGCATACTGTCTTTTTTCACGCTTGCTGAACGCTTCGATAAGACCCGATATTGTCGCATTAAACGCAACAAGAAGCAATGACCCCGCTGCGCACAGTAGTGCAACGGTTGCTCCGACTTTTCCGAATAACCAGATAAATAACTCGGAAATCGAGCCGCTTATAACTCCTCCGGAGGTTTGCTCAGTTCCGCTTGTCCAAAGCTGCCCGATCATTGCAAAAGATAACTCATAAATACCCTCATCAACCGCAAACAGATGCACAACAGCTCCGGTAATAATGGTAACCATTAATGTGCATATTGTCCGAAGCAGAATCGGCCTGCCTTTATGAAAAGCCAGAATAACCGAACACATTATCAGTGCAGGAGGAAGTGCGAAATAACCGTAGCCTATGAGCCCTTTGACAAACCCTGTCAAAAAAGCTATGAAAACAGGCTCTGTATCAAAATAACCGATAAATGAAAACACGCCGATAATAAAGCATACAACAGCCATTATCTCACGGCGGCGAGGTGGTCTTGCTGCGCTGCTCACCGGTTGTGAACGTGAACTTTTATTTGCTGTGCCGCTTTGATTTGAGGCACTTGATGTATTCTTTTTTCCGGTCTGAGCCATAGTAATACCTCTGATGGGAAATTATTAACGGACAAGGGTCCATATTATTGTTACAAGCCCGACACCCCAGCAATAATATGCAATATTGCCGAACTTATGGTTTATCATTAAGCGGCGCAGAAAATGAATTGTAAAATACCCGACACCTGCGGCAACAACAAAGCCGGCAAGGTATGTCGGAAGCAGTGAAAAATCCGCTCCACCTGCGATTGCTCTGTAAATCGAAACCATTGTTGCTCCGAGTACTGCGGGAATAGAAAGAAGCAGCGAGAATCTGACAGCAAATGAACCCTCAAGCCCCCGTGCAAGACCGACTGAAATTGTTGTACCCGAACGCGAAAGTCCGGGAAGCACGGCAACTGCCTGTGCAAGACCAATAAGAATCGCATCGGTCAAAGTCATTGTTTTATCGGTTTTATTTCCTTCTTTTATAAAATTGCTTGCAACATATAAAATACAACCTGTAATAATTAGTGCAAATCCTATGAAAAATGTGTTGAAGAACAGGCGTGAAACAGGAATCCAGAAGAAAACAAATAACGGCAGAGTCCCTATAATCACAAAAAGTAATGCACGTCCCGGAGGTTTTAAGGTAACCGGTTCATCCGAGTTTGAATCTGATTTAAGACGCAGATACTCGACTCCGTCAACAATCATTTCCTTGATTTCCATTCTGTAAACAGCGCAAATCGATACCAGTGTACCCATATGCAAAAGTACATCAAAAAGAAGATGGCTTTCATCCGAATAATTCATTCTAAAGAGGTTTTGAAGTATTGACAGATGTCCCGAACTGGATATCGGGAGAAACTCAGCTATTCCTTGTACCAGTCCTAAAAACAATGCAATAATTACAGACATAAAGTATCACCTTTCACACAGGTTTATTTAATCTATTCTTGATTTACTTCACCGAGTGCTTTTAACTCTTCTGCAACATCAAAACGCGGGAATATAATTTCACCTTTGGATACCGTAATAGTTTTTGGCATTAAACCAAATGATTGCACACTGTCGTAGAATGACAGACCGGCAGCGTCCTCAAGCTGAGCTATTCCTATTTGAACTAATATTTTTTCACATGCCTCGGGCATTACCGGGGTAAGAAGAACCGTGCAGATACGTATGACTTCAAGCAAATTATACAATACCGCAGCGAGGCGGGTTTTGTTTGATTCATCTTTTGCAAGAATCCACGGAGTTGTTTCATCTATGTATTTATTTGCCCGTGATGTAACTTTAAAAATCTCGGCGAGAGCATTTTGCACTGCGAAATTTTCCATATGTGTTTCATATAGCTCATGCAGGTTTGATGCCGCCGAAATCAGCTCGGTATCCATATCGGAGCTGCTTTCCTGTTCCTCTTGCAGGGTGCCTGCAAAATACTTATCGACCATTGATACCGTTCGGGATACAAGGTTTCCTATATCGTTCGAAAGGTCTGAATTGATTTTTGTTATTAAAAGTTCATTGTTAAAGTTACCGTCTGTACCGAATGTATATTCTCTTGCAAGGAAAAACCGGACTGCATCTGCACCGTAACGCTCTACAAGAACAATAGGGTCAATTACATTCCCTCTTGATTTGCTCATTTTTTCGCCGTCAAAGAGCAGCCAGCCATGTCCGAAAACCTTCTTAGGAAGCGGAACTCCGATGGACATCAGCATTGCAGGCCATAAAATTGAATGGAATCTCACAATTTCCTTACCGACAATATGCACGTCACAGGGCCAGTACCGGTCAAAGTCATTGTGTTCATTATTTTCGTATCCGAGTGCTGTTATATAGTTATTCAGAGCATCAACCCATACGTAAACAACATGCCCGGGGTCGAAATCCACAGGAACTCCCCAACTAAATGTTGTCCGTGACACACACACATCTTCAAGTCCGGGTTTTAAGAAGTTGTTTATCATTTCATTCATGCGGGACTGCGGTTGCAAAAAGTCAGGTTGATCTTTGTACAATTCCAGGATTTTTTCTGCGTATTTTGACTGACGGAAAAAGTACGCCTCCTCCTGTGCTTCTTTGACCTCACGTCCGCAATCGGGACAGTTGCCTTCTGCAAGCTGGCTTTCGGTCCAGAATGATTCACAGGGAGTACAGTACATACCCTTGTATGTGCCTTTATATATATCGCCGTTATCATGCATCGCTTTGAAAATGCGTTTTATTGATTCTACGTGATACTCATCGGTTGTGCGGATGATTCTGTCATATGAAATATTCATCATTTTCCAAAGGTCGATTATACCGTTTTCTCCGCAGATAATATTATCGACAAATTCCTTTGGTGAAATTCCTGCCGCTTTTGCTCTTTCCTCTATATTGACACCATGGTCATCCGTTCCGGTCAAAAACATTACATCATAACCGCGCATCCTTTTATACCTTGCCAGTATATCGGTTATAACAGTACAGTATGCATTGCCGATATGAAGCTTATTCGACGGGTAATAAATAGGTGTCGTGATGTAATACGGTTTCTTGTCCATGTCCTCTCCCTGCGATAATGTATTATAGTATCTCAACCTATGCATTATACCATATTTTGCAAAAAAATAAACCCCTTACCGTCTTATTGACAATAAGCCCCCTGCATATGTTATAATAGCCTTTGCGACTCAAGGAATCAACGTGTGGAGGATACAATTTGTTAAATACCGAAAAGAGTATGGATAAGATTACTGCGCTTTGCAAGGGCAGGGGTTTTGTGTTTGCCGGAAGTGAAATATATGGCGGTCTTGCCAACTCATGGGATTACGGGCCTCTTGGTGTTGAGCTTAAAAATAACATAAAAAAAGCATGGTGGCAGAAATTTGTACAGGAAAACCCCTATAATGTAGGGCTTGACTCTGCGATACTTATGAATCCGAGAATTTGGGAAGCATCGGGTCATGTTTCAACATTTAACGACCCTTTGATAGATTGCAAAGGCTGTAAAATGCGTCATCGTGCCGACCAGCTCATCGAAAGCTGGAACGAAGAAAATAATATTCAAGGTGTTTTGGTCGAAGCAATGTCTGAGGGTGAATTGATTTTATATATCAAGGATAAAGGCGTTGTCTGCCCGAACTGCGGAAAATCCGATTTCACAGATATAAGAAAGTTCAATCTTATGTTTAAAACATTTCAGGGTGTTAACGAAGACACTGCTGCACAGATATATTTACGCCCGGAAACAGCACAGGGGATTTTTGTTCAATTTAAAAATATCCAACGTACAACACGAAGAAAAATGCCCTTCGGCGTTTGTCAAATCGGCAAATCATTCCGTAATGAAATCACACCCGGTAATTTTATCTTCCGGACACGTGAGTTTGAACAAATGGAGCTTGAGTTTTTCTGCAAGCCGGGAACAGACCTTGAATGGTTTGATTATTGGCGTACTTTTTGCAAAAACTGGTTACTTTCACTTGGGATGCGTGAAGAAAACATAAAAATGCGTGACCATGAAAAAGAAGAACTTTCACACTATTCCAATGCAACAACTGATTTTGAATTTCTCTTCCCGTTTGGCTGGGGAGAGCTTTGGGGTGTTGCCGACCGCACCGATTATGACCTTAAAGCACATCAGGAGCATTCCGGTGAAAATATGGAGTATTTTGACCAGGAGACCGGTGAGAAATATATACCCTATGTAATAGAGCCTTCACTTGGTGTTGACCGTCTGCTTTTATCGCTGCTTATAGATGCATATGACGAAGAGGTAATCGATGCGGAAAAAGATGATATCCGTACGGTTCTTCGCTTACATCCGGTGCTTGCTCCGTATAAATGCGCTGTTCTTCCTCTTTCAAAAAAGCTTTCACAAAAAGCAGAGGAAATAGCAGCTGCACTCAGCAGAAAATATATGGTGGACTTCGATGACAGCAGTTCAATAGGAAAGCGTTACAGGCGCCAGGATGAAATAGGGACACCATTTTGCATAACATACGATTTTGATTCTGAAAACGATAACTGTGTTACAGTCCGCGAAAGAGATTCAATGACACAAGAACGTATTCCTATAGCAGATTTAATTGATTATCTTTCCGATAAGCTGACATATTAACGGGAACAAAGAGGTGAAAATATGGGAATTAATGAAGACACACGGGATTTAAGCGTAGTGGCGGAAAGTATCCGTCTTGTTACACTTCAAACATTTGCCAATATCGGTTTCGGGCATGTTGGCGGAGCAATGTCGATTATTGAAACACTTGCCGCACTCTACGGCGGTGAAATGAGAATCGACCCGAAACGGCCGAATCTCGTCGACAGAGACAGGCTTGTTTTGTCAAAAGGTCATGCAGGACCGGCTTTATATGCAACCTTATGCCTGCGCGGATTTTTCCCGAAGGAGGTTCTGCTTCAGCTGAACCAGGGCGGCGGTTCATTGCCGAGTCATTGCGATATGCATAAAACAATCGGCATTGATATGACAACAGGTTCACTCGGACAGGGAATGTCAACGGCAATAGGCCTTGCTCTCGGCAGCCGTCTTAACGGATATGAAAATAATACATATCTTATACTCGGTGACGGCGAATGTAATGAAGGTCAGGTTTGGGAAGGTGCAATGTTTGCTGCGCACCACAACATAAACAATCTGATTACTTTTGTTGACTGGAATAAGCAACAGCTTGACGGTTTTACAAAAGATATTCTCGACATGGGTGATATCGGTGAAAAATTCAAAGCATTCGGCTGGCATACCCAGACCGTAGCAGGTCATGACCCCGGGATTATTAAAGCTGCAATTACCGATGCAAAGAAATACAAGGATGCACCGAGTGCGATTATCCTCGATACAGTTAAAGGTTATGGCTGTAATTTTGCCGAGGGTATAGCGGGTAATCACCATATGAACTTTACAAAAGAAGAAATAGATAAAGCAATTGAAGACGCGACAGATAAACTCGAATATGTCCGCGAGCTTTCAAATAAGAAGTAGGGGGTAAAAATCATGTTTACAATACACGAGCTTTTTGAAAAGAACCCCAAGATGATGCGGGAGGTTTATTGCGATACACTTCTTGAGCTTGCTTTAAGCAACGAGGATATTGTTGTGCTCGATGCCGACCTTATGAGTTCCTCGGGAATGAAGCCGTTTTTTCAGAGATTTCCCGACAGGGCTTTTAACTGCGGTGTTGCCGAGGCAAATATGATTGGTATCGCATCTGGTTTATCTGCTATGGGTAAGATTCCGTTTGCACATTCTTTCGGCTGCTTTGCCACAAGGCGTGTTTGCGACCAAATCATGATTTCCGCTGCATATGCAAAACAAAACGTCCGTATTGTCGGCTCCGACCCCGGTGTGACTGCAGCATATAACGGCGGAACACATATGCCGTTTGAGGATATGGGTGTGCTGCGCTCAATTCCCGAAATAACACTGATTGAACCTGCCGATAATGTGATTTTAGAGGACATTGTAAAGCAGCTTGCTGAGTTAAAAGGTGTATATTATATAAGAATGGCAAGAAAAAATGCGGTTTCGATATATAAAGAAGGTTCAAATTTCCATATCGGCAGAGGAAATACATTAGTAGACGGAACAGATGTAACAATTTTTTCGAGTGGGATTATGGTTTATGAAGCAATAAAAGCATCTTCGATATTGCAGACTGACGGTATCTCTGCCAGAGTAATTGATATGTTTACGTGGAAGCCGGTTGATACCGAACTTATTGATAATTGCGCCCGTATAACGGGAGCCTTTGTTACTGCAGAAAATCATAATGTTATAGGCGGGCTTGGCTCTTCCATCGCAGAAGCAGCAGCTATGATTCGACCAGTTCCTATCGAAATGGTCGGAGTAAAAGACAGATTCGGTCAGGTAGGTACGGAAGATTTCCTTCGTGAAGAATATGAATTGACCGCATCGGATATTGTATCTGCAGCAAAAGTGGCTGTACAGCGCAAAGGATAGGAAAGGTTAGATGACAGCGGAACGCTTGGTTTTTGATATACAACAATATTTACAGAATAAAAAGAGGATTGTTGTGGCTATTGATGGCATGTCAGCGGCCGGTAAATCCTCTTTTTCAGCTATGCTTAAATCTTCATTCGGGTCAAAGCAATGTAATGTAATTCATATGGACCATTTCTTTTTGCGTCCGGAGCAAAGGACATCCGAGCGTTTAAATACTCCGGGCGGAAACGTGGATTTTGAAAGATTTTTATTAGAAGTTGCAAAGCCTCTCACTACAGGAAAGTCATTTTCTTATAAACCTTTTTGCTGCAAAACACAGAGCTTAAAAGAGCCTGTTGTAATTCCACCCCGGCCACTCGTTATTATTGAAGGTGTCTACAGTACATCTCCTGAAATAGTAAAGCAGTTTAAGTACGATATTACAGTGTTCATGCAGGTTGATGAGGCAACGCAGCATATCAGACTCAAAAAACGTAATCCCGGGTTATATGAACGCTTTGTAAATGAATGGATACCAATGGAAAGTAAATACTTCAAGACATATAATATATTGGAAAAATGCGATTATTTAATAGAAGACATTAATGCGATTGATGAAATGGAGTGAATTTAATGAATAAAACATCAAATAATTTTGTAGCAAAAAACCTGACTGCTGCTGCTATCTGCCTTACTTTGTGCATGATATTACCGCTTTTTACTGGACAGATACCATATGTTGGAATGGCTTTAGCACCAATGCATATCCCCGTGCTGCTTTGCGGGTTTATAACCGGACCTGCATATGCGATGATAGTGGGACTCATTGCACCGCTTTTGCGAATGATGATATTTGGAATGCCTATGCCGTTTATGGCGATAACCATGTCCTTTGAGCTTGCGACATATGGACTTGTTGCCGGGCTGCTATATAAAACATTTAGTAGAAAGGTTGTCTTTATTTACATCTCTTTAATAATTGCGATGCTGATTGGACGTATTGTCTGGGGGCTTGCAGCTTGGCAACTCGTAAAAGCGGCAATTTTTCCGGCACTTCCGATGGGGTGGGAGACGTTTGGTTGGACAGAGTTCTTTACTGCTGCCTTTGCGAGCGCAGTTACCGGGATAGTTTTACATATTGTATTAATACCCGTATTAGTAATGGCACTCAGAAAAGCACGTATAATCGAGTAACAGAGTCGCTGACTGAATCGGTCAAGCGTATTTACATGTAAATTTTAACAATTCTATGTAAAAATCATGTTAATTTTTTGTATTTTTCACAATAATAAACGGTGACAAAACTCTTGCAAAAAAATACAAACTAATGTAAAATTACCGAAATTAGTAACAAGAATGTTGTTAATCCAATATTAAGGGGTGAGCCTGTGACAAAATATGTCATTAATGGCGGAAAACCACTACATGGTGAAATAGAAATCAGCGGTGCGAAAAATGCTGCTGTTGCTATAATCCCCGCAGCACTCATGGTTGATGGTGTTTGCAGAATAGAAAATCTCCCGGAAATATCCGATGTAAAAACACTTTTGCACATTCTTAAGGAAATGGGCGCAAAGCTGCGTGTCGTAGATAAAAGAACACTTGATATTGACTGCTCTCGAATCGGTACATCACATGCAACATTTGACATGATGCGCCGGATCAGAGCTTCTTATTATATTATCGGAGCACTCCTCGGACGTTTCGGCAGAGCAGATGTTGCAATGCCGGGCGGTTGTAACTTTGGCGGTGTAAGGCCAATTGACCAGCATATTAAAGGCTTTACAACCATGGGCGCAAGCGTTAAGGTTCGAAACGGCGTTGTAACAGCTGTTACAGGCGACGGGCTTCGCGGAGCAACTATTTATCTTGATGTCGTATCCGTCGGCGCAACTATTAACTTAATGCTCGGCGCAGCTCTTGCCAAGGGAACAACCATTATTGAAAATGCCGCAAGAGAGCCGCATATCGTCGATCTTGCGAACTTCTTAAATTCAATGGGAGCCGATATCCGAGGTGCAGGAACCAATGAAATAAAAATCCGCGGTGTTGAAAAAATGAGCGGCGGGTTTTATTCGATAATACCCGACCAGATTGAAGCCGGCACATATATGGCAGCCGTTGCAGGTGCAGGCGGAAGAGTCGTAATTAAGGATGTTATACCAAAGCATCTTGAATGTATATCAGGCAAGCTTCGCGAAATGGGTGTAACTATTGTCGACCTTGAAGACTCAATCATTGTTCAAAGAGACGCACCGCTCATCAGAACACATATAAAAACAATGCCGTATCCCGGTTTTCCGACAGATATGCAGCCTCAAATATCAACCGTTCTATGCCTTGCCGAAGGAACAAGCACAGTTACGGAAGGTGTTTGGGACAACAGATTTAAATATGTTGACGAGCTTGCAAAAATGGGCTGTTCAATACGTGTTGACGGCAGAACCGCTATAATAGAGGGTGTTCCTTATCTGACAGGTGCCCCGATAAAAGCAAGCGACCTGCGAGCCGGAGCTGCACTTGTAATTGCAGGGCTCGCTGCACACGGCAGAACAGTAATTGAAGGAGTCAATTACATCGAACGCGGCTACGAAAAGATGATTCAAAAACTGACAGGACTCGGAGCCGACATTAAAATCGTCTTTGAACGAGACGAACCCAGATTCAAAAAGAAACTGGGTTAAAAAGAAAAAAACGAAAAACGGTAACAGCCTATATAATACCTTTCTGCTTCTTCTTATCTATATACATGGCATCGTCGGCGCGTTTAAACACATCCCGCAGGGATTTATCAATACCGATTGTAAATGTTGCAGCCCCGCAAGCACAGCTGAAGGGCTGATTTTTTATTGCCATGCTGCGTTCTTCCCGTAGCTCCGTCATTAGAGCATCAATTTCACTCTCACTGCGTCCGACAATAATCACTGCAAACTCATCTCCGCCGATACGGTAAAGCGAACCAACTTTTTTTGTTTTTGAAGCTATAATATCCGCTGTATTTTGGATATATAAATCACCCGCTTTATGTCCCTGAGTATCATTTATTATTTTTAAGTTATTAACATCACATATTATTAATGTAACAAACTCCCCGCTGTCCGCAATTTTTCCGCATTCTCTTAATTTCTGCTCAAAAGCCATACGGTTTTCATAACCGGTAAGAAAGTCTGTATATGCAAGCTTTTTAAAATACGGTTCAGATGCTCTGTTCATGCTTAGATAGGATACAAGTGAAATTATAATAAGCAGGCCGGCTGACATTGCAAGTCCGTAAGATAGTGACAATGTATTTGTCTGCGAAAGATAATCAACATCAAACTCCATGCAGACAGTTCCGAGAAGCTGGTGATTTTGGTCTGTTACAGGCCAAAATATAGTAAACACACTTCCTTCACCGGTTTTGTAAAATCTGTCACCGACAATTGCAAGCCCTTCATTAATACTCCTGCGTAAATCAATTTCAACATCGCCTGACGGCACATATGCATTACCGTTTACTCCTGCCGTATCGGTAGTGATTATATCTCCGGCATCATTTATTGTGGCAATATATAAACGCCTTAAACCTGCTATACCTCTTAAATCATTTAAAATGCCTTGAATATGCAGGCTTGCATCTCTTCCGGCCTGTGTGTCCTCACCGATGTCCACAAAGTCACTGCTTCCAAGACTGTTTAGTATATATTCCTTTATACCCATCGCCCGCTCGACCGATTCAACCATAATTGAATTTTGTGATGTGAAATAGATAATTGTATATACTCCGCCTGAAGCGAGAAGCGTTGTAATAACAAGTATTATATACATTCTTTTTATTAATTTATTTTTCATTTTATCAAGCTCACATATACGGATGCATTTTCTGCAATTATACAATAATTAACGGGCTTTGTCCATTTATCCGAATGCTTGCAATTTTTATACTAATACGATAAAATCCCGTTGATACCGTATAACTTATTAAATTACCGAGGATAAATCGAGGATAAATTTTGGAACAAAACAGCAAGGACATGAAAAACCAAACCTTATTATACGCATCCGCTTTACTTGCAGCTTTTCTATGGGCATCGGCATTTCCCGCAACAAGGTATGCTCTTGATTATTACAGTCCTGTATCACTTATGGTAATGCGGTTTGGTGCGGCATCAATCACATTGGGTATTGTCGGTATCATAAGAAAAATCAGTCTTCCTAAAGTAGGGGATATACCGCTTTTTATAGCAAGCGGGCTTTCCGGAGTGTTTCTTTATTCATATCTTTTTAACACGGGCTCTGTAACTGTCCCTGCAGGTGTCAGCAGCTTTATTATAGCATCAGCTCCTGTTTTTACCCTTATACTCACATGGATATTTTTAAAAGAAACAGCAAAGCCGCTCTGTTTGATAGGAATAGCAGTCAGTGTTTGCGGTCTTGCTGCGGTGACACTTACTCAGATAACGGAGTTTTCGTTTGATTTTGGTTTGTTCCTTGTAATTTTAGCAGCTGTTTCATCGGGAATTTACAGTACTGTCATGCGAGTTTTGACAAAAAAATATACTGCTCTTGAAGCAACAACTTATACGATCCTTACCGGAACCCTCGGAACACTGATATTTCTTCCTAACGCAATAAGTGAAATGCCCGCTTCTAACTTAACGGTTAATTTGCTTGTTGTTTTTATGGGTGTATTTCCTGCAGCACTTGCTTATCTCGCATGGAGCTTTGCGTTGGCAAAAGCGCAAAAAACTGTTCACGTTACAGTCTTTTCGTATCTCATTCCATTCATCTCCGCATTTATTGCGTTTATCTGGCTGCATGAAACAATGTCATTGCTGACATTGGCAGGCGGAATTGTTATAATAGCCGGTATGATAATGACAAATTATTTCGGCAGGGAATAAAACAGTATTACACACGTATAATTATTTATAGTTAAACAGTTGGAGGATGATTACTTGAAAACTTTTATTGACAAACTTTTACGCAATCCTGTTACATTTGAAATAACATCACTGTTTGTATATGCTTTTTACTGTTTAGTTTTTGCAGCTGCATCAATCCCGTCGGTTTTTTTGATTTATAAAGGAATGCAAGTGCTTGATAGCAGCTTCTTTTCGCTGTTTCTTTTTACAGTTATTTGCTTCTTTTCTTTCTATGTATTCCTTGTTTTTTCATCAATCGTTGTAGGCTTTGTCGAACGTATTCTTACATTGGGATTTAAACCCGGCTCTTATCCCCCGGGGTCACCCGTATTTTTCCGCTGGTTGATTTACTCCGGCCTGCATCTTTGGCTGGTTAACCTGGTCTTGCCTTTCATTCGGGGAAACAACTGGATTAAAATATATCTGAGAGTTGCAGGCGCAAAAGTCGGTAAAGAAACATTCATAAATACCAATGAAATATATGATGCCTACCTGCTTGAAATAGGGAATGAGGTTCTGATAGGCGGTGAAGTGTTCTTAAATTGCCATTTGTTTGAACACGGGCACTTAATTCTGGATAAAATAGTTATCGGAGATAATTCAACTATTGGAGCAAATGCATATCTTACTCCGGGAAGCAAGGTCGGAAAAAACGGAGCGGTCGGAATGTACACATACCTTCGCCGAAACACAGAAATTGCCGACGGAGAGACAGTAATGACCCCTCCCGGCATGAGCATAAGACAAATCGTAAAACTCATGCGCGACGGAGGAAAATAATTTTTTTCGTAAACCGCTAAATATCTTATGACAATCATCCGATAATATAAGTAGGAAAGAAAAATCTTAAAGATCGGAGAAGAGTCATGGATTTTACAATTAATACTCACTTTAATTTAAATTACAACACAACTACAAAACAGACTTACTTTGACAAGTATGATAAATCTGTGAAGCTTCCTTTTGTAAAAGTTCTTATTAACAACATGCCGCATTTTAAGACATTTCATGCAGATGAATTAAAACCCGATGATTCCGAGCTTGCCGCAAGCGACAATATTGAACTCAGCTCGGCAGTCACAGGAGGAACACCGGCAGGCGATACCAACACAAACACCTCCGCAGGCGGATATACAGGACAGTAACCAAGCCGCTCTACTTAGTTAAACACTTATTTTACATAAGTCGTGATATTGTTGAAAAATGGTGACTTGCATCACCATTTTTCGATTTATTCAATATTTTTTTATTGTCTATTCACCTAATGAAATTCCAAGCAACCTTGCCTGCTTAAGCACCTCGTTATCAAGCGGGATTATTTTGAGCTTTCCGGCAACATCAGCAAGCGGGATTGCACCTATTTTATCTCCCTGAAGAGCTACCATATAACCGAACTTTCTTTTAAGTACCAATTCGCCCGCCATAGCTCCAAGCCGCGAGCAAAAAACTCTGTCTGCAGGTGTCGGGTCGCCGCCTCTTTGGAAATGGCCGGGGATTGTCAGCCTAACGTCCTGGTTCAGTTTTTCATCCAGAACCCTGACAAGCTCCATTCCCGGAGAAATATCGCCGACCTTGCGTTCACTTTTCGGCTGTCCTGCCATTTCTTTTGTCATGGCACCCTCTGCAATTGCGATTATTGAAAAGTTCTTGCCTGACTCATTGCGTTTATTAATAACTTCTAATATACTGTCAAGTGAATACGGAATCTCCGGCAGCAAGATAACATCCGCTCCGCCGGCAATACCCGAATAAAGAGCAACCCATCCGGCTTTACGTCCCATAAGCTCACACACAAAAATACGTCCGTGTGCGGCTGCCGTTGAATGAAGAGTATCAAGAACATCAGTAGCTTTTGCAACTGCACTGTCAAATCCAAATGAATAATCCGTGCCATATAAATCATTATCAATGGTTTTTGGAAGCGTAACTACATTAATGCCTTTTTGAGAAAGTGCATTTGCAGTTTTATGAGTACCGTTACCGCCCAGGATTACCAACGCATCGAAACATTCTCTGTGATAATTCCGGACCATGGTAGTGAGCCTGTCGGCATTTTTACTGTCATCAAAATTATTGATTGTCTTAAAAGGCTGGCGTGAAGTCCCCAAAATTGTGCCGCCTTCACGGAGGATACCGGAAAACTCATACTGCTCCATCTTGCGCCAGTTACAATCCATAAGTCCGGCATATCCGTCTTGTATCCCGTATATTTCAACATACGGAACTGCACCGAACAGAGTTTTGGCAACACCCCGGAGTGCCGCATTTAATCCTTGACAATCTCCGCCGCTTGTAAGAAACCCAATTTTCATACTCTTCCACCTCTGTATGTTTTGAATTTATACTATACAACTTTTTCACAAAACGCAAGCTATTTGTTTCCAATTTGTTCACCACAAAAATCATTTATCGTATATAATTAAGATAAGATTAAAAGGAGAAGAATTATATGGGAAAAAAGGTGTTAATAATCGAAGATGACAGCAATATTGCGGAGCTTCTGCGCTTGTATATGGAAAAGGACGGTTTTGAAGTAACAATTGCCGACAACGGTGCCACAGGGCTTGCAGAATTCGAACAAAATAAACCCGACCTCGTTTTGCTTGATATAATGATCCCGATTGTGGACGGCTGGGGTGTCTGCCGTGAAATCAGAGCAAAGTCCAATGTCCCGATTATCATGCTTACGGCAAAAGGCGAAACACACGACAAGGTTACAGGTCTTAAGATGGGTGCAGATGATTATATTGTCAAGCCCTTTGAAATCGGAGAGCTTATGGCGCGCACTCACGCCGTACTGCGCAGATTTGATGCAACAGATAAAACCGAAGGAACACGTTTGGATTTTGATAACCTCTCCATTGACATGGATTCCTTTGAGCTTCAAGTTAACGGCAAACGTGTTGAAGCACCGCGCAAGGAAATGGAGCTTTTATACCATCTTGCTTCATCCCCCAACAGAGTCTATACCCGTAATCAACTGCTCGATGAAGTTTGGGGTTTTGATTATTTCGGGGATTCCCGCACAGTTGATGTTCACGTCAAACGGCTTCGGGAAAAACTCGAAAACGTCAGCGATAAATGGTCACTTAAAACAGTATGGGGCGTTGGCTATAAATTTGAACTTCAAAACGGGTAATATAATAATATTATGAAAAACAGCATTTACTTTCGGATATTTATTGCTACCGCACTCATAGTATTACTCAGCTTTTCTCTTCTCGGCGGGCTTTCAACAGCTATCAGTTACAGAAGAATGATGGCTGATAAAAGAGCCATGATGATATCCACCTTAAACGAAACAGCAAGATATATCACAACACAGCATGTTCATCATGCGATTAATCTTGATGATTTAGATTTGAATATGTGGCTTACAATGACATCGGGCGTTACCGGGTTTGATTTATTCATAACAAACGCCTCCGGTGTCGTTGAGTCCTGCTCGGATAAAACTATTGTAAACCTTGGCAAGCTTGTTCCCGAAGGTATGATTAATTCCGTTGCAATAAACGATGGCATCGTAGTTTTGTCTACACTCGGGCAAATTTATCCGGAGCGACGTCAGGTTTCGGGCTTACCGCTGATGTTTACAAGAAACGGTGAAGTACATATTTTCGGTTATTTATTTGTCTCAAGCGACATTGCGGCATTCAGACAGGAATGGAACAATTTTTTCAGTGCATTTATTCTGATTGCCCTGATTGTTATGGTTATTGCGTTTATAACCGCTTTTGTCGCTATGAAAAAACAAGCCGAGCCGCTTAATGAAATGGCGGGTGCAGCAAGGCGTTTTGCACGCGGAGAGTTTAATGTAAGAGTTAATAATCAAGGACGATCCGATGAAATCGGACAGCTGACCGAGGCGTTTAACGCCATGGCAGATTCTCTTGAAAGCTCGGAGCAGCAACGGCGCGATTTTATTGCAAATCTTTCACATGAGCTCAAAACCCCGATGACTGTTATCGGTGGTTTTGCAGACGGCTTGCTTGACGGCACAATACCGCAGGAAGATGAAAAACGCTACCTTGGTATAATTTCTTCGGAAACAAGAAGATTATCGAGACTTGTCAGAAGTATGCAGGAAATCTCAATGTTAAAGGGAGCGGAGTCCCCGGCACAGCTTGACAGCAGCTTTGATATTTCGGAGGTTGTCCGGCTTGCTCTTCTCAGCCTTGACGGAAAAATTGAAGAAAGGCAGCTTGATATAAAAGCAGAGCTGCCCGACGAAGCAATTTTGACACGCGGCGATGCCGATTCCATAACCCAGGTCGTATTTAACTTAATCGATAATGCAATTAAATTTTCATCTCCGGGTGGCTTAATTGAAATAGACCTATGGAAAAATAACACACGTGCTTATGTGTCGATAACAAATAAGGGTGAAACTATCCCGCCCGACGAATTGCCGCACATATTTGAAAGATTCCATAAAGCAGATAAATCCCGCAGCGTCAACCGCGAAGGCGTAGGCCTCGGTCTTTACATAGTAAAAATGATACTCGATAACCACAACGAAGACATCTTCGTCACAAGCCTGAACGGAGAAACAAAATTTATCTTTTCATTAACAATTGCATGATAAAAAGGAGCCAATGTATTATAGTACATCGGCTCCTTTTTATTATTGTGATTATTCGTCTTTTGCTATCGGGATGAAAACTGAGATGTCACGGTCGCGGTAGTTTGAGAATTCTATGACATATTCCCCGTCTTCCTCATACAGTATATGAATCTTGGATTCCAATGTAGCTCCCGAACGAATGTCGCCGGTGCCTGAAACATCATCGTCTACATACCATGCAATTCTGTCCAGCTCAATTCCGTTTGGTCCGTATAGCTTGAAGTTATAACCAAAACTGTTTGTAGAATCTCCGACGTTTTTAACTGTAATCGGGAATACTGCTACATCTCTGTTATGGAACTCCGACCATCTTGAATTAATTTTTATCCATTCGATATCGTCACCTATGGTGATTTCAAAATCATCAAATACAAATGTTTCATTCAAAGTAAACTCAGTTTGAATCACCGGCAGGGCATCCGGATCGAGCGTAACGGAAAGTGTGATCGTTAAATCATCCATAAGGCTCCAGTCACTGAATGTGAATTTATATTCACCGTCACCAACGTGCAGAACATGCAGATTTTCCTGTATACTCGCACCGGGAACAACTTCATTTGCCCGTCTGATTCCTTCCTCATCAATATCCCATTCAACCGTATCTACAGTTTGACCGTTCGGTCCGTGAATGGTGAAGCTCCAAGGAAAGCCTTTTGCTTCATCAGAAGTATTACGTAATGAAACCGGAAAATAAAAGTAAGGTTTACCATCATTATCCGACCATCTTGAATGTATGACTCCCCATGAGACATCATTAATGAAGGTAATTTCCATTCCGTCTACTTCAAGTGTTTCACCCATGGCAAACTCTGTTTTTACTGTCGGTATTTGAGCAAAGTCAAACTTCATTTCAAATCTGACTTCAATTTTATCTTCCATATGTGAATCGAATTCAACTATATATTCACCGTCTGTATCATATAACACATAAATATTTCCCTGTTGTATGACATCGGGCTGCACATTACCCACCTGGAAAATACTGTCTTCGAAAGCCCATTCAATCTCAGAGCTGCCGGGTGTATTTGTTATACTGACACCGGCGGGTGAAAATACCGTAACCTGCCATTGATTCAGGCCATTACTTGAATCACTGATATTTTTAACGGTCGCAGGAATAAAGAATACATATGCTCCGTCATTGTCGGAGTAGCTGCTTCGAAATTGCGTAAAACCGATGTTGCGTCCAAGAGTAATCTCCAAACCCTCAAACTCAAATGTTTGACCCAGCGTTAACGGTCCCTCTTCTTCTTTTTCCGGTTCGGCATCATTGTTACACGCTGTGATTAACATGAGCGTGCAAAGAATCAATGCCAAAATAGTGTAGAATTTCTTCATAGTTATCCCCTTAAATATTCATTATTTGCTTATTTTTATGCAGTTATTAAAAGTTAACATAATATAACAGCGTATGTCAAGTAAAGATTCCATATAAATCCGTAGTATTAAGGTTACAGATAAGTTAAAGACCTGTTTTTGACAATACTTGCTTAAGCTCCGGGATTTTTACATCACCGAAGTGGAAAACCGAGGCTGCAAGCCCTGCGTGAATTTGCGGAATCTCATTAAATAGGGTTATAAAATCATCGATACAACCCGCTCCGCCCGATGCCGTAACAGGAATTGTGACTGCATCACAAACTTCCTTTAGCAGTTTTATATCGAATCCGCCTTTTACTCCGTCGGTATCTATACTGTTGACAACAAGCTCTCCCGCTCCGTTATCCGCACCTTGCTTAATCCACTTTATTGCATCTATCCCGGTGTCTTCCCTGCCGCCTCTGGTGAATATATGGTATTTTTCTCCCACTGCCTTTACATCGACAGCAAATACAACACATTTACTGCCATACCTTTTTGCCGCTTCGTTTATAAGACCGGGATTTTTGATAACACCCGTATTTATGCTTATTTTATCCGCTCCATACTCCAAAACCCGCTCGAAATCATTGATTGAATAAATCCCGCCGCCGACGGTCAACGGTATAGTTACCACATCGATAACTTGGCTAAGAACATCAACACTTGGCTCTCTGTCGGAGACAGCTGCGGTTATTTCATAAAAAACGAGCTCATCCGCTCCTTCACTGCAGTATTTCCTTGCAAGGTCAACGGGGGATGCCACATCTATATTATCCTTGAATTTTATTCCTTTAACTACACGCCCGTCCTTGACATCAATGCACGGGATTATTTTTTTTGCCGAAAATTTCATTGTCTGCATACCTCTACCGCCTTTGCCAAGTCAATATCTCCTGTATATAAAGCTTTTCCGAGAATTGCTCCGTCCATACCTATCTCAGATAGAATTTTTATTTCATCAATCGATGAAACACCACCCGAAGCGATTAAGCCGGCAGTCAATTTTAAGTGTAAAACTTTATAAAGCTCCATGTTTGTGCCGCTGAGCATCCCGTCTTTGGATATGTCCGTGCATATAAGTGTTTTTACACCGATTTCATCCACAGTTTTACAAAAATCGAGTGCATCAAAACCGGATGTTTCCGTCCAGCCTTTTATTGCAACCAAACCATCTTTTATATCAACGGAAACCGCAATTGCCTCTTTAAAATGATCCGTCATTTCTTTAAGAAAACCGGGTTCTGCTACAGCAGCCGTACCAAGTATTACACGTTTTATCCCAATACCAAGGTATTTTTCAATAGTAGCCGATGTGCGGATACCTCCGCCAACCTGTATTTGCAAATCAGTTTCTGCAGCAATACGGTGAATAATATCATAGTTTGCGGGTCTGCCGTCTCTTGCTCCTTCAAGGTCAACAATATGAAGTGCCGTCGCACCGGATTTTCTAAAACCCTGCGCAACCGAAAGAGGGTCGTCACTGTAAACGGTCATTTGAGCATAGTCGCCGCGCCTGAGCCTTACTGCTTTGCCGTCAAATAAGTCAATAGCAGGGTATAGTGTCATTTTTTTCACATTAATGTTCCTTTTGTTGACGGGATTTCTCCGCTCTGCTCTTCGTCTATTTTAACCGCTGCTCTTAAGGTGCGGGCAAGAGCTTTAAAGCATGCTTCCAAAATATGGTGAGCATTTTTTCCGTCGAGCATCCGTATATGAACCGTTAACCCGGCTTTTCTTACAAAGGCTTGCATAAACTCTTCAAAAAGCTCCGTATCCATTGCTCCGACTGCACGGTCGGGCAGTTCGATATCAAGGCTTAAATGGCTTCTTCCAGATACATCAACAGCGCATAGCACAAGTGCTTCATCCATTGCAAGCGTGACATCACTGAACCTGCAGATTCCCCTTGCATCGCCCAGAGCCTCAGAAAAAGCCGCTCCAAGGCATATACCTATATCCTCTACCGAGTGATGATAATCAACATGTGTATCACCCTTGCATAACACATCAAGGTCAAATTTACCATGTCTTGTAAATAACTCAAGCATATGGTCGAGAAACCCGACACCTGTATTTATATTACTTTTACCTGACCCGTCAAGATTAAACGACAATTTAATCTCTGTCTCTGCAGTGCTTCTTGTTACTTCACTTTTTCTCATTGGTTGCTCCTTACTTCAATCAGGATTTTCTCAACTGCTTTTATCAGTGCATCCATCTGCTCTTCTGACCCTATTGTTATCCTTACATAATCCATTATCCGCTGCTTGCTCCAGTGGCGCACAAGTATTCCGGATTTTTTTAGTCTTTGGTAAAGCTCGCCGCCTCCGATATCGGGATGCTTGCAGAACAGGAAGTTAGCCATTGAGTCTGTCATTAGGAATCCGAGTTTTTTCAGTCGCGTTTTTGTATAGTCACGCGTTGAAATAATATTCTCCCGGTTTCTTATAAATATCCCTTCACTTTCAATTGCCGCTTCACCCATTACCTGTGTAAGCCTGTTTACATTGTAAGGATTAAATGAATATTTCATCTTATTCATGTCTTCCATTACAGATGCCGAAGCTACTGCGAAAGCAAGTCTTGCGCCTGCCATTGAACGGGATTTTGAAAAAGTGTGCATAACAATCAGGTTTTCGTATTTTTTTGTTAAAGGAATAGCTGAGTCCGCACCGAAGTCCACATACGCCTCGTCAATTATAACAATATGACCGGGATTGCTTTTTATTATACTTTCTATTTCCGGGAGTTTAAGTGCTATACCGGTTGGTGCATTCGGGTTTGCAAGTACAATATTTTTGTTTACAGAAAGGTAATCGTTTACATTGATTGTCAAATCATCAAGCAGTGGTACCTCTGTGTACGGTATGTCATAGAGTTTTGCATAAACGGGGTAAAATCCGTAAGTTATATCGGGGAAAATTACTCCATCCTCAAAAAACGCAAGAAAAGCAAAAGCAAGCAGCTCATCAGAGCCGTTACCTATAATTACGTTTTCCTGTTTGACTTTATATAACTGTGCAATTTTCTTAATAAGTTCATTTCCGTCGGGGTTCGGATATAAATTAACTTTCTGAAACTCATTTACTATTGCATCACTAAAAGTTTCAGGTGGCGGATATGGCGATTCATTTGTATTTAATTTTATGTACTTCTTATTTGAAGGTTGTTCACCCGGAGTATATGCCTCAAGCATATTAAACCGCTTGGCCAAAAATCTGCTCATTTTTCCACCCTTTTTGATACTGACTTTGCATGCCCCGTAAAGCCTTCTTCCTCGGCAAATCTTATTACATCATCACTCGCTGCGTACAATGCTTCTTTTGAATAATAAGTATATGATGTCTTCTTAACAAAATCTTCAACCGAAAGAGGTCCTGAAAAGCGGCATGTTCCCGATGTCGGGAGCGTGTGATTCGGGCCTGCGTAATAATCTGCGATAGCCTCGGGTGTGAATCTTCCCAAAAATACCGACCCTGCATTTTTTACCTTGTCGAGATAATAAAACGGCTCGTCCATAACTATTTCAAGATGCTCGGGAGCAATTATATTTGAAAGCTCAAAAGCTTCATCTATTGATTCTGTAATGATTATCAACCCGTGCTCATCAACAGCTTTACGTGCTATTTCCTCACGCGGCAGCTCTTTTAACTGGTTTTCCAGTTCAGCTCCGACCTGTTCGGCAAGCTCTTCATTATTTGTAATAAAGATTGCAGGTGAATCCGGTCCATGCTCACATTGCGAGAGCATATCTGCTGCGATATGAACGGGATTTCCCGATGCGTCCGCAATTATCAGTATATCGCTCGGACCTGCTATCATATCAATGCCCACAATTCCAAAAACCTGTCGTTTTGCCTCGGCAACATAAGCATTGCCCGGACCTGTGATTTTATCAACCCGGGGAACTGACTCAGTTCCGTATGCGAGAGCAGCAATAGCCTGCGCTCCGCCAATTGTAAATACTCTGTGAGCGCCTGCTATTTTTGCAGCGGCAATAACTCTCGCATCAACACCGTTAATGCATGTAATACCGTCTATATTGCAAACTTTATCCCCGCAGTTTGATCCGCACTTTTGCGACGGCGGTGTAGCAATAATTATTTCACTGACTCCTGCTATTTTTGCAGGAATGCAATTCATCAAAACCGTTGACGGATATGGTGCAGTACCGCCCGGAACATAAACGCCGACCCGTTCAATCGGGGTGACAAGCTGTCCGAGCTTTATTCCGTTTTTCGGCGGAATGTCAAATCCTGTTTGGATTTGATTGCGGTGGAAATCTTCAATATTCTGTGCAGCGCGTTCCATTATTCTTATAAAATCATAATCCACATTCTTAAGAGATTCTTCCATTGCGGATTTTGGTAGCTCAAAACTATCAAGCACACATCCGTCAAATTGTTCGGTATATTCATGCAATGCTTTATCTCCGCTCTTGATAATATTGGCAATTATCATAGCTACATTCATAGTCAAGGATGTGGATGTGAGCGTTTTTTGCACTATGCAGTTTTTTTCAAACTCCCCGGACTCTATTATTTTTATCATGATGATTCTCTGCCTTTCTGGTTCTGCCTCGTGTTTGAGTATTAATTATCCGCTGCTGATTTTATACTCTCACATATCTTATCTATCTTTTCGTAATTAAACTTATAACTTGCTTTATTTGATATAAGTCGCGCACTTACATCCAATATTAATTCCTTTGGTTCAAGATTGTTTGCAAGAAGTGTCTGCCCTGTTTCAACAATATCTACAATTACATCAGATAAACCAAGAAGCGGAGCGAGCTCAATTGAGCCGTTAAGTTCGATTATATCTATCTCACGCCCCTGCTTTTGGTAATAAGCCCGTGTAATATTTGGAAATTTTGTTGCAACACGCAAGGTTTTATTTGATTTTTCCGGTGAAAACTCTTTTTCGGCAGCTACTGAAATATTGCACTTCCCAATTTTGAGGTCAAGCAGCTCATAAATATCCGGTGACTGCTCTTGTAAAATATCTTTTCCTGCCACTCCGATACAGGCGGCTCCCCGTTCCACATATCTTGCAACATCCGATGGCTTAACCCAAAAGTAGCGAATACCGAGCTTTTGGTTTTCAAATACCAGCTTGCGGCTCTCTTCCCGTATCTCCGGACATCCGTAACCCGCTGCCTCAAAAATTGCATATGCTTTCTCGCCGAGCCTGCCTTTTGGCAATGCGATATTAATATAATTATCTTTTTCTTCCGGTTGTGCCGTTTCAAAAAACTCTGCATTGTTTAAATAAACAGCAAATCCGATAGCGCCTGATTTTTTCCCGAATTTTTGCAACAACTCATCGTATCGCCCGCCTGATAGTACTCTTGCAGGAACCCCCTCAATATATCCCTGGAAAATAATCCCGCTATAATAGCTTATATCATTTATTATTGAAAAATCTATCTTAATATTTTTATTTATACCGGTCTTTCTTAACACTTTGTCAAGTGCATCAAGGTCATTTAGTGCAGATGTCATTTCATCGTTGATGCATAGCTCTTTCAACTGATCCTTTACATCCTCATAAAACCCGTATAAGGATGCCAGCTTCGTAAGCCTCTGCTCAAACTCGTTACTTAGCCCATACTCCAAGCAGAGTGTTTTAAGCTCAGGTGTATTTTTATTATTTATACAGTTAATAAGTGTATTTCTTTGCTCCAAGGTCATTTTTTCACTTTGTAAAAGGCCGCCGGGAAAACCCATGTGAGAAATGTCCAGCTTTGATTTATCACTTAAAATATCAAGGCTTTGTTTAGCGAGTAATAAAACCTCTCCAATAAGCGGAGTATCAATATTTCCGATGCATTCCAAACCGACCTGCATTTGCTCTTTAAAGTCGGCTCCGTCAGACCTGTATACATTTTCATTGTAATATAGCTTTTCGGTTTTCCCGTCATCCTTTGCATATTTGACAATAGAAAGAGTAACATCCGGCCGAAGCGCCATAAGCCTGCCGTTTATACCTGTAAATGCAAGGATTTCCCCCGATGGAAGAAATGCTTTATTTTCAGCGTATAATTCATATTCTTCGAATCTGCTCATTCTGTACTGGGAGTAGCCAAACTCATTATACAAAGTACGCAGCTCCAAAATAATCTGCTCATCATAATTTAAAATATCTTTTGAAACTTCCATGGAACCAGTATATCAGATTATCGCAAGTATTTGAATAAAAAAATGATAATTTATTCATTGTGGTTTTCTAATCATGTCTTACTACATCTTGCGGTTGACCATACTTTGTATTGCATGATAATATTATTGCAGAATTCAAAATATAAGGAGGGTATCATTAATGTCTTGGGAGCAAAAAATTGACATCAACAATGTCAGCACAATCATTTGCGGAAGCCGCGTTTTCCTCGGAGTAGGGGCAATAGAAAAAATTGACTTTATCGCAGAGCAGCTTAAAGCCCGCGGTATTGACAGTATCATTGCTATGACAGGAAAAGCCGCATACGAAAAAACCGGCGCATGGGGACATGTAACAAAAGCACTTGATAAACACGGTATCCGTTACACACTTTATAATAAAGTGCAGCCGAACCCGGAAACACAACAGGTAGACGAAGCTGTCAAAATTGCCAGAGATGCAGGTGCAAAAGCCGTTATTGCAATCGGCGGCGGAAGTCCGATTGACGCAGGTAAAAGTGCGGCAATCCTTCTTGAATACCCCGATAAAAACTGTCAGGATTTATATGAAGCAAAATTCGCAGCAGAAAAAGCAGTACCGATTATTGCAATAAACCTCACACATGGCACGGGTACAGAAGCAAACCGTTTTGCAGTTGTCACAATTCCCGAAAAAGAATACAAACCCGCAATTGCATACGATTGCATCTATCCGCTTTATTCAATCGACGACCCTGCACTGATGACAGGACTTCCCGCAGATCAAACAAGATATGTCAGTGTCGATGCCGTTAACCATGTTGTTGAAGCTGCTACAACAGTTCTCAACAATCCTTTCTCTATAACACTTGCAAAAGAAGTTATGAAAATGGTTTCAAAGTATCTGCCTGCAGCACTTAAAGATCCAAATGACCTTAAAGCACGTTACTTCCTCACATATGCAGCAATGCTGGCGGGAACAAGCTTTGATAACGGTCTTCTCCACTTCACACATGCACTCGAGCATCCGCTCAGCGGTATCAAAACAGACTTAACTCACGGTCTCGGGCTTGCAATACTCCTTCCCGCCGTTGTTAAGGAAATTTATCCTGCAGCCGGCGTTATTCTCGCTGACATTTTCAGCGAAATCGTACCGGGCCTCACAGGCGATGCAAGTGAAGCAGACAAAGCAGCCGCAGGTGTATACGAGTGGCTCAAATCAGTCGGCGTTCCCGAAAAACTCGGCTGTGTCGGTTTCAAAAAAGAAGACGTATCCAAACTCGTCGAGCTCGCATTCGACACCCCCGGACTCGCAGGCCTCATAGGCTGCGCCCCGGTCGCAAACGACAAGGAAGCAGTACGAAGAATTTACGAAAATTCATTCTAAGCTAATCAATTTTCAAGAAAGATGGTGTATTAATACTCCATCTTTTTTGTTATAATTAATAATATATCACCTTGCTCCCTGTCCTTGCCCCCTGTTTTTATTCCCTCCGCCTCCCTCACCCTGCTACTCACATTTTACTCCCCCCCGTATTACCCCTATCTTTTGTCATAAAACAAAAAGGAATGGTTATAGTTATGAATGATATAGTATGTCCGAAATGTAAAAGTGTTTTTAAAGTTGATGAATCGGGATATGCCGATATAATCAAGCAGGTTCGTGATATTGAATTCAAAGATGAAATTACTAAACGCGAAAAAGAGCTTGAAGAAAAAAGCAAAATCACAGCTCAGCTCAGCGAGCAGCAGATTCAAAGCAAATTTAAGGAAGATTTAGCAAACAAGGATGCCGAAATCGCTAAACTTACAGCAGATAAAAACCAGTCCATGCTTGAGCTTGCGGCAAAAAAAGATAAGGAGCTTGCAGACCTTGAAACACGGATAAAAGCTAATGATGCAGAAACAAAACTTGCTATTTCCGAAGCAGTTAAAACCATCGAAAATGAGCGTGATGAGCTGCGTATGAAATTATCTTTAAAGGAGTCAGAATCCAAGCTTAATGAAAATGCACTTAAGGACAAATATGAAGCCGAGTTAAGAGACCGTGAAAAGGAAATTGAACGCATCAACGATATGAGAGCAAGGCTCTCCTCAAAAATGGTCGGAGAAACACTTGAGCAGCATTGTCAAACCGAATTTGAGCGCTTTCGTTCAATAGGGTTTTCAAAAGCTGAATTTTATAAAGATACAGACGCAAAGACCGGAAGCAAAGGGGATTTCATTTTCCGCGAAAAAGACGATGAAGGAATTGAAATCATATCAATTATGTTTGAAATGAAAAACGAAAGCGATATTACTGCAACAAAACAAAAAAACGAAAGTTACTTTAAAGAGCTTGACAAAGACCGCAGAGAAAAAAACTGTGAGTATGCGGTTCTTGTATCTCTTTTAGAAACTGATAACGAGTTGTATAATACGGGAATTGTCGATGTGTCACACCATTATCCGAAGATGTATGTAATCCGCCCGCAGTTTTTCCTTCCAATAATCGGTCTGCTGCGAACAGCCGCATATGACGCACTGCAGTACAAAACCGAGCTTGCGA
Organism: Oscillospiraceae bacterium; assembly: GCA_009784725.1. Lineage (GTDB taxonomy): Bacteria > Bacillota > Clostridia > Oscillospirales > Oscillospiraceae > WRMH01. Next base: position 62,417 of record WQXS01000012.1, read on the forward strand.
GAGTGCAAAACCAAAGTATTGATGTAACCAATTTTGAAAATCAGTTGAATGATTTCAGAGACACATTCGGCCGAAACTACAGGCTCGCCTCCGACCGCTTCAAAGCCGCAATAGATAACATTGATAAATCCATCGACCAACTCATGAAAACAAAAGAAAACCTACTCGCCTCAGAAAACAACCTGCGCCTCGCAAACAACAAAGCCGAAGACCTTACAGTAAAAAAACTCACCCGAAAAAACCCAACCATGAAAAGCATGTTTTCAGATTTAAGTATAGACGAGGATGAATAAGAACGAATAATTGCAAGTAATTGCAATACATTTGTCAGCAGGTAGGGTTTCCTAACCTGCTGATTTTTTATGTAATTTGACAGATTGATTCCTGTATGTTATCCTCATATCGATAATTTTAGATATGAGGTGATTTATGTGACGGTTCATCATGCAAACAGTAAAGTTTTTATGGCATTTAATGATGTTACAAGGTTAAAAATTCTTGAATTATTACGCGGAGGTGAAAAGTGCGCAACGGTTTTGCGTGAAAAAATAGAT
>WQXS01000013.1 GCA_009784725.1 Oscillospiraceae bacterium
AGGTTGTCCATGCGGTTATCTAGGTTGTCCATGCGGTTATCTAGGTTGTCCATGCGGTTATCTAGGTTGTCCATGCGGTTATCTAGGTTGTCCATGCGGTTATCTAGGTTGTCCATGCGGTTACTTAAGTTTTCCTCAAGTTGTGATATTGCTTTTAGAATTTCAGTTGTATTATCCATGATATTTTCTCCTCCGGTTTAGTATAGGTTGTTTTGAAATTAATGTCAATATTAATCTACTTGAATTTAATCTACTTGAATGTAAAGCGTCTTCGTTTGTTGTTTTACGTATTATATTATGATATTATATATCTATTATTTATGTTAGTGTGGAAAAGTGAATATGCGAAGAATTAAGCGTGTTGTTTGTGGTTTGTTGTTGCTTTTGATGATATTGGCGATGCCGGTGTCTGAGGTGACTGTTATGGCGGCGTCGGGTTCTAGCCCAAGTCTGCATATGAATGGCGGTGCGGGCTATATTTTTAATATGATATTTACTACAAGCGCAGGCAACCAGACGATTGTTTTACCGGGAAACGGCACTGTAGCGGCTGTCTACCCTAACGGAAGTTCGATTGCTATAAACGATCAACTGCTTTATGTTCTGGTTACTGATACAACCGGAGCTCCAATAGGGACTATTCTTCCCAATGCAATAGGCAGCAGAAGTCAGACTGCTGTACTTCAGGCAGACGGTTCGATGGGTGCAAACGGCGTTATGGTCGGAAATACAGGAACAATAAATTTCTGGTTTAACGGATTTTCCGGTACCACTCCGCAACCGAGCGCATCTTATATTATGGCTAATAAAGTATGGCAGAACGCTGACGGTTCACCATTTACAGGCACACCGCCTGATTTAAGCTTTGTGCTGAGCGGAACACCAACTGGCGGCATCCCCGTCTCGGGTATACCAATGCTGCCCGGTGTCCCCGTCCTTGTCCAGGATGGTTCATATACGGTGGAAGAGCCGGGTATACCGGGATTTCAACTTGTGGATGTCACCTCAAACACCATGCAGACGGACCTACCCGGCAGAGCAGCATCAGCAACTACATCAAACGGCAATTACACAGTTACGTTTACAAATAGAAGTGCTGCTCACAGCGGAATAATGATTTTGACCGGGGTTAAAAACGGAGATGCCGCTTTTGATGCTGATGTGTTTTTATTTACCGTCACAGATAACAATACAAACCAAGTTGTATCAACGGGAACCAACGCAGCAAGTACCGGTCCTCCTTATACAGCACCTATTATATTTACACCAATTGTATACACAGAGGCCGATGTCGGAAAAACATTTACGTATACAGTACAGGAGATTGCTTCTAATGACCCGAGATGGAGCATTGACACAAACGTATTTACTGTGACAGTCACTCCATATTTATCAGGAAGCGACATCATAGCAACACCTGTATACTCCCCCACTAATATAATTTTTAACAACACTACCATCCCAACGGGAGCAACCGGTGAATTTTTACCGGTTGCAATAAAAGAAGTTATCGGTAGTACCGTACTTTTTCAAAATCAATTCAGTTTTGCAATTCTTGATAAAGATGATAACAACCGGGTAGTATCTACCGGCACAAATTCCAACGGTACACCAAACCCCCTTACAAACAGCAGCACCGCATCCATTACCTTTTCGTCGATTATTTATTCCGATACTGATATCGGTACGACATTTAACTATACCCTCGTTGAAACCACCCCTATGAGGAACGGGTGGAGACTACTTATACCCGCCAATCCTCCATCCTATGATTTCACTGTTAGCGTTACAGACGTAAGCGGAACAATTGTTGCAACACCGGATTATCCTGCCGGAGGTTACGTTTTCGAAAACCAATATATCTCAGGCGGAACGCTGTCACTTGCTGCGCATAAAACAACAAGCGGCGGTAATCTTACGGCCGGGCAGTTTCAGTTTCAAGCTTTTGATGAGTTTGGTGTCTGGGCGGCATCGGGGACAAACGATGCCAACGGAAATGTTTCATTCGGTACAATCAGATATACCAACACTCCCGGGAGCATCGGGTTTCACATGTATACAATTGTGGAAACAACACCATCGGGCGGCGGCTGGACAACAAGTACAGTCTCTTATCCTGTCCTGGTCCGTGTATCCGACAATGGCAACGGTACAATGACTGTCACTCCGTTTAACTTGAATACCGACAATTTTATTTTCGTCAATACTTACAACTCTAGCGGTTCGCTTGTCTTAAACGCAACAAAGCGTGCAGTCGGAGGCACACTTGTTGACAATCAATTCCAATTTGCTGTAGTAAACGAAAGCGGAGTCACGGTAGCAACAGGCACAAACACGGCAGCAGGAGCCATAACATTCACACCGATTAATTACACACTTAATGACGTCGGATTGCATCATTACTCCGTATTTGAAACAAGCCTCGGCACCGGCGGGTGGACTCCAAGCTCGGTCGTTTATCACATTTCCGTTAATGTTGTTGACAACGGCAACGGCACAATTACTGCTACACCGGCATACCCCCGCACAGGAATCGTTTTCATAAACACACGTGATTCATTAGGTTCAATAGCTCTTGCCGCAACAAAAACAGTAACCGGCGCTCCGCTTATCGCAGGACAGTTCAGCTTTGCGGTTTTAGACGAAAACGGCATTACCGTATCTACAGGCACAAATGATGCATCAGGTAATATACTCTTTTCCGCCATCCCCTACAGGCTTGTTGATACAGGTACACATAATTACACTGTAGTTGAAACAACTCCCGTTGCACCATTCTGGCAGACAGACAATACCGTGTTTAATATATCAGTGACCGTAACCGATGTAAGTGCAGAAAGGCTTCAGGTAACAGCAAACTATCCTCCGAGCGGAATCTTTTTCTCAAACACCTTTACGCCCCCCGACCGTATGCTGACGATTTCCAAAACTATCACCGGTTTCCAAGGGTTTAACGTTTTTGACCCGAACAGTATCTCTCCCATCACATTTCTTGTAGTAGGGGTAAACTCCGCAGGTACCGAAGTATACAGGCAGTCTGTGGCGTTCAACTCAACAAATTTCAAGTGGAGTCCTACATTAAAAAACTATACGGCAATACTGCACAATTTACCCGTCGGGACTTATTTTGTATATGAAAGAGGCGGTTTTGCACCCGGATATACCAATAATCATAACCCGCCGCAATCGGCAAATGTAACCAATACTGTACCTGCAGCTATCGCTTTTGCCAACATATATAAACGCACACCCGTTCCTCCCGAAATCCACCCGGCTGTTACGGTTAACAAAACATTTCACGGATTAAGGGATATCGAAATACCGTCAGGTTTCAGGATTAACATTACCGGTCCCGGAGGATTCAGCCAATCCCTCAGCTTAAGTGATGCAATGTCAAGCACAGGCGGTCTGTTTACCGGTCTTGCTCCCGGAACATATACCATCACCGAGCAAAACAGCACGGTTACCGGTTTTGTAAATTATGTAAGTGTCAACAATCAAAGACTAACACTCCCGTATACATTCCAAATCAGTGAGACATCCGCTCATATCGTGCTGACTATTGATAATAATTACGTTAAACCTGATAAAGCTCCCCAGACGGGTGTCAGCCGCAATGTATTCCTGCCGGTATTGCTCCTTTTACTAAGTGCTGTTTGTATAACCGGAGCTGAAATATATCGCAGATATATAAAACGTCTGCAGCCATAATATTTAACTTCACAACCGGTGGGGATGGGGTTTGCTTTTTACCTCATCCCTTTTTGCCCCATCCCTTTTACCGCATTTCTTTTATCTCATTTTTTTATCTCGCTTGCACATCATTCATTTGCACCTCATTCATAGTTTGTTTAATTGTTTTTTGCATACCTTTGTGATATAATTTTTAGTTGGTTGATGACTATGAAATCACATTTTGAAAGGTTAATACAATGATTGGTAAGGTTTTTTCCAAGGTTTTCGGGACACATAATGACAGGGAGCTTAAATCTCTTGCTCCCATTATTGATAAAATTGAAGCTCTTGAGGATGAATACCGCAGTCTTTCCGATGAAGCTTTAAAGGCTAAAACCATAGAGTTTAAAGAGCGTCTGCAGGATGGTGAGACGCTTGATGATATTTTGCCCGAGGCATTTGCTGCTTCAAGGGAGGCATCCGACCGTGTGCTCGGGATGCGCCCCTTCCATGTTCAGCTTATAGGCGGGCTTGTTCTGCATCAGGGGCGGATTGCCGAAATGAAAACCGGTGAGGGTAAAACCCTTGTCGCAGTTATGCCTGCATATCTCAACGCACTAAGCGGCGAAGGCGTACATGTCGTTACCGTCAACGATTACCTTGCAAGGCGTGACAGTGAGTGGATGGGTAAGGTTCACCGTTTTATGGGTCTGACTGTCGGGCTTATTGTCCACGGTCTGACAAACGACGAAAGACGCGCGGCATATGCATCCGATATTACATACGGCACAAACAACGAGCTTGGTTTTGATTATCTTCGTGACAACATGGCACTTTACAAACGTGATATGGTTCAGCGTGACCATGTATTTGCAATCGTTGACGAGGTTGACTCAATATTAATCGACGAAGCCCGCACTCCGCTTATAATTTCCGGACAGGGTGCGGAGTCGACAGAGCTTTATACAAAAGTAAACGAGTTTGTGCTTAAGCTGAAAAAAGCTGTTTACGCCTCAATCGATGAAAAAGCTCAGGAGGACGAAGAGCTTGACGCCGATTATGTCATTGACGAAAAAGCAAAAACAGCAACCCTTTCGGCAAAAGGTATCAAAAAAGCAGAGTCATACTTTAATCTTGAAAACCTTGCAGACCTCGAAAACAGCACTCTTTCACATCATATCAATCAGGCTCTGAAGGCATACGGGACAATGCAGCGTGATGTCGATTATGTCGTTAAAGACGGTGAGGTCATAATTGTCGACGAGTTTACGGGCCGTCTTATGATAGGAAGGCGTTATTCCGAAGGCCTGCACCAGGCAATCGAAGCAAAAGAACGTGTTGAAGTTGCAAGAGAGAGTAAAACCCTCGCAACAATCACATTTCAGAATTATTTCCGCCTGTACGGAAAATTATCGGGAATGACGGGTACGGCACTCACGGAAGCCGAAGAGTTCGGTGCAATCTACAAGCTTGATATTATCGAAATACCGACAAACCGCCCGCTTATCCGTATCGACAACCCCGATGTTATCTATAAAAACGAAAACGGCAAGTACAGAGCGATTATTAATCAGATAGAAGAATGCAACAAAAAAGGTCAGCCGGTACTGGTCGGTACCGTTTCTATCGAAATGAGTGAGCTGCTTGCTTCAATGCTCAAAAAGCGCGGTGTTCCGCATAATGTTTTAAACGCAAAGCATCATGAAAAGGAAGCCGAAATTGTCGCACAGGCAGGTAAGGTCGGTGCTGTAACCATTGCAACAAACATGGCAGGACGCGGAACCGATATCGTTCTCGGCGGTAATCCCGAATATCTTGCAAAGCATGACATGAAAAAAGCCGGTTTGTCCGAGGAAATGATTAACGAAGCAACAGGTTTTGCCGAAACCGACGATGAGGAAATTGTAAACGCACGTAAAATGTTTGCGGAAAACCTCGATAAACACCGTAAGGTCACATCTGTCGAAGCCGATAAGGTCAGAGAAACAGGCGGATTATTTATACTCGGAACGGAAAGGCACGAGGCCCGCCGTATCGATAATCAGCTCAGAGGCCGTGCAGGCAGACAGGGCGACCCCGGTGAAACAAGATTTTATATATCGCTGACAGATGATATCATGCGGCTTTTCGGCTCGGAGCGAATAATGGGAATGATGGAGGCTCTCGGTCTTGAAGAGGATATGCCCATTGATAAAAAAATGCTGTCAAACGCAATCGAATCCGCCCAGCGCAGAGTCGAAAGCAGAAACTTCCAGTCAAGAAAAAGCGTCCTTGAATACGACGATGTCATGAATACCCAGCGTACAATCGTTTACAACCAAAGAAGAAAGGTTCTCGACGGCGAGGATATAACCGGAAATATCGAAACCATGATTTCCGAAACTATCGAAACCACAGTAAATGCAGGCTTCGGTGAGCTAAGTATTATTAAAGAACGTGCAGACTTAAAAGATTTGCTCCTGCCGCTTGAAGTTTTATTCCTGCAAAAGGGTGAAGTAAAACTGCCGGCAGACGGGTTTGATAAAGAAACTCTTGAGGAGCTTTTAACGGAAAAAGCAACCGTTGTATACAAAGCAAGAGAAACCGGGTTCGGTTATGCACCGGGAAGTGATGTTCCGCTGATGCGTGAGCTTGAGCGTGTTATTATGCTCCGTGTTGTCGACGAATTCTGGATGGACCATATCGATGCAATGGAAAGCCTGCGTGACAGTGTGCGCCTTCGTGCATACGCACAGACAAACCCGGTTGATGAATATAAACGAGAAGGCTTTGATATGTTCGAGGAAATGATCGGCGGTATTAAAGAGGAGGTTGTCAGGCGTATATTCACTGTGCGCATCAGAAAGGATGAATCCCTTGAGCGCCGGGGTGTTGCACGAAACTTCCTTGCTTCTGCACAAAATGCCGGCGGTGATGCTTCGATCAAAAGGCAGCCTGTTAAAAAAGGTCAGAAAATCGGACGTAACGACCCATGCCCCTGCGGCAAAAAACGCCCGAACGGCCTTCCGATGAAATTTAAAGACTGCTGCGGCAGAAATGCATAAATAGGGCTTAGGGCTTAGAACTTAGGGCTTAAAGTAAATTTTATAACAGGAGTTTCTGCAGATAATATTTGCAGTCCGTTTTAAGGTACATGAGTTTTGATATAAATAAAAAAGACGGTGTTGTGTTTATGACATCACCCGATATAAGTACAACCCATGCTTTCACCACAAGACTCGGCGGTGTCAGCAGCAGTATATATAAGTCTTTGAATCTGGCTCAAAAAGCCGGTGATGACATGGAAAATGTCAGAGCTAACTATAAATGTCTTTGCGATGCTCTCGGGATTTCCACAGATGCTATAGTCTGCTCCACCCAGGTACACGGCACAGATGTCCGTATCGTAACAAAAGACGACTGCGGCAAATTGTTTCAGCCAAATCCGCATAAAACCGACGGACTTATTACCCAAACCCCCGGTGCTGCCGTTCTGGTCTTTACAGCCGACTGCGTTCCGATACTTCTCTACGACCCCGTCAAAAAAGCCGCAGGAGCCGTCCACGCAGGCTGGCGAGGCACCACCTCGGATATCGCCGGCATCACCGTTAATAAAATGGTCAGCACTTTCGGCTGTTCCCCTGCCGACATCATTGCCGCCATAGGCCCTTGCATTTCAAAATGCTGTTTTGAAACAGACAGTGACGTAGCCGATGCACTTACGGCAGCATTGGGTGAGAGTGCCGCTGGGTGCAGAGCGCAAAAAGGCAGCAAATACATGATTGATTTAAAAGAAACCAACCGTATCCTTTTATCAAGAGCAGGAGTTACAAAAATCTCCGTTTCCGGTGAATGCACATCATGTCTTTCGGATAAATACTGGTCACACAGAAAGACCCGCGGAGAGCGAGGCACACAGGCAGCTCTTATTCAAGTTGACAACTGAGGAATATCTTATGCGATACCGGTTTTTACGATTTTTCATATTAACATTACTTTTGCCTGCGGTTTTCCTTACGGGATGCTGGGTGCCTTACCGTACAAATTTAATTTCCCAAATCACCCCCGAACCGGTTGCTGTAATCCCTCTTCCCGAGCCCGAAGACCCGGGTCCCATTGAAAACCCGAGACTCAGCCGTTTTACACTGCGTTATGAAACAGGCTTTACAATGAATCCGGTTATCGCAATCAACCGTGATAACATAGCACTCACATCACTTTTATACGAAAGCCTTTTTATTCTTGACGATGACCTTACAGCCGTACCGCTCCTATGCGAGGACTGGTTTTCCGAGGATAATGTCACTTTTTTCATCAACATTATGCCCGGTATCGAAATGCACGACGGCACACAGCTTACAGCCGACGATGTCGCTTATTCAATAAGACAGGCAATGAACCATCAGCGAAGCAGGTTCAGAAATAAACTCAGAACCATCGAAAGCGTAACCTCCGATGGTGAGCTGACCGTCACAATTACGGTCGATTCCCCCAATGCACGCTTCACACGTCTGCTCGATATGCCTATTATTAAAAACGGCTCCATGGATTTACGCATACCGCCCGGTACCGGCCCATATATCTTCCCTCATGACGAAGCAATGATGCTCAACCGATTTATCGGGTACAGGCATTTCAGCGAGCTTCCCTTGTCAATCATACATCTTGTCGAGTGCAGTGACAGTGATTTGACCCGGTTATTTGACAGCGGTGAGCTCAGCCTTATATGGGATGACCCCGGCGGAGCTTTTGACATAAGGCTTAACCGCTCGCACGAGCCCCGTCTTTACAACACAACCGCCATCCAGTATCTTGGTTTTAACACAAATTCATATGCCCTTAGAAACCCTGATGTCAGGCGCGCAATCGGCTGTGCAATCGACCGGCAGTATATTGTCGATAATATTATGAATGTTCCCAGAACCGGCCAGTCTGTGCCTTCACCGGTAGCAATATCACCTGTTTTCGATATGTACGACCCCGCCTGGGAGCTGCGCGGAGACCTTCTTAGTGAAATGGGGTTTCTTCTGGAACGTGCGGGTCTTCAGGATTATTTCAGTGATTCATTTTTGGCAATGCCCGACGGTGCCGGCGGTTACAGAAGATTTTCGCTTAACTTCATCGTAAATATCGAAAACTCCCATAAGCTCGCAGCCGCAACACTAATCGCCGATAACTTGCGTCAGTTCGGATTTGATGTTAATATCCGTTTAATGCAATGGAGCGAATTTTTGTCCGCATTGGATAAAGGCGAGTTTGACATGTACTACGGTGAGACCATGCTCGGTGCCGACTTCGATTTTTCCCCGCTTCTTCTCCCCGGTGAGCAAAACCTTAATTTCGGAAACACGGGAAATACTGCATTTCGTCCCTACATTAACAGCTTTCTCGCTGCGGAAACCCAAGATGCGGTCAGCTTCAGCGGAGAGCAGTTAAACCTCCAGATAACACAAAACGCACCCTTTGTCCCGATTTTATACAAACGATATGCAATCTATTCCCATATGGGTGTTATCACGGGAGCATCCCCAAGTCAATCCGGTGTTTTTAACAACTTCCACGAATGGACAATAGATTTAAACGCACAACTGGTCAATTAATAATTTTTGTAAGTATATTTTAAATTATCAACAAGCTGCTTAAAAGGAGGCAATATCAATGACAGACAAAAGATTACTGGAATCAGCGGCAGACGCAATGGAAAATTCCTATTCACCGTATTCCCGCGATAAAAAAGGCGCAGCGGTTGAATGTGCCGACGGTACTGTTTTTACAGGCTGTGTCATCGAAAACATAGCACTCGGTTCAACAATATGCGCAGAAGCCGCAGCCGTAGCAGCAGCAGTTTCGGCAGGTCACCGTAACTTTAAACGCATTGCCATGATATCCGAGGGAAATTCCTACAGCCTTCCCTGCGGTAACTGCCGTCAGCTGCTCAGTGAGTTTTCTCCGCAGATTGAAGTACTCTGCGCCCGTGCATCCGACGGACGTTATGTCAGCTATTCGCTCACTTCTCTTTTCCCGATGCCCTTATCCTCCATCGAAGGGTAGCATCGACGGGTAGCATCACGGGCAATATATCGGGCAGTTAATTTTATTAATAAAAAATATATGTAAAAATATATGTAATTTCTCTTTACTCTTTTTTGTTATTTGTTATAATAGAACTTGATAATTGCAGATATAAATTCGTTTAATTCAGGGGGGCTTTTTTTTGGACGGTTACACAAGAAAATTTGATGTAGTCAGCGGTGAGAATAATACCAGGGAGATTCTCTCTTCGGTTTATGAATCACTTAGGCAAAAAGGCTATAACCCGGTTAACCAGATTGTAGGGTATATTCTTTCGGAAGACCCTACTTATATCACCAATTTTAATAACGCCCGCAGCCTGATTTGCCGTCTTGACAGAGACGAGCTGCTTCAGGAGCTCGTCACATCATACTTAAACAAATAACTTAAGGATTACCTGACATGGATTTTAAAAATATAATAGACAAGGCATATCAAGCGAGAGATAAAGCACTTATGAAGCTCAGCCGCAAAGCTGATTTCAGAAGTGTTTTAGGCGATATCAGCGGTATTCTGGACCCGCAGGATATGGAAATAATCGTCGTCCGCGGCAAAGGCTGTGAGATAGTTTTCACAAACGCAAGAGCCGAGGAACGCCTTTATAATGAAGAAGGTACATCATTTACCTGCAAGGCCGTTTTTTCAAAGCATTTTCCCGGTCTTTGCGATAACTGCCCCTACGGCGGTAAAAGTAAACTTGATGATTCGGCACCTTTTGAACTCGACGATACATCGGGCCGCACATTCAATGTCAGGCGTAATACCATAAACTGGGCCGACGGCAAGCCTGCCACAATTTTCATGATGCGTGATATTACACCTGCCAAAGAAGCAAATGAGCGTCTTTACGCACTTGCGTATACAGATCAGCTTACAGGTGTTCCGAACCGTCAGAAGCTCAAAGAGGATTTTACAATCATTGAGCAGAAAATCTCAAGTGAGCAGCCGATTTCCGGTGTTGTTGCATTATTCGACCTCGACCACTTTAAAACCGTCAATGACACATACGGGCATAATACAGGCGATGTCGTTCTTCGCCGTCTGACAGAGCATCTGCAGACAAACAGTCATTTCACCGACAAGCTGTACCGCCTCGGCGGCGATGAATTTGTTCTGCTCTTTACAAATCCGTCAGATGAATTCCCTGTGCATGAAAAAATGCAGGAACACTACAAAACTATTCTTTCAACCGCACTTCGTTCATATACTCTCCCGAATATTGACGTTAAGTGTACTTTAAGCATAGGTGTCTCCTTCTTCCCGAAGCACGGTTATAACCTTTCCGACATTCTTCGAAAAGCCGACATCGCTCTTTATCAGGCAAAAGCAGGCGGGCGTAATCAGGTTGTTTTCTTTGAAGACCATTATGATACAGCACAAAAATTCAAGGATATGTATATCAACATTCAACCTGTCCTCATGGGAGTCGGCAAAACCTTCGGGTATGAGCTTGTCGACCGCAGCAATAGCGGCGAAAGCGAAGACGGCGTTGTTACTCTCAGTGAGTTTAACCGTACACTCGATGCACTCGGGCTCAATGATATCGAAAATAATCTTCATTATTTCATCCAGTACTCAAACCAGCTTTTAAGCCCCGCAGTCTTAAACAACCTGCCGCGTGATAAATTTATCGTCCAGCTTAATCTTTCCGGAAACGCAAAAATAACAAGTGCGGAAATAGCCCTTGATCTGAAACTGTTCAAGGAGCTTCATAGCCACGGATATAAAATTGCCCTTACCGGTTTAAACAGTGCAAACCCCATTTCCGAGCTCATGGGTATTGTCGATTATTGTAAATTTGCCCCTACGGATACGAACAGGACAAGGCAAAAAGTTCTTATCGCCAAAAATCAGCGCATCCGTTTTATCGCAACTGATGTTGATTCAATGGATGATTTCCTTACCGCAAAAGAAACCGGTTTCCATATGTTCCAGGGTTACTACTTCAACCAGCCTGTCGAAGGGCGCAAAACCAAGGAACTCAGCCCCTTGAAATTCAACTATTTTCGCCTTATGAAGCTATCAAGCACCGAGGATTATATGGACTTCCGTGAAATCAGTGATATCATCGCAGCCGATGTAGCTCTGTCATATAAACTGCTTCGTATATTAAACTCGGCAGCGGTTGGTTTGAGAAATGTTTCTTCAATTTCAAGCGCAGTGGCATATATGGGTGAGGAAAGCTTAAAGAAATGGATTGCAGTGCTTGCGCTTCGCGGTATTGCCGAGGATAAACCCCTTGAGCTTGTCCGCATGTCGCTTATCCGTGCCAGATTCGGCGAGCTTTTGGCTCCCGGCTTCCGCATAAAACGCAACCCGCAGCAGGTATTTATGGTCGGCATGCTCTCGCTTTTACATATCGCTCTTGAAATGTCAAAAGAGAAGCTTCTCGAGGATATCCCCGTCGCAGACGAAATCCGCGAATCACTTCTCTCACGTCATGGTGTCTATTCGGACCTGCTCCGTTTCTACGAAAACTACGAATACGCAAACTGGGAAGCAGTCTCACAATTCGTCGACGAAAACCACCTCGACGCCTCCTTCGTCAACGACGCTTACATCGCCGCAGTAAAATGGTATAACGAACTTACAGCTAACTAAAATTGTTGAACACAGGGGGACGGTTCTCGAACACAGGGGGACGGTTCTCTTGTGCTCATTTAAAATTTTTCATTAAAGGAATACGGCAGGAGATCTTCAATGCTGTATTCTTTTATTATGCCGTCATTTTCCTGTAGAATTACTTTTATTCTTGGGCACCATGAGTTTAAGTATTGTCTGCAGGCACCGCATGGAGCGCAAAATATTAATTTGTCTTCGCCTTTTAAGCCGATTGGTCCGCCGACCACGGCGATTTTTTCATACTCCAAATACCCTTCCGATACCGCTTTTACAAGTGCGCAGCGTTCGGCACAAATATTAGTTATCCCTATTCCGGACGGGTCTTCAATGTTACTGCCCCGAACCACTTGCCCGTCTTTAGTAAGAAGTGCTGCACCAACCTTAAACCCGGAAATAACTGCATATGCATTTTTCCTAGCAATTTTCGCCTGCTCAATAAGCTCTTCATTTGTCATAAAATTTCCTCCTAAGACAGGGTAAGACAGGGGGACGGTTCTCTTGTCTTGCAGACAGGAGAACCGTCCCCCTGTCTTACCCTGTCTTTATTTCATCGGTAACCGTTGTCTGAGTATACCGTCTTTTCTGTATAATGCTCCCGCAACTGCAGGCGCGGTAGGAATTGTCGCAAGCTCCCCAACCCCTTTCGCCCCGTAAGCCGGTGCGGCACAGGGGGACAGGTCCCTTGTTTCAGTGGTGTTGAAACAAGGGACCTGTCCCCCTGCTTCGCTTCTCTCGATAATTATTGTTTCAATTTCGGGAGCTTCTGTTGCTCTTATGAGTCCTAGAGTTCCGTACTTTGCTTTCGGATAGCCGTTTTCGAGTGGAAAGTCTTCTGTTAAGGCATAGCCGATGCCCATCAGGATTCCGCCTTCAATCTGACCCTCTGCAGATTTTGGATTTACAAGTGTTCCAAGGTCGTATGCGGCAGTTATTTTTTTAACTTTTCCGGCTTCATCAAGCTCGGCAACCTGCGCGGCATAACCATATGCAACATGGCTGACCGGGTTTGGTTTATCGCTGCCCATCGGGTCGGTTTGCGGATTATATTCCCCGTAAAATTCCCTGCCTTCGAGCTTGGTGAAGCAGGGGGACAGGTCCCTTGTTTCAATACTAATGAAACAAGGGACCTGTCCCCCTGCTTCACCAAGCTCTTTTTTTAGGAGTTTTGCGGCGACTATTGCTGCTTCGCCGGAGAAGACTGTTTGGCGGGAGGCGGTTGTTGTGCCGGAGTTTGGGGTGCGGTGTGTGTCGGGCGGTTCGATGACTATATATTCGGGTGGTATTTCGAGTGTTGTGCAAATCATCTGTGCCAGAACTGTTGCCATCCCCTGCCCTATGCATGCGGCACTTGACCTGACATGGATTTTTCCGTTTTCGACCGATAATATACATCTCCCGGTATCAGGTACGCCTACTCCGAGACCCGAGTTCTTAAAACCGCATGCTATTCCTGTCAGCGGTGATGCATCGAATGCATCCTTTACGGCAAGCAGACATTCTTCTAAAGCGGTTGAATCATCGGCAATCTGACCGTTAGGCAGCTCCTGCCCGGGGCGTATAACGTTGCGGTTTCTAATTTCCCACTGTGATATCCCGGCCATTTCGGCAAGTAGATTTAAGTTGCTTTCCATAGCAAACGATGACTGGGGAACTCCAAATCCGCGAAACGCTCCTGCGGGGGGATTGTTTGTGTAGACTGCAGTTCCTTTAATGTCAATATTTTGGAAATTATACGGTCCGCCCGCATGAGTGCAGGCACGCTGTAGAACAGGCCCGCCGAGACTTGCATATGCTCCCGTATCCGAAATGATATCGGCTTTTACAGCCGTGATTATTCCGTTTTCATCACAGGCTGTTGTAAAATCAATCTCCATTGCATGGCGTTTCGGATGGACTAAAATACTTTCCTGACGTGAAAGCTTGATTTTCACAGGTCTTTTAACAAGCCATGCAGCAAGTGCCGCATGATGCTGTACACTCATATCTTCTTTTCCGCCGAAGCCGCCGCCGACCAGCATTGAGCGTACTCTTATCTTCCCGGGTTCAATTCCCAAAAGACCGCTTATTTCTCTTTGCTCGTCATATACACTTTGCCCCCCGGTATAAAGCATCAACCCGTCATCTCCGTCAGGCATTGCTATTGCACATTCGGGTTCCATAAAAGCATGTTCGGTAAACGGAAGCGAATAATGGCGGGTAACAACATGCTTTGCTTCTTTTATCGCTTTGTCCGCATCCCCGCGCTTGAGCTTTTGTGAACTGAGAATATTTCCGTTTTCATGTATCAGCGGCGCATCCTCTGCAAGTGACATTTCGGGTGATGTCAAAGGCGATAACTCCTCATAAACGACCTCTATTAGAGATAATACCTCGTCGAGTGTTTCCTGCGTGTTTGTCACCGCAATTGCAACAGCGTCACCGACATACCGGGTTATAGCGCCGGCTGCAATAAGTGCATCCCAGTCTTTTATCAGATGACCGCATTTTATAACTCCCGGAACATCGGCGGCTGTAATTATTTTAATGCAATCACTGTGCGCCTCTGCTTCTTTAATATCTATTTCAAGAACCCGTGCTCTTGGATATTTTGTTCTGAGGGCTTTTGCATAAACAAGACCCGGGACGGTTTTATCGTCTGTGTACAAGCCTGTTCCGAGAGTTTTTTCATCGGCGTCAAGGCGGTAAAAATCCTCTCCCAAAACACCTTTGAAGCTGACCTCGGGTATAGGTTTGTTTTCCGTAAAAAACTCCGCTGCTATAAGAATTGCGTCTTCAATTTTTACATATCCCGTGCATCTGCAAATATTCCCGCGAATGGCTTTCTTAACGTCTGCTCGTGTCGGTTTACCGTTTACGTCAAGCAAGGCTTTTGCACTTATCACCATTCCCGGAATGCAAAAACCGCACTGTACAGCTCCTGCCGCTTTAAAGCAGAATGAATATACCTCTTTCTCACGAGGCATCAAACCGTCAACGGTTATTACGTTTTTGCCCTCAAGCTTTGAGACAGGCAAAAGACAAGCCCGCATTGCCTTGCCGTCAATAAGCACCATACATGTCCCGCATGCACCCTCACTGCATCCTTCTTTAACAGAGGTCAGCCGCAGGTCCTCACGCAGGAATGTTATGAGTTTTTTGCCGGGATTTTCGCATTCAATTTTTTGCTCATTTACAAAAAAAGAAACCAATTAAGACCTCCATGATTATTGAATAATATTCTTCAGGTTATAATACCTTACACACAAGGCATATGCTCCCTCAGAATGAGAGTTTCATGAATTATTATTTAATCCTCCATGAAAAATTAATTATTTTCCAAATCCTCCGGGAAATCTATATCAATGAAATTACCGGAATTTTCAACTTCAACGCCAACGCAACGCTCCTTATTTGCCTCACGTATAACCCAACCACCGGTATCTCCCGATAAACCCGTCAGCGCAGTGCGGAAGCTTTGCGGAAATATTGTCGGTGAGCTTGGTTCTCCTCCGATAACCGGATAGATAATTTTATCGGGATTTTCTGCTGCTGCATTTATAAGCGGTGTTAGATCATTTAGTGTCAGCTCCGGCTGGTCTGCCGGCATAAAGAGAAAATGTGTTCCGCTTGCTGCTTTTAAACCAAGCCTGATGCTTTCGCTTTGACCTTTTTCAGGTTGTAAGTTTATTACAGTTTTGACACCGGGCGGTAATGATATCTTTTCAAGTCTGTGGGTTGCAGTAACAGCAATACGCTCAAAAACCGGCAGAGAATTCAACAAATCCAGCGAATGCTGAAGTAAAAATTTATCCTTATACATCAGCATCAGTTTATCTGTACCCATGCGCTCCGATAAACCTGCAGCAAGTATAATTGCGCTTATCTTCAACATATAACCGTGCCTGTTTTTCCTGCGAGGCCGTCTCTTGCTTTTTCAAGCATTGTTATTAGCGCTTTTCTGCCCGGGGCTGATTTTACAAAAGCAAGTGCCGCTTCAACCTTCGGGAGCATTGAGCCGGGGGCAAAATGCCCTTCTTTAATAAACCTTTCGGCATCACTTACAGTCATTTCAGAAAGCTGTTTTTCATCCGGTTTTTTAAAGTTGACGGATACTTTCTCAACAGCCGTAAGAATTACAAGCATGTCCGCATCAAGCTCCTCGGCAAGCTTTGCGCTTGCGAAGTCCTTATCAACAACTGCCGATGTTCCTTTCAGATGTCTGCCCTCAACTTCTTTAACGGGAATTCCTCCGCCACCGACTGTTACGGGAATCTGACCTGCTTCAAGAAGAGCCCTGACTGTATCAGACTCAACAATACCGATAGGTTTTGGTGAAGCCACGACACGCCGCCATCCTCTGCCTGCATCCTCCTTCATATCATAACCGTTTTTGCTCATTTTTTCAGCTTCATCTTTGGTATAAAATGCTCCGATTGGTTTTGACGGGTCTATAAATGCAGGGTCGTTTGCATCTACAAGTGTCTGGGTGATTATCGTTGCAACGGGTTTATTTATATTACGGCTGAGCAGTTCTTCACGCAGAGCATTTTGGATATCATAACCTATATAACCCTGACTCATTGCAACACAAACAGACATCGGGATATAAAATATACTGTCGTCCACCTTTGCCGCTGTTTCCATCGCAAGGTTAATCATACCGACCTGAGGTCCGTTGCCGTGGGTGATAACCACTTCAAGCCCGTCCTCTATCAAATCGGCAATTGCATTTGCCGCCGATTTTACCGCAAGCATCTGCTCATGCAGGTTATCTCCCAGAGCATTTCCGCCAAGCGCCAAAACTATCCTTTTCATTAAATTTACCTCACGATTCTCAGGTCATATATTAAAGGCAGCGAGGAACTCCTCCGCCGTTTACGAGTTTTTTAAGCATTTCGTCCGGGTCCTTGCATTTTGATAAAAACATCATAGCAGCAATAATATAAGGCTTAAATCCGGCTTCTTTATAAAGCGGTTCACGGTAGCGGTCAAATACACTTGCAGCGACTTCGCCTTTTTTACAGCTTACACCGGTTATATCGGCAGGAAGGCAATGCATGTAGAGTGCTTTTCCGCCTTTTGTCATTTCCATCATTGTTTCCGAGCATGTCCAGTCCGTATGCTTTGCATTTTCCTTGAGCAGTTCTTTTTCGAGTGCCGCTATTCCTGCGTCGTCGCCTTTTTCGTAAAGAACGGTTCTTTTTTCCATTGCGGCATATGATGCCCAGCTTTTCGGATAAACTATGTCAGCATCATGAAAAGCATCCATCATTTCGTTAGTTTTGTAGAACTTACCGCCGCTTTTCTGTGCGTTTTCCTCCGCTACTTTCACGACATCATCCATTACCTCATAACCCTCGGGATGTGCAAGGCTGACTTCCATTCCGAAGCGTGTCATCAGACCTATAACACCTTGCGGAACCGATAAAGGTTTGCCGTATGAGGGAGAGTATGCCCATGTCATTGCGATTTTCTTGCCCCTGAGATTTTCAACTCCCCCGAAATGATGGATAATATGCAGCATATCTGCCATCGACTGTGTCGGGTGGTCTATATCGCATTGCAGATTAACAAGTGTCGGACGCTGCTCGAGAACACCTTCCTCAAAGCCCTGCTGAACAGCCTGTGCGACCTCGCGCATATATGTATTGCCTTTGCCGATGTACATATCATCACGGATACCGATAATCTCCGACATAAATGACACCATATTTGCCGTTTCTCTGACTGTTTCTCCGTGTGCAATCTGGCTTTTTCCTTCGTCAAGGTCCTGTACGGTGAGTCCGAGCAGATTAGCAGCCGATGCATAGGAAAAACGTGTTCTTGTGGAATTATCGCGAAACAGGCTGACTGCAAGCCCGCTGTCAAAAATCCTTGCGGAGGTATTATTTTCCCTAAGATGGCGAAGCGCGTCGGCAACAGTAAATACCGCTTCGATTTCATCATCGGTTTTATCCCATGTCAGTAAAAAGTCATTTTGATACATTTCATCGATTTTAAGTTTTTTCAGCTTCTCCGAAAATTGTTTAATATTAAGACTCATTGTTTATTTCTCCCCTCAATTTATAGTTTATGAGTATTTTTCTGTGTAAATAGTTGGTAAAACTGCAAATACTGCGGCTGCGGCTACCAGATCATGTTTCCATGTTTTTTCGTCCGGTGCATGTGCCTGGGCTTCCGCTCCCGGTCCGAAGCCTATGCAGGGAATGTTGTTGCGGCCCATTATTGTTACGCCGTTTGTGGAAAATGTCCATTTATCAATGAGCGGACGGCTCTGACGGGTTTTTATTGTTTCACTGTTTCCTATGCGCTTATCTCCGTATAAGCTGATGTAGCTTTCTTTCATTGCTTTAGTAACGGGATGGTCCTCCGGTATTACCCATGTCGGGAAATAACATTCAATCGGGTAAACAAGGCCTGTGTAGGCAGGGCTGTTATATTCATACATTGAAACTTCAGTGTCTTTTGCATATTTTTTTACTGCGGGGAGCTGACGTATCTCTTCAAGACAGCTTTCCCAGGTTTCTCCGGCTGTCATGCGTCTGTCAAGTGATACCGAGCAGGAATCCGCAACCGCACACCTGCTTGGCGAGGTATAAAATATCTCGCTGACAGTGATGGTGCCTCTTCCCAAAAAGCCCGCTTCTTTATACTCGGGATTGTACTTGGCATCCAGCATTTTAACGAGACCTTTGATTTCAATCGAATCATTTGCGTCATTTTCGTTAAGACTGCGGACGTTTTGCAGTATATCAGCCATTTTATATATTGCGTTATCGCCTCTTTCGGGTGCGCTTCCATGGCATGAAACACCTTTTACATCAACACGTATCTCCATGCGGCCCCGCTGTCCTCTGTAGATTCCCCCGTCCGTCGGTTCGTTAATTACTACAAACGCAGGTTTGATTCCGCTCTCTTTAATTATATACTGCCAGCAGAGTCCGTCACAGTCTTCCTCCTGCACGGTTGCGGTTACAAGGACTGTGTATTTGTCGTTTAGCAGCCCGAGGTCCTTCATTATCTTTGCACCGTAGATTGCGCTGACTATTCCGCCTTGCTGGTCCGAAACTCCTCTGCCGCCTATTTCCTCGTCGTTTTCATATCCGTCAAAGGGGTCGAAAGTCCAGTTGTCCGGGTTTCCTACACCTACATTATCTATGTGACCGTCAAAAGCAATAAGGGTTTTTCCCGAACCCATATATCCGAGCAGATTCCCCATTTTGTCGATTTCAACCTTGTTAAACTCAAGCTTTCGCATTTCCTCTGCGGCACGTTCAACCTTGCCTTTTTCATTACAGCTTTCGCCGGGGATTTTAACAAGGTCACGCAGCAGCTTCGTCATGTCCGCTTTATAAAACTCCGCTCTTTTTTTAATAGAATTAAAATCCATTTAACTTTCTCCTCTATTCATCGGGGACACACCTTTTGTGCGTTTAAGGAATGTCCCCTTATTTTTATCTTTGACTTTTTCCTCGTATTAACTGTATTTGCCGTTCCATACAATATCTCTGTAATTTCCCGGATCGGTGTCGCCTTCTGTGCTGAACAGCAGAAATTTTGAATTCTTTGTAATGTTTGCTTTTTCCCTGAGTTCCTTCAGGCTGTCGTTACTCAGCAGCTCCAGTAAAAACCCCATTGCGGATGCTCCCGATTCACCTGAGATAATTCTCTTGTCACCTTGGAGCGGAGCGCCGAGTACACGCATTGCGTTTGCTGCATGTCTGTCTTCTATTGTTACAAAATAATCACTGTTATTTTTCATTATATCCCATGATATTTTACTCGGCTCGCCGCAGGCAAGACCCGCCATAATTGTTTTCATTTCTCCGCCGACATTTTCAGCAGACCCGTCACCTTTTTCTGCGGAGCGGTAATAACAGTCTGCTGCTTTCGGTTCTACAACAAATGTTATCGGTTCATTACTTTTATCACTGCCGTAAAGGTTTGATACATATCCCTGTGCCGCTCCGGCAAATGCGCCTACGCCTGCCTGTATAAGCATGTGTGTCGGTTTTTCGTCAAGAGCCTTCAGCTGCTCGAAGGCTTCGAGAACCATAACGGCATATCCCTGCATTATCCATCCCGGGATATCCTCATACCCTTCCCAGGCTGTATCCTGAACTATTTCACTGTTTGGTGTTTTTGCCGCAAGCTCTGTTACATACCGGATTGTATCATCGTAGTTTAAGTCTGATATTGCCGCTTCTGCTCCTTCTTTTTTTATATGCTCGAGGCGCACTTCGGGGCAACCTTTATTCATATATATAACTGCTTTTTGCCCCAGCTCTCTTGCTGCCCATGCGACTGCCCGTCCGTGGTTTCCGTCTGTTGCCGCAAAAAATGTAAACTCACCAAGCTTTGCTGCGGCTTCCGGAAGTGTTTTATAGTTTAACTCCCAAACAGGGATGTTTAATCTTTCTGCAATATAGCTTGCAATCGCAAATGTGCATCCGAGTGCCTTAAAGGAATTTAATCCGAATCTGTAAGACTCATCCTTGACATAGATACCGCCGGTATTAAGCTCTTTTGCCAGATTATCGAGAGAAACAAGCGGTGTTACATCATACTGCGGAAAACTCTTGTGAAAATCCCGGATTTTGCTGATTGTATCAATATCCATCAAAGACATACTCTTTGAGCAATCAGTTTTTGGTACTGTATTTTTTATCCATTTAATATTACTCATTTTATAAGCTCCTTGAAGTCAGTATTGCTCTTGCGACTTGGAGTCATTACTTACAGCCCCACAGCCTCATTAAACTCACTAATTAGCTCATCAATTTGCTCGGCTTGACCTTGAACAGACTCAAAGGTTTTCTCCTGGTGGTACCATTGGTCGTTTAACTCATTTACGCATCTGCCTTGTTGCTCTACCCATGTGTAATATTTGAGATTATGTACTCTTTTGCGTTCTGTGTATGTCAGTTCAAGAAGATTATCTGTTTTAACCGCTTCCAGATGTTTTGCATAATCGACTGCTGCTTTCAGTGATGTGTATTCACCATGCGCTTGCGTCAGTTCCTCGAGCCTTGATATATACATTTCAACCGAATCTGTCAAAACAGTTGCAACAACGTCATTTTCTGTCAGTTCATAATATTTGGCGAATTTAATTGCACAAAGCATGTTTGATATTCCGGAGATTCCCATATAAGCAAGATGGTCTGCATCCTCTTTGCTGACACCGAGTTCATCGGTGAGATATTTTTTCCCTTCCGGTTCATTAAATAAACGGAGCAATGCCATTGAATCATTGTCGTCAATCGCTATTGCCATGTCGGTATTTTTTACATTGTGAACCCATGGGATATGTTTGTCGCCTGTGCCTTCTATTCTGTGGTCGCCGAACCCGTTATTTAAAATTGTCGGGCATTGCAGAGCCTCTCCCACTGCTATCTTCGATTTCGGATAGAGCTGTTTTAGGTGGTCGCCGGAAGCAAGCGAGCCTGCAGAGCCGGACATAAGGCAGATTCCCGCAAAATTCAGATTGCTCCCATACTTGGAGCTTATATTCAAAAATGCATCACTTACTGCATTTCCGGTGACTTCATAGTGCCACAGGTAATTTCCCATTTCCTCAAATTGATTGAAAATTAAAACATCATCCCTTGTTGCCCGAAGCTCGTTTGTTTTATCGAATATTTCCTTTACGTTGCTTTCCGTTCCCGCTGTGGCAATTATTTCGCTTGCAATTGTTTCGAGCCACTCGAAGCGTTCTCTGCTCATACCCTCGGGAAGGATTGCAACAGAGTCACAGGCAAGCAGCTTTGAGTTAAATGCTCCTCCTCTGCAATAGTTCCCTGTCGACGGCCAGACTGCTTTTTGCTCAGCCGAGTTGAACTGACCCGTAACAAGCCTTGGCACAAGGCAGCCGAATGAGGCTCCGACTTTATGACAGCCTGTCGGGAAATATTTTCCGACCATACAGATGATTTTGGCATCTATTCCGGTAAGAGCTTTCGGCAACTCAATGAAATTAGGCTTCCCGAATAAACCGCCGTTCATAACTGGCTCATTATTCCATGTAATGCGGAAAAGATTGAGCGGATTTACATCCCATAATCCGATTGTCTTGAGCTTATCCTTTATTTTTTCGGGTATATTTTCTTCCGGATGACGCATCTGTTTAAAGGTTGGAAGAATAATATTGTTCTCTTTTGCTTTTTGGATATTTTTCGCCAGGCTTTCTTTATATATTGTTAAATCAATCATAAAATTTAAGTCCTTTCATCGTTTTCACGCTCAGACAAGAATAACATATTTGCTGTATTTTTTCAAAGTTTTTTAGTGCAAATTGTGCAAAATTGTTGTATAATTGACAGATGGGAATTGTTTTAAAAGGTAACGTTTGTTACAGTCAGACAATTAATAAACTGAGGACCGTTGAAAACTGCTATCTTGTCTGCGAGGGGAAGTATCTTCTCGGGGTTTTTAAGACGCTTCCGATGCTGTATAAGGAATTTCCTTTGGCAGATTATGGCGATTGCCTTATTATTCCCGGACTCTGTGACCTTCATGTTCATGCTCCGCAGTTTGCATTTCGAGGACTCGGTATGGATATGGAGCTTCTCGACTGGCTGAACACATATACCTTCCCCGAAGAATCCAAATACATTGAAATAGATTACGCAAATAAAGCGTACGGCATTTTTACCGAAGCTCTCAAACGAAGTGCAACGACAAGGGCATGTATTTTTGCAACTCTCCACACACCTGCAACAATGCTGCTTATGGAAAAGCTTGAAAAAAGCGGCATTGTTTCAATGGTCGGAAAGGTCGGGATGGACAGAAACTGCCCGGATATTCTCAGGCAGGTCAGTGCAGAGGCGGCTTATTTATCAACAAAAGCATGGATTGAAGATTCTCTCGATAAGTTTGAAAGAACAACTCCGATTATCACACCCCGGTTTATACCGACATGCTCCGATGAGTTGATGCGGGGATTTAAGAAGCTTCAGGCTCAGTATTCCCTGCCCGTTCAATCTCATCTTTCAGAAAACATAGGTGAGGTGGAATGGGTTTCCGAGCTTTGCCCGTCATCTGCATCATATGCCGATGCGTATGAGCAGTTTGGATTATTCGGTTCAGAAGGTGCCCCGACAGTTATGGCTCATTGTGTCTATTGTAACGAAAAGGACGATGAGCTTTTACAAAAAAACGGTGTTTATGTAGCTCATTGTCCGCAATCGAATATAAATCTCGCTTCCGGTATCGCACCGGTAAGGCGATATTTGAAAAAAGGAATCAATACAGGTCTTGGCAGTGATGTTGCGGGCGGTTGCCATCTTTCAATCCTGCGTGCAATGAGTGATGCCGTCGGAGCATCTAAGCTATACTGGCGTCTGATTTCAGAGGAGTATGAGCCGCTTACGCTAAATGAAGCTTTTTATCTCGGCACAACAGGCGGCGGCAGCTTTTTCGGCAAGGTCGGAAAGTTTGAACCGGGTTATGAATTTGATGCTCTTGTTATTGATGACAGCACAATTCCGACAACAAACCCGCTGACCTTGGAAGAGCGGCTTGCGAGGGTAATATACTGCTCAAATGATTCACATATTATTGCAAAATACGTCCGAGGGGAGAAACTAAATAATGAACCCGATAAGTAATTCCGTGACTAAAAGAGACCATTCAATAAAAATAAACGGCAGTGCTGTTTATGTTTGCGATTATCCGACGGAAGGGATGTTATTCGGGCGGATTTTACGCTCGGGCATTGCAAAAGGTACGGTTAAAAACGTGAAGCTTCCCGAGCTGCCGCAAGGGTATTATTATGTCGATAAAACAGATGTTCCGGGGTTTAATGAGGTACATATGATTCAGGATGATACACCTGTTTTTACCGACAATCCTCAGTTTATCGGCGACCCTGTCGGAATGCTTGTCGGTGTTGATGAGCTTTTGGTAAACGAGTTTCTTCTCAAAATCGAAGTGGAGTATGACGAAGAAACTCCCGTATTTGACGCACGTTTGTCGGAAGATGTCTTTTTTGCGTATGATATTGATAAGGGTGATACGGATTCAGCTTTTGCAAACGCTGACAGGATTATTGAATATTCATATGAAACAGGATTGCAGGAGCATATTTATCTTGAGACAAACGGAATGATAGCGCAGTACAAAGACGGCAAAATGAATGTCCACGGCTCAATGCAGTGCCCGTATTATCTGCACAGAGCTGTTGTACACGCTACAGGACTGAGGCATGAAGATATCAGTATACGTCAGGATGTGACCGGCGGCGGTTTCGGCGGCAAGGAGGACTTCCCTTCAACTCTTGCCTGTCAGGTTGCGGTTGCTGCGCTTAAAGCAAACGGCAAACCTGTAAGGGTTGTATTCGAGCGTGAGGAGGATATAACCGCAACAAGCAAACGCCACCCGTCATACTGCACATATAAGGCTGCTATCAAGGGCGGCAGAATCACAGGGATGATTGTCGATGTTCTGCTTGATGCCGGTGCTTATACAACAATGTCAATGGTTGTTTTGCAACGTGCAACAAACGGTGCCTGCGGAGTTTACGATATCCCGAACATTAAAATTCACGGGCATGCACGCAAAACCAATACAATTCCAAACGGTGCATTTCGCGGTTTCGGAGGCCCTCAGGTATTTTTCGCAATTGAGATGCTGATGACTCATATTGCAAAAGAGCTTGACACAGAACCGGTCAAATTTAAAAAATCATATTTTGTAAATCAGGGTGATTCAACCTCAACCGACGGAGTGTATCACTTCCCTGTTCCGCTCCCTGTAATGCTCGATGATGTGCTGAGTGACAGCGGCTATTATGAAAAACTGGAGCTCTTTAAAAACCAAAACGGCAGATTCCGCCGCGGTATCGGTGTCTCCGCTGTTTTCCACGGTGCAGGTTTTACCGGGAACGGTGAGCGTGATGTGATAAAAGCAACTGTGAGGCTTTCTAAATCTGCCGACGGCAAGGTTGAAATCCTTACCGGCAATACGGATATGGGCCAAGGTTTGCTTACAACGCTCGTAAAAATCGTTGCGAAAGAACTTGATATACCACCCGATGATGTAATATTAACACTCCCCGATACAAGGAGAGTTCCCGATTCGGGTCCGACTGTTGCCTCACGCTCTGTAATGATTGTCGGCGAGCTTTTGCGCCGTGCTTGTTTAAGCTTAAAAAATGAATGGATTGACGGTGAGGAGCAAACTGTCGAGCAGCATTATAGGCACCCGGACTTTTTGATTCCGTTTGATGCCGAAGTCTTTAAGGGTGATGCTTATCCGACTTATTCATGGGCGGTTAATGCCGTCGAGGTTGAGATTGATACACTTACGGGGTATATATCAATACCCGGTGCATGGGGTTCATTCGATGTCGGAACACCGATTGATGAAAATATCGTAATCGGCCAAATGGAAGGCGGATTCCTTCAAAGCCTCGGTTGGGGCATTATGGAAAACTGTGCTCCGCGAAACGGAAAAATCGGAAATAAGCTGCTTTGTGATTACATAGTACCAACCTCGCTTGATGTAACAGATATGAATGTCAGGTTATATGTTGAAGAGTATCCCGAAGGCCCGTTCGGAGCAAAGGGTGCAGGAGAAATGCCGCATGTCGGCGGAGCTCCCGCAATAATTGAAGCTGTGCAGAATGCACTTGGAATCAACATATACAGACTGCCCTTTATGGCAGAGGATGTAATGGATGTTTTGCGCAGTCAAAAGGCAGCAGAAAAGGAGGTGCGGTAATGCAATCTCTGATTAAGTTTATTCTAAATAACGAAAATATCATCTATAGTGAAAGCCCTTCGGTAAGGCTTCTCGATTGGCTTCGTGATAGTCAAAAACTTACAGGTACAAAATGCGGCTGTAAGGAGGGTGAATGCGGAGCATGTGCCGTTATAATTAACGGTAAACTTATTAACTCGTGTTTGGTCGCAATGGGAAGCTTATGCGGCGCTAATGTTCTTACTATCGAAGGATACAGCAGTACAGCAAGATTTGCAGCTCTTGATATGGCTTATGCTTCGGTTTCCGCTGTTCAATGCGGTTTTTGCATACCGGGAATGATTATGGCATCCGAGTGCCTGCTTGCCGAAAAAAACTATCCGACAGAAAATGACATCCGTACTGCAATATCGGGTAATATTTGCCGCTGTACAGGATATAATGCTATTGTTAAAGCTATTGCAATTGCATCCGATGCTGTTGAATACACAGTTCCGCCAATAAGAAAAAGGTGGGATGAGGTTATGGATGTAAAAGAACTTGCTCCAACATCACTTTACGATGCACTGGAGCTGCGTAAAAACAAAGCTCTTATCCCCTACTCGGGCGGAACAGATATAATGGTTTCGGGTTTATGTTCACAAAACAGCTACTTTTTTATTAATAACGTTTCGGAAATGCGGCAGATCATATCCGATGATAAATACATCCGTTTTGGAGCAGCTTGCAGTTTCACCGAATCAATATCCAATCCTCTTACACCTGCAATACTAAAAGAAGCATGCAAGCAAATTGCTGCTCCGGCTATCCGAAATGCCGGTACACTTGGCGGTAATATCGCAAACGGTTCTGCAAAAGCCGATGCTGCTTTGATTTTTATGGTGACCGATTCATTATTACGGCTTGTTTCTGCCAATAATGAACGTATTTTACCGGTTAAGGACTTTTATCTCGGCAAAGGTGCCACAGCACTTGCCGATGATGAGTTGATTGTCGAAATATTGATGCCTAAACACGGACTCGATAATTATTACTACAAAAAAGTCGGAGCAAGAAACGCTCTTGCAATTTCCAGAACATCCTTTGCAGGTATTATGGATATTGAAAACGGTGTTATAAAAAACAACGCCACAGCCTTTGGTGCCGTAAAGGATATAATAATCCGCTTACCGGAAATAGACAAAAAACTCATCGGAAAAACCATCGAAGAAGCAAAAGCTGTTAAAGAAGTTTATCTCGAAGCATATGACGAAGCAATAATACCTCGCCCCGGCCGTGTAGGCGTCGAATACCGAAAAGACATATGCATGAACCTGCTTCGAGACTTTTTAGACTCAAACGGAATATAACAAGACAGGGGAAGACAGGGGGACGGTTCTCGTGTCTCCAAGACAGGGGGACGGTTCTCGTGTCTTGATGAAAGGGATGGTCATATTAATGATAATAATTGGAAATGGCAGGCTTATTACAAGAGGTTCGCCGAATGAGCTAATTGAAAATGGAGCAGTTGCTGTTCAGGAGCGGTTAATTAAAGAGGTCGGAGATACTTCGGAACTTCGGGCAAAATATCCCGATGCAGAATTTATTGATGCCTGCGGCGGAGTTATAATGCCCGGCTTGATTAATGCTCATAATCATATCTACAGCGCATTTGCAAGAGGTATTTCCATAAAAGGATATGCTCCGAAGAATTTTCCCGAAATTCTTGACGGAATGTGGTGGACAATTGACCGTAATTTATTAATCGAAGATACAAAATGGAGCGCAATGGCGACCTATCTTGACTGCATCCGGAGCGGCTGCACAACAGTTCTTGATCATCATGCCAGCTACGGCGGTATAAGAGGCAGTTTATTTGCCATCGCCGAAGCCGCAAAGGAGCTTGGTGTACGGACGGGGCTTTGTTATGAGGTCTCTGACCGTGACGGTGAGGAAAAAACGCGTGAGGCTGTTGCAGAAAATGCCGATTTTATCAAGTTTGCCAAAGCCGATGATACCGACATGGTCAAGGGTATGATGGGGATGCATGCATCATTTACGCTTTGCGACAGTACAATAGCTCTTTGCCGTGAAAACACACCGGAGGGTATCGGTTTTCATATTCATGTTGCCGAGGGTATGGAGGATGTTAATGATTCCCTGCTTAAATACGGCAAACCTGTCATAAACCGTTTATATGACCTTGGAATCCTTGGCAGACATACAATAACAGGGCATTGTATCCATGTTAATGATATTGAAATGGAAATTATCAGGCAGACCGAAACAATGGTGGTTCATAACCCCGAATCCAATATGGGAAACGCCGTCGGCATACCTCCCTGCATGGAAATGATAAAACGCGGGATTTTACTCGGGCTCGGCACAGACGGTTATACAAACGATATGTTCGAATCCGAAAAGGTTGCAAATATAATACACAAGCATGTTCTTTCCGACCCCGGCGCTGCGTGGAGCGAGGTTCCGCAAATGCTGTTTGAAAATAACTCAAAAATCTGCGCCCGTTTATTTAATACTAAAGTAGGCGTTCTTGAACCCGGCGCTGCTGCAGATATAGTAGTAAGCGACTATGTACCGCTGACACCTATGAATGCCGATAATTGCGACGGACATATTCTGTTCGGCATGAGCGGCCGCAGCATAATAACCACAATGATAAACGGCGTTGTAAAAATGAAAGACCGCAAGCTGCAAGGCATCGACGCTGATATGATTTTATCAAAATGCAGAGAACATGCCGGTGCAATGTGGCAAAGGATAAATTCAAGATAATATTCTAATCGCACCATAGGGTTGTTTTATTTATTGTCTACCGCTAAAGTAAACGTCCTGTTTACATTATCGGACGCTCCACCGTCCGTGGCTACGCTCTACGCCAACAAATAAAAACAACCCTATAGCGCTCAAAATAAATTTATACCGGAGGTTAGTATGAGTGATAAAATGAGGCAGATTCCGTTTGGGCAGCTCATAGATTGGGCTTTGTGTGAATATAAGTCCAAGGGGTCTGTTTTTGGGGTCAGAAAGTTTTATTCGGTCGAAAGTGATGAGAATTATAGTATTTTCGGTGAATCACTTGAGCTGCCGTTTGGACCTGCTGCGGGACCGCATACACAGCTTGCACAGAATTTGATTGCAAGTTATGTTTCGGGTGCGAGGTTTTTTGAGCTTAAAACTGTTCAGGTTCTTGATGGTGAGGATTTGCCTGTTTCCAAACCTTGTATATCGGCAAAGGATGAATGCTATAATGTCGAGTGGTCTACCGAACTATATGTACCGCAGGCTCTTGAAGAGTATATTAAAGGCTGGCTTGCTATTATAATTCTAAGCCGTGAGATTGGGCTCGGCAGTGACAAGGGTTTCGTTTTTAACATGAGTGTCGGATATGACCTTGATGGTATAAAAACTGATAAAATCAACAATTTTATCGAAGGTCTAAAAAACGCTGAGAATACAGAATGTTTTAAGTCATGTATGCAATGGCTGTATGAAAACCTGCATAAATTTGAATTTGTTGATAAACTGCTGCTTGATAATATCGGACCGAAGATTTGCGACTCAATAACACTTTCGACATTGCACGGCTGCCCGCCCGCCGAGATTGAGCGAATTGCTTCATATCTCTTAACCGAAAAAAGACTGCATACTTTTATAAAATGCAATCCTACCCTGCTTGGGTATGAGTATGCACGTGAAACTATGGATAAGCTCGGATTTGATTATCTCGATTTTGATGACAGGCATTTTAAAGCAGACCTTCAGTTTGATGATGCAGTCCCGATGCTGCAGCGTTTGCAAAAGCTTGCAGACAGTTTATCGCTT
Organism: Oscillospiraceae bacterium; assembly: GCA_009784725.1. Lineage (GTDB taxonomy): Bacteria > Bacillota > Clostridia > Oscillospirales > Oscillospiraceae > WRMH01. Next base: position 29,851 of record WQXS01000013.1, read on the forward strand.
GAATTCGGTGTAAAGCTTACAAATACATTCCCTGTCCGAATATCGGATAATGAACTTCCCGGAGAAGAAATGTACATGTCGGGACGCTCATTATTCCCGTTATCAATTGAAGTTGCAAACAGATTGGCAAAAGCATTTGACGGAAAACTGCGCATCAGCTTCTCCGGTGGTGCTGATGTAAGGAATATAAGAGATGTGATTGAAGCAGGGATATGGCCTGTTACTCTTGCAACAACATTACTTAAACCGGGCGGATATCAAAGGCTCAGGCAAATAACCGAGGAGTTTTGTGATGTTAAAGCATCAGAGTTTGAGCAAATTAATTTATTAAAACTTCAGTCTCTTGTAAATAAATCTTTTACCGAGCCGATGTATCATAAACCGGCGGGTATGTTACCCGAGCGGAAAATAAGCGAAAAGGTTCCGCTTACCGATTGCTTTATTGCCCCATGCATGGAAGGCTGTCCGTTCGGGCAGGATGTCCCCGCTTATCTGAGGCTTGTAAATGAAGGTAAATACATTGAAGCTCTGAGAGTAATAACCGAAAGAAACCCGCTGCCTTTTATTACAGGTACGATATGCTCGCACCGGTGCATGACAAAATGTACCCGCAGCTTTTACGATCATAGTGTCGGCATCCGTTCTGTAAAACTCAAAGCCGCAATGAATGCATTTGATAAGTTTATGGGGGAGTTCAAATCTGCTCAGTCTTCACCGGATATTGCAAAAACAGACAAAAAAACCGCAATTATTGGCGGAGGCCCTGCAGGGATTGCAGCTGCTTACTTTTTGGCAAGAGCGGGATGCGCCGTGACAATATTTGAAAAAAGAGATTCCCTCGGAGGAATCGTCCGCCATGTAATCCCGGAATTCCGTATTCATGATTCGGCAATCGATAATGATATTAAATTGATTGAGGCAATGGGTGTTGATATAAGACTTAATACCGAAGTATCATGTTTAACAAAGCTGCGCAATGACGGATATGAAAGCATAATAATTGCAACAGGTGCATGGACACCGGGAGTTGTTTCGCTAGAAAACGGCTCGGCATTTGATGCTCTTGAGTTTCTCGCTCATTTAAAGCATGATTCAAAACAGGAAAATAGTCTTATCACAAGCAAAACCTTCGGTAAAAATATCGCAGTCATAGGCGGCGGCAATACTGCTATGGATACGGCAAGAGCCGCAAAAAGAATTGAAGGCGTTGAAAATGTTTCGATTGTATACCGCCGGACAAAACGCTATATGCCTGCCGATGTCGAGGAGCTTATGCTTGCAAGTCATGAGGGTATTCACTTTTATGAACTGCTCGCACCAAAAAGCCATCAAAACGGCAACCTCACCTGCACTCAAATGATTCTCGGCGAGCCCGATTCATCCGGCAGACGTTCACCCGTTGAAACGGATAAAACCACTGACATCCCTGCCGATACTGTCATAGCTGCTGTCGGTAATAAAGCCTGTAAGGAGCTTTGCGACATTGAAGCAAAGGATGTATTTGTTATCGGTGATGCTGCAAACGGCCCGTCAACGGTTGCCGAAGCAATAAGAGATGCGATGAAATGCGCAGAAACCCTGACAGGTGCAGTCTTTGAGAAGTATAACGACATAAATTACAGTGCCGATACCGAAGCTGTTTATGCTAAGAAAGGAATTCTTTACTGTGACAGCTCCGAGGTTTGTCAGTCCGGGCGTTGCCTTGAATGCCGGACAATATGTGAAAACTGTGTTGATGTATGCCCGAACAGAGCGAACATCACCGTTATTGTTGATGACCGCCCGCAGATAGTCCATATTGATTTTATGTGTAATGAGTGCGGAAACTGTGAAGTCTTCTGCCCGTACGAGAGCGCACCATATCTGGATAAGCTGACACTGTTCATATCGGAAGAAGACTTTAAAGACAGTAAAAATAACGGTTTCATGCCCCTGCCCGACGGCTCCGTCCGTGTCAAACTTGACGGTAATATATCCGAACACAGATACGGCGAAAAGCTTCCCGTCGACATCTGGAAAATCATAAAAGAAGTAATAAACCTTATGCGCCAATGGGTCGGGTATTGATTACAGTCCAAAAAGTGTGAACCCCCATTATGGGGGTTCACGCTTTTTGGACTGTAATGCTTATTTATTCATCAATATCCTTACAGCTTCAACAGCCGTTTTTATAGCAAGGGTTGTGTCGTGGCTTTGCGGGTTTGATAGGCCTTTTGCTTCTCTTTCCTGGTTCCATACGACGTTTAGAACGCAACCGGCTTTAGCTCCAAGAGTTTGTGCGACGATATAAAGGGAGGCGCTTTCCATTTCGGAAGCAAGGCAGCCTGCTTTAATCCAGGCATTCCAGTTTCTGATAAGGTCTTCTCCTGCCGGCATTCTTCCCGGTGAGTGCTGACCGTAAAATGAATCTTTGCAATGTACAACACCTGCGTGCCACGATGCACCCAGGTGTTTTGCTCCTTCAATCAGAGCATTTGTTACAGAAATATCGGCAATAGCCGGGAACTCGATTGGTACGTATTCCTTACTTGTCCCCTCCTGACGGATTGCTCCGGTAGCAATTACAACATCACCGCCGATGACTTGCTCTGCCATTCCGCCGCAGGTTCCGACACGTATAAATGTTTTGACTCCGGTCATAAACAGCTCTTCAACCGCTATTGCAGTTGACGGACCGCCCATTCCTGTGGACATTACCATAACGGTTTTTCCGCTAAGCTCTCCGAGCCATGTTGTATACTCACGGTTTTGGTGATGGAACCTTGGATTATCCAAATAGTTTGCAATCGCTTCAACACGCCCCGGATCACCCGGTAAAATCGCATACTCTGCTCCATGAGTATCATCAAACCCTATATGATATAAAGCTTCCATTATCTTTTCCCCTTGTCGTACGGTACACCGGCTGCCTGCGGTGCTTGTGATTTTCGTGATGTAAATGCGAGTACTATCAGTGTAGCAACAAACGGAATTGATTTATATACAACACTTGGAATAGGTAGAGCTGCGAGGAAACTAATGCTGGAATATGCAACCGAGATTGTTTTCATCATTCCGAAAAAGAAAGCGGCAAATAAAATCCGCATTGGTTTCCATTGACCGAAAATCAGAACAGCAAGTGCTAAAAACCCATATCCGGCAACAGTTGAATCAAATGTAACTGCGGAAGGTACAACAAATACAAGCCCGCCTATTCCGGCAAGTGCGCCCGATATCATGACACCAATGTAACGCATCTTAAATACGTTTATTCCAACCGAATCAGCTGCCTGCGGATGCTCACCGCAAGAACGAAGCCTTAACCCGAATGGAGTCTTATACAAAACGATCCATGACACAAGAAGTATTAATAATCCTATATACGTCGTTATATATGCCCGTTGAAACAAAAGAGGTCCTATAATCGGTATATCACCAAGAAATGGTACCTTTTCAATAAAGAACCAATTATAGAATGGTATTGTTTGAACCTGGCGGACAGTCCGCGCTGTATAAACGGCAAATGCGGGAGCAAACATATTAATTGCCGTACCGCTTATAACCTGACTTGCTTTCATATGAATTGAAGCATATGCATGAGGCAATGATATTATTACTCCGCTTACTGCCGCAAAAAGAAGTGCAATCAGAAGCAATAATTGCGGATTAATTTGTGTAGCTGATGCACCGTTATTTGCCACATCCTGTACAAAGTATAAAAATAGAATACTTATAAATGCACCAACGATCATAATGCCCTCAAGTGCTATGTTTACAACACCGCTGCGTTCGGAAAACATACCGCCGAGCGCTACAATAAGCAGAGGTATTGAGAAGAACATCATCTGTTGAATGAGAAATGCAAATACACCAAAATCCATCAGATGTCACCCCCTTTTGAACCATTAAAGCTGCCGGATTCGGAATCATCTTCAAATGAAGCATCACCGGGGCTTTCACCATTATTTTCCTCAATAGTCCCGGCAATATCTGTATCTGCAGCTTTCTTTTCCCGAAGGAAGTACTGTATAAAACCTTTCAGTAAAAGTGCCAGTGCCGAGAAGTAAATTATTACCGCAACAATTATATCTATTACCTCCGGAGCATAACCATGCTGTTGCAAGAGAAAGCCGCTTTGTGTCAGATATGCAACAAGTGAGCCGGAGAAAATTATTCCTATCGGGTTGCTCAAACCAAGCAGTGCAATTGGTATACCGTGGAAACCTTCTACTGCAAGAACATCTACAACTGCGATTCCCCTGCCTGCTCCTGCAAGAGTAAGTAATGCTCCGCCAAGCCCTGCAAGCCCGCCGGCAATTGTCATAGATAATATAACTCCTCTGTTTTCATTAATTCCGGCATAACGTGCGGCATCCCTGTTGTAACCGCATGATTTTAGTTCATATCCGAATTTTGTCTTTTCGAGAACAATATACAATATAATACATATGGCTACAGCAATTACTATACCACTCCCGACGCTTGAGTTTCTGACACTTCCATGTGCGGTTGCCGTTGAGAATACTTCATCGAGACCAAGACTTGGCAGATTAGCCGCAGTCGGTACTCTGGTTGTCATATTTCTAAATTGGTCATATATTCCTGTAACACCTATAAGATAATTTACAACATACATACCGATATAGTTCATCATGATACATGATATAACCTCATGAACATTGCGAAATGCTTTTAATATACCCGGTAACGAACCCCAGATTGCACCTGCAAGCATTCCTGATAAAAGAGCGGCAAAGCAACGCAATAAATCAGGCAGAAATGAAAGATGAATTGCAGCAAGAATCGACGCATACATACCAAAGGTAAACTGTCCCGATGCACCAATATTAAATAGTCCTGTTTTCATTGCAAAACCTACTGAAAGCCCTGTCATAATAATCGGTGTTGCATAATAAAGAACCATTCCGACATTAAACATATCGGAAAAACCACCCGTCATTACTGTTATAAAACCTGCAACGGCATTTGAAGGGTTTGAAATAAGTAAAATTATGAAACCGGCAAGCAGACCGACCAGGACTGCCATTACTGACGAGAGAGCGTTCATTCCGCCTGATGATGTTAGTATTCTACGGATTTTGCTCATACCGCTTCCCGCCTTTCTTCTTGTTTTTCATATCCTTCGCCCCGTTTAGACCCGGACATGTATAGACCAAGCTCTTGAAAAGTGACATCACCGGGTTTTACGTTCGCTACTATTTCACCCTCGTACATAACGAGAATGCGGTCACTGACATTCATAACCTCATCAAGCTCAAGTGAAACAAGTAAAATACCCGCTCCGACGCTCCGTTCATGTATGAGTTGACTATGAATGTACTCAATCGCACCGACATCCAGACCTCTCGTTGGTTGAACTGCTACAAGCAGCTTTGGATTTCGGTCAATTTCTCTTGCAATTATAGCTTTTTGTTGATTACCGCCGGACATGCTTCGAGTCGGTGTTTTTCCACCCTGCCCGCTTCTTATATCAAACTTGCCGATTAATTCCTGTGCATATTGATATATCTCGTTAAAATTTAAAAACCCTCTTTTTTGAAACTGCGGTGTGTAATATGATTGTAAAACTAAATTATATGCAAGGTTATAATCGAGTATTAACCCGTGTTTGTGTCTGTCTTCCGGAATATGTGCCAGTCCGTCTTTGCTTCGGTTACGTATATGTGCCCGTATTATTTCCTTACCTTCCAGCTTAATTGAGCCTTCATTTGCCGGGTATAATCCGGTTAATGCATAAACGAGCTCGCTCTGCCCGTTGCCGTCTATTCCGGCTATGCATACTATTTCTCCTGCTTTTACTTCAAATGAAACATTATTTACGGCAGGTTTTCCCTGTGTTTTTCCTTTAACGGTAAGTTCTTTTACATCTAAAACAGTTTCTCCGGTTTTCGCTTCGGGCTTTTCAATAATTAAACTGATTTTGCGCCCCACCATCATTTCGGAGAGTTCTTCCACATCTGTCGATGCAACATCAACTGTACCTACCAGGTTTCCCTTACGCAAAACGGTGCACCTGTCGGCAACCCGTTTTATTTCTTCAAGCTTATGTGTAATAAAGAGTATGGATTTACCTTCTGCTATCAATCCTTTCATAACATCCATCAGGTCGTCAATTTCCTGTGGTGTCAAGACAGCAGTCGGCTCGTCGAAAATTAAAATTTCGTTTTCACGGTATAGCATTTTTAGTATTTCTACACGCTGTTGCATCCCGACGGTGATATCTGAAATAAGAGCGTCCGGATTAATTGCAAGACCGTATTTTTCAGATAGCTCAACAACGCGTTTTCTTGCTTCTTCCGTATGCAAAAATCCGCGTCTGGTTGATTCTACCCCAAGTACTATATTTTCAAGTACGGTAAAATTATGAACTAACTTGAAGTGCTGATGCACCATTCCTATCTGTAAACGTGTCGCATCATTTGGACCTGTAATTTTAACAATCTCACCGTTTTTTAGGATAGTACCCTCATCCGGTCCGTACAAGCCGAACAGAATACTCATTAAGGTTGATTTGCCTGCTCCGTTTTCTCCTAATAATGCGTGTATTTCACCTCGTTTCAATTCGATTGATACATTATTATTTGCAATTATCCCGGGAAATGATTTTGTGATCCCTCGCATTTCGATGATCGTTTCCATACTCATCCCTTTCGCCTTTATTTATGGCGGGAGCCGAATTTAGCACGTCTCCCGCCATATTGCTGTTATTTAAGTTTTGTTCGCAAGTTTATCTTAACTGTAAATTAACCAAGATTGTTAACAACTACTTTTGTTGTCGGGATTGCATCCGGTGCGATTTCGATGTCGTCGTCGACTTTTACATCACCTGAGACAAGTCTTGCAAAAATTGCGTCATACTCGGCTTGTCCGAAGTCACCAAGCTTTGATGTGTCCATTGGCAGACCTACACCAAGATTTGCGGCATCATAAATTACGGTTTGACCGCCGGGGAATGAGCCGTTGAAGAAATCGGCAAGTTTATCATATACAGATTGGGTCAGACCCTTTGTTGCGCTTGTAATAACTGCTGTTGAAAGGTTTGATTGGTCAACGTCAACACCTATTACAAATTTACCGGCTTGTTCGGCTGCCGGAAAAATGGAGTCGCTGATTGCTCCGCCCGCTGAGAAGATTACTTCTATACCTTCGTTATACCATGCAGATGCCATGGTATTGATTTCGGGAAGCGGCCAGAAAACACCTGTATAATAGTAGTTGAGTGTTATTGCACCGTCGGCTAAGCCCATTTCTTGTGCTGCGAGCTCTGCACCTTGGATATAACCATGACCGAATCTTACAACTGCGGGAACTGCCATACCACCCATGAATCCGAGATCTGTGTAGCCTGCTTTAACAACACCGTAACCTGCAAGGAAACCGGCTTGTTCTTCAGCATAAAGTACGCCGACTGTATTGTCAGCAGTTTTCCAGACGGGATTTTCCCAATCACCGTTAAACGGGACAGCGTCAATCAGAATGAAACTGACATCCGGATATGTGTCTTGAGCTATAAACACAGAAGATTCAAAGAGGAATCCGGGTGTAACTATAACTTTTGCTCCCATTGATACTGCAAGGTCGATTGCGTTGAGATATGTGTCATCGCCTTGATCCGCAGGTTGGATGTACTCGTATGATATTCCTTTTTCCTGTGCATACTTGACAACACCTTCCCATGAGCCTTGGTTAAATGATCTGTCATCTATTGTGCCAAGGTCGGTAATGAGAATGATTTCTTTAACATCCGGGTCCGAAGCCGGGGTTCCTGAACCGCCGCATGCGGCAATTGCGAAAAGCATTACCAGGGAAATTACGATTGCTAGAATTTTTTTCATTTTGTCCTCCATAATAAATAGTGTTTTTATTTAATACTCTCCGGCTTTTTCGTCTTTGAGTATTTTTACTGCTGAGCTTGTTCCGAGGCGGCTGCAACCTTCTTCAAGAAACGCTATCATATCTTCTTCGGTTCTGATACCGCCGGCTGCTTTCATTTTTACGTCGGGCCCGATATGCTTTTTAAAGAGTTTGATATCTTCGAGAGTTGCTCCTGCAGACCCTGTTCCGGTTGATGTTTTAATATAATCGGCTCCCGAATCGGTGATTATTTTACATAATTCGATTTTTTCATCATCTGTTAAATAGCATGTTTCAATAATTACTTTCAGGATTCTGCTGCCCGTTATTTGCTTGAGCACCTGGATTTCTGTGCTGATAGTATCAAAATCACCGTTTTTTACATCCGGGATATTGATTACCATGTCAATTTCGTCTGCACCGTTATCGATGGCAGCCTGAACGGCGATTGCTTTTACCGCAAGCACATCGTACCCGAGCGGGAATCCTACAACAGTGCATATGGTTATGTCCGGATACGCAGAGCGCACCCTTTTTACATAACAAGGCGGTATGCAGACAGAAGCTGTATTATACTCAACTGCTTCTTTGCATATTCTGTCAATATCATCCCATGATGCCGTTGCAGAAAGAAGGGTGTGATCAACATGTTTTAAGATAAAAGAATCGTCCATTAACATACTCCGGGTAATTAATAAATCTACATTATGTGTAGCATAACACAATAATAATCATTTAGCAACAATATATTGTGAATTTCAAAATAGTATAAATAGTTACAAAAAAGTAACAAAAAGTGTTACAAAAAGTGTTGACATAAGATTTTCAATGTGTTACAATTTGGTTACAATTATTTCAAGGAGTAACATTTTTATGTCAACACCTGCTAAGAAAAAAGGCATACCTCTGGAATATAAAGGCCATCCCTTAAGAAGGAAGGACGATATTATATATTACGGAAGCATGAGCGACAGATACATTATTATGCTTCAGATTACAGAGACCAAATCACAAGATGATTTAGAGCTTGCAACACGTGTTCAGGTTCAGCTCCAATATACGGACCCTGACTTAAAATCACGTGACAGAGTAGTTAAAAAGAGCGAGAAAACAAGTTTTTATGAAGCAATGGACGTTGCTGCGGTATGGCTTGAAAGAGCATTGGCAGCAGGTTAAGGTTAAAGCATAGGCAAATTACAAACTTACAGCAAAGAGGGAAAGGAATTAAGCAATAATGAGGATCGTGAAGAAAACAGTTGTAACAATATTAATAATATCGGCAATTGCTACAATGCTTCCGACACTTTCGACAGCAAATGACACAATTGCGTGGGGTGCTGCAAATGTTAGCGGAAACAATGTCCGAATCCGTTCGGGTCCCGGGCTTACTCATTCTACGATAACAAATGTAAACCTTGATGAAATTGTTGTAATTGTTGAACGTACAAACAGTGAATGGAATAAAGTAAGCTACCATGGAACCGAGGGCTTTATGAGTACTCAGTTTCTTGACAGAAGCCGCGAGGCAGCAAACTTTAACAAAAAAGGCACAGTCACAGGTGCTACCGTTAATATGCGGAAAGAACCGAATACAACAAGTGATATTCTAAGTACACACAGCTCCGGTGTTGAAATGAGCATAGTCGGTATCAATAACGGTTGGTATAAGGTTAAGCATAGTGACCAGACAGGATATATCAGATCCGATTTAATGTCTCTCGTTTCCCAAAGCTCATCTTCAAATCCTGCTAAAGGTGAAGGCGGCTCATCCTCCGGTTCGAGCTCTGCCCCGGTAAATCTCACACAGGGTCAAAAAATCGCAGAGTTTGCAAAAGGGTTTGTCGGTCACAGATATGTATGGGCAGGAATGTCTCCGGGCGGATTCGATTGTTCGGGATTCACATCATATGTTATGAGACAGCACGGTGTACGCTTAACAAGAAATGCTTCAGGTCAATACAAAAATGACGGTGTCAAAGTTAATAAGTCCGACCTCGCACCTGCTGATCTTGTATTCTTCTCATCAAACGGCGGCAGAAGCGTTACACATGTCGGTCTGTACATAGGAAACAATAAATTCGTTCACGCATCAAGCACACGCAAAGGTGTAATCATCAGCGATTTAACAAGCGCATATTACACAAGAGTATGGTACGGAGCAAAACGAGTAATTTAATATGGACCTCCAAAATTTTATCGCAAGAGCAAGGTTCTTCTGTTTTTAGTATCGAGGGAATTCCGGCAACCGACACGGAACTGACTGAGATACTAAAAACAGAAGAACCTTGCTCTTGTAGTGTTACTTAAAATATTCCCTCAGCCAGGGGCCAACTTCGGGGTGCTTCAGGCCGAATTCTATTGTCGCTTCCATAAATCCTACAAGGTTGCCCGTATCGTAACGTTTTGCGTCGAAATCGACGGCGACCATGTCTGATTGCTTGCATAATGTGCAAAGCCCGTCAGTGAGCTGTATTTCTCCCCCGTGACCGGGTGGTGTGTTTTCAAGAATGTCAAATATATCCGGTGTCAGAACGTATCTTCCGAGAATTGCATAATTGGAAAATTTCTTTTCAGGCGGCGGCTTTTCAATTACATCGAATACTTTGAAGACTTTTTTTTCAAGTTCCTCTATTTTCAATGAACAGTATTTTTCAACGGCATCATCACTGACCCATTGTGCGCCGACTGCAGCTGCCTTGTATTTTTCCGCAGCGTCGATAAGCTGTTTTGTTACCGGTACATCACCTACCATGATATCGTCACCAAGTAAAACTGCAAAGGGTTCATTTCCTACAAAACTTTTTGCACACCAGACTGCATGGCCGAGGCCTTTTGTCTCTTTTTGTCTTTGAAAGAGAATGTTCGCAAGCCCTGCAGGTGCTCTTACACTATCATAAAATGATGTTTTATTTGATTTTAACAGACTCTCTTCAAGCTCCGGAGCAAAGTCAAAGTAATCTTCAATCGCATTTTTTCCCCGGTTTGTTAAAATGAGGATATCCTCAATCCCGGAGTTTACAGCCTCCTCAACAATGTACTGGATTGCAGGTTTATCAAGTATCGGCAGCATTTCCTTCGGAATCGACTTTGTAGCCGGTAACATCCTTGTACCAAGACCGGCAGCGGGTATAACGGCTTTTTTAACTTTCATGTACTTATTCCTTTCACTTTCCGTATAAGTTACTGAGTTTGTCAATTAGTTTCGTTTTCGGAAGATAAACCATCAAGGGTAAACCTATTGCATAAAGCACTACTGTTTGTCCAATACCAACCCAGAACATGCTTGCGATAAATACCGGGAAAAACGTTTCGGCTTCACCCTCACTCATTAAAATATATCCAATCATTGCCCCTATTAAAACAGCATTAAAGAAAACAGGCGGGAAACATGCAAGTGCTTTTGTCGGAAGCCGCTCACGGCTTTTCATTTTTCCTATGTACATTGTTGAAAGTGCTGCGAGCAATGATGCAACCGGTCCGATTGTTATATCAAGCCACAGGTAAGGGCTGAATAAGTTTGCGACAATACAGCCTGCAAAGAGACCCCAAACCGAAAATGGGAAGAAAAACGGTAAAATGCAAAGAACCTCGGAAATTCTAAGTTGCACAGGACCGTAGGACAATGGCATTACAGCCAATGTCAGCCCTGCGTAAAGAGCTGCAATTACCCCTGCAAATGCAACCTTTCTGACACTAATTTTCGTTATCACAACCGCAATACTCCTGTCTGTAAAGATTATACTTTTTTGCAAGCTCTATTGAGCGCAGGTAGCCGTCCTTTTTTTTGAAATCTGCCTGCATGAATTTTACATTAAACTCCGCTGCCGCTTTTTCGCCTGCATCGTTGAGAAGCGATGTATTTTTATGCGGGCTTACGGAAAGTGTTGTCGCAAAAATATCATACTCCCCTGCTTTTGCTCTTTTTGCTGTTTCATTTAAACGAAGCCTGTAGCATAGTTTGCATCTTTCTCCGCCTTCGGGGCTTTTTCGTAAAGACAACACCGCATCAGAAAAAACGGCGTTGTCGTATTCGGTGTCTAAAAGTGTTATGCTCTGTTCGAGTGCTGCTTTTTGCAGATATGCCTGCAGCTCGTCCTTGCGTTTGATATATTCATCCTTCGGTTCTATATTCGGATTATAGAATAAAAGCGAAATATCATAGGAAGGCATCAGGAACTCAATAACATAACTTGCACACGGTGCGCAGCAGCAATGTAACAAAAGACGTTCTTTGACATTATCAGGCACTAAAAGTACCTCTTTATTCTGTCTGTTGCCTTATTTATATCGACACTTATTGTTATTGTAAATTTTATATGCTCTTTTATTCCGAAATTCTCACACCATTCAAAGAAATCTTCCGCATCCTTGTCGACATCCCTGCCTATAATACGAAGAACATTGTCTATAAATATATGTGTTATGTCATAATTTGCCGAATATAACCCGCAAATGAAACCTTTTATATAGTCATAGCCGTTAAAACCATATTGCGAGGCATCGATAAGCCTGACCTTGTGCGGTATGTCATATGTTAATTTTGCTGTTCTCTCCAAAAAGACTATATCACCATGTTCATTATCAACGGCATCATTAACCAGTTCAATTAACTGCTTGGTCTTTCCTGAGCCCTTAAGACCCATAATCAACCTAACCATTTTAACCATCTCCATTTCTGCACTCTGCATTATTATTTCTTAATAAACTATTTCTGAACTCTGCACTATCATTTCTTATTAAACTATTTCTGAACTCTGCACTATTATTTCTTACTTAATCTATTTCTGCATTCTGCACTATCATTTCTTATTTATAAACCAAGTATTGCAAACAGGTTCTTTTTATATGCTTCTACGCCCGGCTGACCGAACGGGTTTACTCCGGAAATGAGTGACGATATTGCGCAGGAACGCATGAAGAAGTATGCAAGTGCGCCGAAGGATGCAGCCGAAAGCTTTGGCAAACAGAGTTCAAGAACCGGTACTCCCCCGTCAATATGTGCTTTTTTGACCGCTATTGCTGCAGATTCATTTATTTTATTCATATCGAAGCCTGCAATTGCAGCTATTTTATCTTTATGTAAATCACCGCCCGGAACCTTCGGATTCACTCTTGGCTCGTTAAATGATACAAAGGTCTCAAATAGTGTACGCTCACCCTCTTGTATCAATTGTCCGAGTGAATGCAAATCGGCTGAGTAGTCTGCATATGCCGGGAAGATACCGATACCCTCTTTGCCTTCGCTTTCACCGAAGAGCTGTTTCCACCATTCACCCGTGAAGCGGAAAGCCGGCTCAAAGCATGCAAGCATTTCTATTTTTTTGCCTTTACGGTATAAAACCTGACGGGCAGCTGCATAGTAACAGGCATCTTCTGTGCCGTTTTCAAACTCTGCCAAAGCTCCCGCCATCATTTCGTCAATGTCTATACCTGCTACGGCGCAGGGAACAAGACCCACAACAGTAAGGACGCTGTATCTGCCTCCGACCTCGGGCGGCATTTCCAGATATGCATAACCTTCGCTTTCCGCAAGCTTTATAAGCGGTGAGCCGATATCCGATGTAATATAAAGGCGGTCCTTTAAGCCCTCAGGGCCATATTTTTCCTTAAGCATTGATTTAAAAAAGCGCAGAGAAATCGCTGTTTCAATGGTTGAACCGGATTTTGAAACAACATTAACCGAATAATCCCTGTCCCCGATAAGTTCGATTATTTGCTCCAGATACTCACCCGAAAGATTATTACCTGCAAAAAGAATATCAGGTGTCTTTTTAGGCAGAATGTTATAGTTTGGTGATTTAATATATTCGATTGCCGCTCTTGCACCTAAATATGAGCCGCCAATGCCTAATACTATCAGCACTTCCGACTCATTTTGTATTTTTTTCGCCATGCTTTTGACATCATTTGCAAGTTTTTCATTGTACCCGGACGGCACTTTTGTCCAACCGTTTTCGAAAAGTGTTTTTAGTTCACTTAAGGGTTTGCTCGTGTCAATCGCACGTACTTCGTTTTCCGTTAAAAAATTTAATGCTCCGTCAATATTTACTTTTACCACTTAAATTACCTCCATTTGTAACTTATAGATATTGCATTATTATTTTCTTTGTATATAATAACACTAAATCGAATTTAGTACAATGGTAAGGAAGTGATATTTTTGGGTCAAAGCATATACGGAATCGCCTGGTCAAAGGAATACGAACTCGGAAACGATTTGGTTGATTCCCAGCATAAACGTTTATTTGAGCTTGTGGATACTATCGGAAAAGCCTGTGCTGACGGAACCGATGCGAAAATTCTCAATGAAACGCTGGATTTTCTGCTTAACTATACCGTACAGCATTTTCTCGATGAAGAAACCTTACAGCTTCAATGCGGATTTCCCGATTTTGAGCGTCATAAAAAACTCCATGACGAGTTTGAAGCAACCGTAATAGAAAAGGTTGCAGAATATAGAGCGAACGGCTCCACAAAAGAACTTAGTGATACTGTTACAAAGGTTGTTGTCAGATGGCTTATCAATCATATTCTAAAAGAGGACAAAAGAATCTCTCAATATATTAAGAAATAGATTTTATGAAAGGGCTGTTGTAAAATGTGCAACAGCCTTGTCATTGCGAGGCACGAAGCAATCCAGTGTATTGTTGTTTTGATTTTTTTATTGTAATGACAACCATTCTTTTAAGTTCCAAAAGGCGTACAGCGGGAGTACGTCTTTTTTGTCTTTATCGGGTGATGTCAGCACTGATTTTTTTGGATTAAACTTCACGGCATACTGTAATAGTGAACGTGTGCGGCTGACTGTGCCTGCTTTTGCGACTATCGGGATTATGTCACTTCCGTCCCGGATAATAAACTCCACCTCTGCTCTGCCGGGGTTTTCTGCCGACCAGTAATATATATCATCTTCGTATATTCTTTTAAGCTCATTACATACGATATTTTCGACGATTGCTCCTTTTATATCCATGAAGTTTTTTGACGTATCTAAAATTACCGAAGCGGGTATTTTTGCTGTTCTGCGCAGCAATCCCGTATCGCACATGTATAGCTTGAAATGATTCTGGTTTGCAAATGCATAAAGCGGAAAATCAGGTTTATCGATATGGCTGACCTTGTACACAAGCCCTGTGCGGATAAGGATATATAAAGCATCTTCCAAATCTTTAGAACGCCAGCTTTTTTTAACCCGGCTGAATATAAACTTTCTGTTTTCCTTTGATAGCTGAACAGGTATTGCCTCCCAGATTGCCCGGAGTTTTGGAAACATTGAGATTGGTGCGATTTTTGAGAAATCGTTTTCAATACCGCTGATAATCCTGCTTTGAAGCCTTTCGACTTCTTCAATGCTGCCCGATTCAATCCAGCATTTAACAACCTCCGGCATTCCGCCCGTAATTTGAAAATCGCGGAAATACTCCTCAAGCTGTGTGCCGAATGTTTTAAGTGAGTCATCTTTGAAAGAGTTTTCTTTTAAATGCAAAGCAAGCTTTTGGTTTTGTGCCATAATGAATTCATAAAAATTCATCGGAAATAATGTCAATGTATCTATTTTAGGAGAAACTGTTTCAAAAGTTGAACATGCAGCGATAATGTGATAATCAGGTGCATCATTGGAAAAATGACCCAATGAATTAAATGCATTTTGACAGTAATTAATTTCATCGAATATTATAAGAGTTGATTTTGGTTTTATGTCATTGCCGAACAACAGGGAAATATCTTTAATTAACCGCTGCGGATTATGATTCATTTCGAAGAGCTCGGAAAGGCGGTTGTCTTCCTTAAAATCATAATAAACAACATTTTCATAATGCTCTTCGCCAAATTCTTTTAAAAGAAACGTTTTTCCGCATTGAGGCACTCCCCTGACAAGCAGCGGTTTCCGTTGAAATGCCGACTTCCATTCAACTAATTTATCTGTCAATAATCTTTGCATTTTACACCTCCGAGATGGACATAATAACAGAGCACAGGCTTCATGTCAACAACATTATAGTGTTGAATTAGCCACATGCTCTGCAATATTATACCATAACTGGAGCGGTAAACAACCTCTTTCAATTCTGACCGTTTCGGTTAATCGATTGGATAATTGCACCATTTCTTTACTACTCAGCCAAACTGATAATTTTTTTTGACCGGTTTTGTCACTTTCCAAACACATTTTAACCCCTGCGGAAAAATAACATAATCTCCAGCACCAAAACTGACACTGCCGCCGTCATAATCAACCGTAACTTCCCCTTCGGTCAAAATACAAGCCTCACGCTCATCATAATACCAGTCAAACTCAGAAACCCCGCACCCCCATGTGGGCTTTGTGCTGAACATCGCTTTTTCCTCATCAGACGGTTTTCTAACAATAACTTGCATAGTTCCATTCTCCAATCTTTTTTCACTCACTTTGCATAACTGCTCAGTAAATATACGCAATACTGGTTCATTGATATCCCTTCTTGTTGTGATTTTTCTGCCAGATATTTGTGCAGCGACTTAGGCATGCGTAACTTAAATTGCCCGCTGTATTTTGCTATATTGCCCGGTAGAGGTATTTCAATATCATCCTCAATACATGCCTGAAACCAGCATTTCTTTGCGTCCTCAATCATTTCAAAACCTTTTTCAATAGTGTCTGCACATGTAATGCAACCGCGAAGCTCAGGGCAATGTAAAGCATACCCTCCTTCTTCTTCATCTTTGATTACTTCAATTTTATAATTTAAACCCATGTAATAATCAAGATCTTTGGTCATTAGAACTCCTCCTCAATTAATGCATCCCTAGCAAGTAATTTTTTAGAATTTTACCCGGACATTTCCAACATTATATTTATATGTATTTTGGTTGACTTTCTATTATAACTATTATATACTAACTGCACAGTTAGTAATTGGAGGGTTAGCAAATGTTTGTTGGCAGAGAAGCAGAGTTGGATACCCTTGATAAGTGTTATAAAATGAATAATTTTCAATTTCCCGTTATTTATGGCCGTCGTCGTGTTGGTAAATCCACTTTGATCAAGGAATTTTGCAAAAACAAAAAGACTATATACTTTGTAGCCATACAATCCTCGGCAAAAGAAAACCTCGATATTCTGTCAAACCAAATATTACTTACTCTTGCTCCTGAATCCCCGAAAAACCCTTTCATATCATTTAGGGCCGCAATTGATTATATTTTTGAATGTGCAAAAACCGAACGTATAGTTTTCGCAATAGATGAATATCCTTATTTAGCACAAAGTGATCCGTCAGTATCATCAATCCTGCAGGCAGCAATTGATAAACATCAAGCAGAAAGTATGTTGTTCTTAATATTATGCGGTTCAAGTATGTCCTTCATGGAAAATCAAGTGTTAGGATATGAAAGCCCGTTATATGGACGCAGGACATCTCAATTAAAACTCCTGCCTTTTAATTATCTTGAAAGTGCAGTTATGTTATCACAATATTTAAATGAGGAAAAAATTATTCTTCATAGTATAACAGGTGGTATCCCTGAATATTTAAGTAGAATTGACTGTTCATTGTCTGTTAAAGAAAATGTATGCAACCTTTTATTTAATCCGGGAGGTCGCCTTTTTGAAGAACCATCAAATCTTTTAAAACAAGAGCTGAAAATCCCGGAAACATATAATGCAATTATTGCTGCTATTGCCGGCGGAAGCAATAAAATTAACACAATTTCGACTAAGGTTGGTATTGAAACAAGTCAATGCAGTAAAATGTTGTCTTCTTTGATAAGCTTAGGTCTTGTAAGAAAAGAAATTCCTGTTACAGAAATTCACTCAAAAAAATCTATTTATATATTAAATGATTGGATGTTTATTTTCTGGTATCGTTTTGTTCAACCTGAACTGAGCAGGATAACAGCAGGTTTTGGGAATATTGTATGTGATGAAGTATTTTCACATGAACTCAACAGTCATGTTGGCCGTTCATTTGAAGAATGTGCAGTTCAATATATGTGGTACCTGTTAAAAGAAAACGCCTTGCCCGTATCATTTAAAAAAATTGGTAGATGGTGGGGTAATAACCCAAAGCTTAAGTGTGAAGAAGAAGTTGATATTATTGCATTTGCTGATAATGAAGCAATTTTTTGCGAGTGTAAATGGCGAAATCAAAAAACAGGTGAAGATACTCTTGATGATTTAATTCGCAAATCTAAACTCTTTCCTGAGTTTCAAGTAATTCATTATATACTCTTTTCGAAATCAGGTTTTACAGAGAAGCTAATGGAGCGTTCAACATCGGATAAAAACATTTCATTAGTAAATATTGACGATATGTTTCTTGCTTTACATTCCTGAGTGGGAATAAAATTACGTCAACCGTTCACTTTAATTCACCCAAAATGGTAATGCTTTTTGACCGGTTTGGTCACTTTCCAGACGCATTTTAACCCTTGCAGAAAAACAACGTAGTCACCTGCTCCAAAACTGACACTGCCACAGTCGTAATCAACTGTAACTTCCCCTTTTTTTATTAATCCTTTACGCTTCAAACACTTTTGCCATATCTATATCACATCCATCTAAAACATGGACAGGGACTGTATCTTCATCTGTGTAAGGGTGGATTATATAGTTGTTCTCACTAAGAATATGAACTGCCAATGTTTTTGATTCGGGGTCAATTATCCAGTATTCAATTACACCCGCTTTTAAGTATGCTTCGAATTTTAAAGTTTTATCATACTGTGAGGTCGATGGGGAAAGAATTTCGACAACCATATCGGGTGCGCCTTTGCATCCTGTCTTATCCAGTTTATCATGGTCACAAATTACTAATAAATCAGGTTGTAAAACTGTATTATCGAACGTTTCAGCATTAAGACGCACAGCAAACGGCGAATAATAGACTTTACATGGTTTTCCAATAAGAAAACTTTTAATAAGAAAATGTAAATTACCACTAACTTCCTGATGATAACGGGTTGGTGTTGACATCAAATATGGAACACCATCAATAAGCTCCCACCGCTCATCACCTTCCCATGTAATATAATCAGTATAAGAATACCGTTTATCATAAACCGGCAAAGCCTCTTTCACCATAGAATCTGTGCTTATTTCATCGGTAAGAATTTCAAGATGTTTTTTAACTTGGGGGGTAACTTGCTTTAATTGTTGCTCTGCAATTACTTCACTAATTGCCGATAATGTAAACTCGATAAAACTTGCTGAATCATTTGCTTTTCTGGCTTCTTCAATAGCTTGATAATACAACGGTCTCTTTTCGTATAAAACCGACTCCATCGGCAGCCATGCAAATATTTCATTCCATTTTGCAAGAACCAGTGTCTGCCACAATCGTCCGATTCTTCCGTTGCCATCCTCAAACGGATGTATTGTCTCTATTTCATAATGCAAAACCGCACTCTTCAGAACCGGGTGTAAATCTGACACCTCTGCCCAGGAAAACAATTCTTCAACCAGCTTTGGTACAAACTGCGGACGAGCACCTAAATGAATCGCTTTATCTCCGTCAAACACACCAACATCACCTGCTCTAAATGTACCGGCTTCTTTAATGAGACAATCTGTTATAAGTCGGTGAGCAGTTAAAAAATCCTCAACTCGGTAAGGGTTTAGTGTCAGAATTTTATCATAAGCTTCATAAGCGTTTTTTACTTCTTTAATATCTACTTGTTTTCCGGCAACCAACTTACCCTCAACAACATCTGCCACCTCATCGAGCGACAGTTCATTTCCTTCAATGGCTAAGGATGAATAGATTGAACGTATGCGATTTTCTCTGTGCAGCTTAATATCACGTTTAAAGCCCGTACCAAGTTCTAACCTTGTTACGGCTTCGATAATCTTCGCTAAATAATCAGCAGCTTTAATTGTTATTGTAAATGGCGGTGTATTTTTCATCATAGCAGTTCCATTTTGATTCAACGTTTATATTATTACTGATAATATATCATATGAACTTACAGTTATCAAAAAAATAACAGATGTGTGTATTATTTAGTGGCATGTCGATATGTTAATCATCATAATAAAACTAACATAGCATAAACCCTTTCTACATATCAATAACCATTTAATTGTGAAAATTGTGAAAAAAGCGGGTGCAATAATATATAGACTCAGCAAAAAGCACATGTTATACTGCTTCTTAGGGAGAAATGTATTATGCGAAAACATCAGCAAAAGCAGATACTTGAAGTGCTTGAGTCTCTTAGAGAGGTTCAAGCAGCCGAGCTGTATGCTGATTGCCAGGATGCCGCTATAAATATTGGTGAGTTTATCGAGTCTATCAAAGGTGAAGATACCGAGACGGTTAAGCTGCTTGAGGATTACTGCGAGCTTGTTTTTAAAGCAAGTATCGGTGAAGCAGGTATCAAAGCGCTTGAAAAACAACTGATACGCATAGAAAACAGCGTAAAAAACGAACTTAGACCCGACAAGATAGAAATGGTCTTCCTCAGCTACAAAGCAAGCATGAGCGACAGCATAGAATCAATCTACATGGCAGCAAAAGCCGACCCAACCTGCGACGCATACTGGATCCCCATCCCCTATTATGAAAAAAACCCCGACGAATCATTCGGAAAAATGCATTATGAAGGTTCGGAGTTTTACAAGCCGAACATAGAATGCACAGATTGGCGAGAATATAATATTGCAGAACGCCGTCCGGATGTAATATTCACGTTTTCACCATATGATGCTTTTAATAAGCTAACAAGCATTCATCCCGATTACTACTGCGAACGCCTTCGCGAGCTAACCGACATGCTCGTCTACGTCCCCTATTTCGTAACAGGCGATGATGTCGGAGAAGACTATACCCTCTGCGACGGAGTATTATTCGCACACAAAGTAATTGTTCAATCAGAAGCAATCAGAAAAATTTATATCCACAACTATATCAAGTTCGAAGAAAGCGGCTACAGTAGCGAAGTATATGGAAAACCTCAAGAAAAAATTCTAGCCCTCGGCTCCCCAAAATTTGACGCAGTAATAAACGCAAAAAAAGAAGACTTCACCCTCCCCGAAAAATGGCTTAAACTAATCCAAAACCCCAACGGCACAACCAAAAAAATAATCCTCTTCTGCACCACCCTAACAACAGTAATGAATCACCCCGAGCAGTTTCTGATAAAACTACAGCATGTGCTTGATATATTTAGTAAAAGAGACGATATCGTTTTATGGTGGAGACCCCAGCCCCCCACCGAGAACACATACAACTCAATGTACCCCGAACTATCAAGCGAATATAAAAGTATTGTGAGTAATTACATAAACAACGCATTCGGAATCTTCGACAACACCCCCGAACTATACCGCGCCATAACATGGAGCGACGCCTACTACGGCGACCACAGCTCGGTAATTTATCTTTACCAGGTAACATGCAAACCTATTATGATAAGCAATATTAATCTACTCGATGCAGAAATACCATTTGAACCGACATGCATGTACGCAACAGCCGATAAATTCTGGTTCTCCGTCCGATATTTTAATGCACTCTTCTGCATGGATAAAAAAGATTGGAAGTTGGAACTAGTCGGCAGTGTTCCGGATGAAGAGGATTTTATAAATAAGTATAATACATCACTATACTATACTCCGGTAGAAAGAAATAACTCATTATACTTTCCGCCACGACTTGCAAATGAAATTGCTGTCATGTCACTTAAAAATAATACATTTTCAAAAGTAAAAACCCAAAAAAGTGATCCAGAACCAACCGACAGAATGTTCCTTGCTGCCATTTCTTATGAAAACTATATCTTTTTTACACCCCTATTATTTCCAGCTATTGTACGACTGGATATAATTACAAGTGAAATTACTTACCACGATGATTGGTTGAGGTCGTTAAGCAAACTGTCACATGATGAAGCAGTTGGTTACTTTGGCCTTCCTTGTTTAATTGATAATTCCATATGGCTTGCTTATAGACAAAGTAATGTAATAATTGAATTTTGTATAATTACAAATAAGTCAATAGTTCACGAGGTAGGAAATAAGAATTATCGGTACTCAAATGTATGCTTCGACGGAGAAGCTATATGGGCTTCACCTATTCGTAATACTAAAACACCGCTTATTAAGTGGAATCCTCGCAACGGAGAATTAATAGAATTCCCCAAAATTCAAGCAAATGAAAATAACAAAGGTTTTACTGCACCCGTTTATTGCAACGGTTATGTTTGGTTATTGCCATATAAATATGGTCCTGTATTTAAAATTGATACACATACCAACTGTTGCAGTGAATCAAATGAATTAAAGTTAAAACCTCCCTGTGACGAAACCATGCAAACTGCACTAAGAACCCCAATATCGCATTCGAAAAACGATTGTATTTACACATATGATTTCCTTTACTCATTATTTATTGAATACAACAATGAGACCGGAGAACTCAGAGAAAAGAAAATTATTTATTCTGATGATATATCTGATATATTGCGAAATAAGTACGCCAACTTGTATATAAATAAACCTGATAAAATTAATATCACCAATATTTCTTATTATTATGAGAATTTATATATGATACTCAATTACTATGTAGAATTTATTAATGGTAAACATGGTGATATACCTGCAGAAATACTAAAACGCCGCATTGAAGCGACTAATGCACTATCGTTAAATACTGATGGAACAGCAGGGCAAGAGATTTATAAACTTACTAAAAAGCATGCAGTAAACTAAATAATAACAAATCGATAATTATTCAATAAAAATTAATATTTGGAGCAACAACAACAATGAAAAAAATAATAACATATGGATCATTTGACCTTTTCCATGAAGGTCATTATAACCTCCTTAAGCGTGCAAAGGCACTTGGAGATAAACTTATTGTCGGAGTTACTACCGAACAGTTTGATATCTACAGAGGAAAAATGAATGTTGTCGATTCTCTTATGCGTAGACTTGATAACGTACGTAACTCAGGATTGGCAGATGAAATTATTGTTGAAGATCATGACGGGCAAAAAATCGAAGACATACAAAAACACGGTATAGACATTATTGTTTTCGGCTCGGACTGGACCGGCAAAGCCGATTACCTCAACGAGTATTGTCAGGTAGTGTACTTTGAACGCACACGTGATGTATCAAGTACCATATTAAGACATGAAAGACTTGGTATTGTCAGGCTCGGAATCGTTGGTACAGGACGTATTGCCGAAAGATTTATGCATGAATCTACATTTGTAAGTGGTGTTGAAGTTATAAGTGTATATAATCCAAGATTTGAAAGTGCAAAAGCGTTTGGAGACCTACATTTATTAAAGCAAGATTCCGGTGAATATGAAAAGTTCCTTGAAAATATTGATGCTGTTTATATCGCTTCACCTCATGAAACACACTATGACTACACACGCAGAACGTTAATTGTGGGAAAGCACGTGTTATGTGAAAAACCCATGGTTTTAACAGAACTCGAAGCACGTGAGCTTTATACAATTGCATCTGATAATAAAGTCGTGCTTATGGAAGCTGTTAAGACGGCATATGCTCCGGGGTTTGTTAACCTTTTAGCAATTGCAAGAGGAGGACGAATAGGCACAATTTACGATATAGAAGCAGCATTTACAAAACTTACTCCATATAAAGCAAATACGAGAGAGTACGATCCGGTTGTCGGTGGTAGTTTTACAGAGCTTGCAAGCTATTCATTGCTCCCTATTGTAAAATTGCTTGGGCATGAATATAAAGAACTGGAATTTGAGAGTTTTTATGCACCCAACGGTTGTGATATTTATACAAGAGCACATTTTAGGTATGATAATGCTATAGCCACAGCAAAAACCGGAATCGGTGTAAAAGTGAAGGAAGCCTGCTTATCTCAGGAACTCGTGGTTACATTTTAGTAAACTCTCCATGGTGGTTAATAAAGTCTTTTGAAGTCTGTTACGAAAATCCCGAGGACAATGAAAGTTTCTCTGCCTCTTTCCCAGGATATGGTCTGCGTTTTGAACTTGCGGACTTTATTCGAAATATATCAGACCCAACCCATCAGAACTATAAATTTCCTCATGAAGATTCGATCTTTATGGCAACAATAATAGAGAAATTCTTGAAAGAAACCGGAAGAAACAGTTGACCACCTAATATTTATTTCACGACATGAAAATGGAGTTTCAAAATGATAAAAGAAATGATTTCTGTTATAATACCTTGTTATAATTTAGATAAATATCTAAGCAAGTGTTTGGACAGTGTTCTTAAGCAGACATTTGATAACCTCGAAATCATTGCTGTTGACGATGGTTCCACAGATAACACACCTGATATTCTTTCACAATACGCTGCTTCGGATAATCGTGTTGTTGTTATTTCACAAAAAAATTCCGGAGCAGGAAATGCAACCAATGCAGGAATAACGTATGCAAAAGGTGATTATCTTGCATTTGTTGATAACGATGACTGGATAGAACCATCAATGTATGAAATGTTGCACACTGCTCTTACATCAAATGATGCTGATATGGCAGTATGCAATTTTAATCTTATATACGATGATCACATAAATTATTGTTATTCAAATATACGTGATGGAGTTGTAAATATATATGATAATGTCTATTCTTATTTTTGTAATTATTGTGCATGTCCAAAACCAAATAATTATATTTGGTCGAGATTATATAAAGCTAGTATTTTAAAGAATTCCGGAATACGATTTGAAGAGTTTAACTTAGGAGCTGACACACTTTTAAATTTTAAGCTTCTTCCCTTATTAAACCGTGTTTCTTTTATTAATGATGGATTATATAATTACGTTCAGCGAAGCGATTCCAGCGTATACACTGCAGCAAAAATCAGCAATATTGCACAGGTTTATGCTGATAGTTTTGAAGCACTTGCCGAATATTACAGTATAAAAGGATTTAATGAATTTCTAAGTGTGCTA
Source organism: Oscillospiraceae bacterium (assembly GCA_009784725.1). Lineage (GTDB taxonomy): Bacteria > Bacillota > Clostridia > Oscillospirales > Oscillospiraceae > WRMH01. Next base: position 54,609 of record WQXS01000013.1, read on the forward strand.
CCCATTCACGCCTTTACAAGACTGCGTAGTACATTTTTTTATTCAAGGCTTGCAGGTATGGATGATGAAGCAATTTTAGAAAGCATAAAAAAGAGCTTTACCGGGCGAAAAATATCAGATTATCTCACAGGAGCAATTTCATGAAGCTAGCAATTATGCAACCTTACTTTTTTCCGTATATCGGTTACTGGCAATTAATCAATGCTGTAGATAAATTTGTAATTTATGATGATGTTGCTTATATAAATCGTGGTTGGATTAATCGAAATAACTTTCTTATTAATGGCGAAAAAAAAATGTTCAGCATGGAACTAAAAGGTGCAAGTCAGAACAAGCTTATAAATGAAATAGAAATATTTGATAACTTTGTAAAATTTCAAAAACTTTTAAAATTCAATTATTCTAAAGCTCCATATTACAAATCAATCAATGAAATCGTTATTGGAATAATTAAATTTGATACATCAAATCTTGCAGCATTTTTAGAAAATAGTATAAATATTATTTGTTCTTATTTAAAGATAAAAACAAACATAATAATATCATCTGCTATCGAAAAAAACAATGATTTTAAAGCGCAGAATAAAATATTACACATATGCAAACTCATTGGTGCTTCTGATTATTATAATGCAATCGGTGGAATGGATTTATATAATAAATCTGAATTTTATGATAGTGGTATTAAGTTAAAATTTATAAAATCAAATATTAATATGTATAAGCAATTTAATAATGTATTTATTCCCGGTTTATCAATTATTGATATATTAATGTTCAATTCGGTTGATTCAGTGCAGGAGATGCTTGAGGATTACACCTTAATTCAATAATCGACTCTATATTATCAGCCCTGTTGAAATTATCTTTAACAGTTTCAGGAGATTAGTTTGAAACAAATTAAATTTGAAGAACCGTGAAAATACACACAGCAAAGCAGACCGCTAAGAAGCAGTCAAAATTTTATCTACCAATTGAGTTTAAACAGATTGCGAAACAGTAAACCCACGTTTTTCCAGCATCTTTACAGCACG
>WQXS01000014.1 GCA_009784725.1 Oscillospiraceae bacterium
AGAACAGCAATAAATAATAATTCAAACACACCGGTTGTAATGCATCATAAAGCAAAATACAAAGGAGTGTTTCCAATATGGGTTATTATTGATTTTTTCTCTTTAGGAAACTTGTCCTATTTTTATAATGACTGGTTAGTAGCAGATAAAAAAGTAATTGCTAAAAATCTTTTCAATACTCAATATACATATTTAGATAGCTGGTTAAAATGTATAACAGTATTAAGAAATCGTTGCGCCCATTATTCACGCTTATATTTTTCAACATTCACAGATAAACCAAAAATCCCGTCTATTGTAGAGTATACATGTACCAGGCGCGTTTTCGACCAATTAATAATGCTAAAATTATTATACCCTGATAAAAGCAAATGGAATGAAATGTTTTTCAATCCAATTGTATTATTAATTACTGAATATAAAGATAGTATATCATTAAACCATATTGGATTTCCGAGGAATTGGAGGAGTTTACTTAAAGAAAACTAATAATCCGAACCGCACCATCGTAAGAAAATGGTGATACGTTCGGATTTGTGGTTTGGTACATTGGTTTGCTTATTCGGTAAAGTTATGAAATTGATTCTGCTATTTTTATCATGGTTTCTAAAGTATATCCGTCATGGTATTCAACATGCAGATTATATGCAATACCGTCTTTTAACCAGTTTAAATGGTAGGCGGTAATGTTATCATCGAATATTTGCTTTCCGTCTATGTCATAAAAATATCCTGTTGAGCTAATAAGAACACCTTCTATATCTCCAATTATAACTTTTTCGACAGGTGAAATATTATCTATAAGAAGAAAAGCGTTATCACCTGCATAAGTTTGCCATAGCTGGAGTACAGAGCTATTTCCGTTTTTAAGGGTAATATCATACACAATAATAACATAATGCAGCCAGGGTGTTTCAGTTGTTTCCACACGCCACACGCCTACAGACTGCAGTCCTGTAACATTGTCCGGCAAGTATGAGGGTTCACGAATGGAGAACGGTGCAATCAGGCGGGCTTCTTCAAGAGTTGTATATAATCCTTGAGTATAATCCGGAGCGGTACTTAATTCAGTTCTGTTTATAACCCCCATAGTACCTGCAGTGAAATCATCGTCGAAAACTACCTGCCTTGCAATTGAATCCCCGAAAACTACCTGCTTAAGCACACTGACAATCCCGGTACTATAAGCAAATACCGTTGTTCCGGATATTAAAAACATAATTAGAAACGCAATTAGTAAAGTTTGTATTTTAATCGTTTTTACATTAATAAAGCTCTTTCTGCGTTTACGTATAAAAACGCTTTCTTTCAAGCCGTCAGGTATATTAAATGTATTAACTGACTGTTTATACATAGACTCAAAATTCATAATCGGCCAACCTTTCCTTTAGTAGACTTCTTGCTCTGAATAAATGCGACTTGACTGTGTTCTCTTTAGTCTTTGTTGCTTTTGCTATATTAGAAATTGTAAACCCCTCGTAATAATGCAGGAATATGACAGTTCGGTATTTTAAAGGAAGCTGCATTATTACATCATATACCTCTTGGACTTCCGGTTGGTCTACAGCAAGGGATTCATCAAGCGGCACCATGCGCTTTTTCCATAATGACCCCAGCATACTTTTTGAGCAATTTATTGTTACACGGATTATCCACGCCTTTTCATGTTCATCGCTTAAAAAAGAAGGACGCTTTTTGAAATACCTGAAAAACACATCTTGAAAAACATCGTCTGCACTTGTTAAGTCTCTTGTTCGTGTTAGAGCTAATTTGTACACCAGTGAGGAATATTTCTCAACAAATTCAACATCATTTCGCTTATTCATAGTTTTTACCGTTTTCATCTGGCTTAATAATTTTTTCTATATATAATACTTTTCAAACTGTAGAAAGGTTGCAAAAATTCACATACAATTTTTTTGGGCTGTTGCAAAATGATATACAACAGCCCCTTTGCTTGTCGATTATATAATTACTAAACCCACCTATATCGCACCGACAACTTTGTGCGGGATGTAGGGTTCTTCTAAATAACTGATATCATCCACGGATAATTTTAGCGAAAGGGATTCGGCGGCTTGTTCGATGTGTGAGGTTTTTGTTGCGCCGATTATTGTTGATGCAACAGGTTCTTTTTGCAATAACCAAGCTGTTGAAATATGTGACATCGGTACCGAATATTTTAGTGACAGCTCAGCTACACGGTCGACAATCGGCTTGTCAACATCCTCTGTCGGGCCATATTTCATTGCCATGATTTTATCTGTCCGTGAGCGCTCAGTGGTTTCCGACCAAACTCTTGCTAATTTTCCGGATGCAAGAGGACTGTAAGGAGTGCAGGCTATTCCCGCATCTTTACAAAGCGGAGCCATCTCCCGCTCCTCTTCACGATACAGAAGGTTCCAATGATTCTGCATTGAAACAAACCGGGTTAAATTGTGTTTTTCTGCAGTATAAAGAGCCTTCTGGAATTGCCATGCATACATTGCCGATGCTCCGATATACCGTACTTTACCGGACTTAACAATATCATGAAGCGCAGTCACAGTTTCCTCAATCGGTGTGTTATAATCCCACCGGTGAATTATATATAAGTCAACATAGTCCATATCAAGACGCCTTAAGCTGCTTTCAATCTCAGCCATAATATGCTTACGTGAAAGCCCGCCTCCGTTTGGGCCCTCCCGCATTGGTATAAATACTTTTGTTGCAACAACAATTTCATCAAGGTTATAGTCCTTCAGAGCTCTGCCAAGATATTCTTCGCTGGTACCATTTGAATAACAGTTTGCCGTATCAAAGAAATTTACTCCAAGCTCTACAGCTCTTTTAATAATCTTCCGGCTCTCATCTTCGTTAATTACCCACCCATGAGAACCCGCAGATTCGGTTTGAAATTCACCAAACCCCATGCAACCCAAGCATATACGCGATACATCCAGACCTGTTTTCCCTAACTTTATATACTCCATTCCAATGTCCCTCCCGACTTAAAAAAATAATCATTTTATTAATTATAGCCACGGTTTTACCGAATAGCAAATATTTATGTTAAACACCCTGCTTTGCTTCGAAAATAATATGTTTGGAAAGATACATCAGTGATGGTATATTATAGGTACGGGTAAAAATCCCGCAACAAAAGACATGAGGGTAACCAAGTGAAAAAGATTAACATTAAATTTATACTGATATTATCTGTTGTTTTCCCGGTTTGCATATTATTCGCCGCCTGCGCTTCCGGGACAGCTGACATTGACAACGAACCACCACCACTACCTGAACCCGAGAATATAGAGCAAAGCGTAGAAACACCGCCGCCTGCGGAAGAAAACAGCGACAATAATAGCAACAATTTAAATCAACCGGAGGGAAAAGCTATGGGATTTGAATACGACCGTGAAAGCTTAACATACGAGCTTGTCTGGAGTGACGAGTTTGACTACGAAGGTCTGCCCGACCCGCAAAAATGGGATTATGACACAGGCGGACACGGCTGGGGAAACAATGAACTTCAGCATTACACAAATGACGGCAACGCATATGTTGACGGAGAGAAACTGATTATTGAAGCAAGAGCCGAGAAAATGGCGGGACGTGAGTATACATCGGCACGCCTTGTCACACGTGACAAAGGTGACTGGCTTTACGGTAAAATAGAAATCAGTGCAAAGCTGCCGTCGGGACTTGGCACATGGCCTGCAATATGGATGCTTCCGACCGACTGGGAATACGGCGGCTGGCCGGGCAGCGGTGAAATCGACATAATGGAACATGTCGGCTTCGACCAGGACCGTGTCCATGCATCAATACACACAAAAGCTTTTAACCATATGATTAATACAAACAAAGGAAACGGCGGGGTAGAAGTCACCGGCGCATCCGAAGAATTCCATTTATATTCCATCGAATGGCTGCCCGACAGGATATTTTTCTTCATCGACAATGAGCAGGTCTACGAATATGACCCGCACCGCTATACCCCGGAGGCAGACTATTCACACTGGCCGTTCGACAAACGTTTTCACCTGCTGATAAACATCGCTCTCGGCGGCAACTGGGGCGGTCAACGCGGCTTCGACCCCGACATGCTTCCCGTCACAATGGAAATCGACTTCGTACGCATCTACCAATCCCCCGAAATAACCGCTCTTGCACATGACCGTTAAAATAGCGGAAAAAGCATCATCATATAATAAAAAGCATCCTGCTATAAATTAATGGCCTGTATTGTTACAGACCATTGATTTTTTTATTATAGTTAATCAACAATTTTCCCTGTTGAATGAATAACTCCTGTTGGTCAACTGAAAGATTACGGAAAATACGGATTAATTCATCCTCGTTAATTGAAGTAATTTGATTTGTTTTATGCTCAAGCAAATAATCGGTAGATACATTAAAATAGCTTGCCAGAATTTTAAGAACCTCATAGTCGGGTTCTCTTATATCCTGCATATAATTTCCTAATGTTGAAGCGCCTATATTTATATTGCTTGCCAACTCTTTTTGCGTTATATCCCATTCATCTAAAAGATTACGTAACATTTCGCCCAAGCTCATAATATATCACCTCAAAATAATTCTACTTTGTCTTGAGAGGAATGTTTCCGTAATACACAAAATGTGTTGACACAACACGTAAAGTGTAGCATAATGTTCTTTATTCCGTCATTATTGATTTGAAATGAAACACATCATTCAATCAATATAATTTTTACTAAAAATCACTTCGAGGTTCGTATCGTAATGAAGAGAGTTTGCAGTCACTGTTTTCAGGAAATTAAAGAGGGTGAAAAGAATTGCAGTTTGTGCAAAAACCCGTACATTCCCGTATCTGAAGAAGAAAACTATAAACCTGTAAAAGAGCGGACCATTCGCACAAAACTTCATATACCGAAAGGGGTACTGGCAATAGTTGCTAGTGCCGTAATTGCCGTTGCCGCTGCAACAGCGGGAACATTACTGTATCTGCGAACCCCCGAAACGCCGGAAAGTGCTGCACTCAACGGGATAAATATGCTGCTGCATGCCGATATCAGAGAGTTTGCGGCACGTCATGCATTTATGGAGGCAGACATAAGTCTGGCAATACGTACCGGAAGAGCAGCCATGTGGGATGATGCAGTTCTGCCGCTCGTTTGGAATAAATACAGTAACCTTAACAGTGTTTTAAATGAGTTGGGAAAAAACGATATTAAAATAAATGCTGTTAACAGTGAAGAGTTAAGCGAGGCGGAAAAAGACGCAGAATTAAAGAAAATTTTTAACTCCATTATCACGGATTCCGACAACAGTCAGGCCAGAGTGGATATGATTGAATCAATTATTGACAGTATTACCGATGTATACCGTGTTGACTTGGAAGCCACCATAGTTAATGAAAAAGATGCACCTGATGCATTAATTATTGTACTTGTCGGGTTGATTGACGGAAAATACTCAATCTTATCGGAAACAATGCAATAAAACTATATAGAGCAGGAATATTGAAAGGTATAGACAATTAATGGATGACAGAAGAGGTTTCATGGGATCATCACGCCGCGGAAAAAGACCGTCCCGCCACCCGGAAAGTCCGGCGGAGGCGCATGTTGCACTTGCATTGGTTCTTGATGTGTCAAGCTCAATGACATATGAAGAAAACGGTGAACGTATAGATGCGCTCAATAATGCAGTCAATGAAATGATTTCACAAATGAAAGCAAATGTACGCCTTAAATGTATTGTCGATTTGGCGATATTTTGTTTCGGCAACTATAACAAACCTAAAAACGAAATTATGTACCAGGGATTCAGCTCTATAGCCTCGTGCGAACAGGTTTATCTGGTGGCGGAGGATGAAAATACTTATGTTGTGGATGTTTTGGAGCATGCACTCGATATAATCGGAAAACGCTGCGAAGTATACGATAAACTGGGTGGCTCATATAAACCCTGGATTGTTTTGATGACCGACGGAGAGCTGCATGACAGTGCAGCAGAAATTAATGCAATAGGAAGAAAACTCAAAGAACGCGAATCAAAAGGAAGGCTTCATTTTCTGGGACTTGGAGTCAGAGGTTTTGTACGGTCTCAGCTTGAGAAATTCACAAATAACAAAGACCATATTATTGAAATTGAATCAGCAGATTTCGGCGAATTCTTCAAATGGGTCGGAAGAAGCATGAGCGCAGTATCAACAAAAGGATTAAATGATAATTTCGAACTCCCGGTTTATCAGCCGAAGCATTAGAAATTAAGTAATGTGAATATATAACATAAATTATTGAAAGAACAGTAAAACAATGAGTAATTATCGTTTTTGCGGAAGCTCACAAATAGGGAAATCTCACGAAGTCGATGATACCGTCTGCCAGGACTCGTATTATATACAGCAAGGGAACGGCTTTTTCGTTGCAGCTGTAGCCGACGGCCTTGGTACTTCCGTGCATTCGGATGTAGCAAGTAAAATTGCCGCAGAAAATTCTGTTAAATATTGTGTTGATAATATCACCACTTCAATGTCGGATGAGCAAATTCTCAGCGGAATAAAAGACGCATTCGAGCATGCAAATAACTCTGTCAAGCAAGAAGCCGGTGAAAAAATAAATGATTATGATACGACGCTTACTCTTGCTTTTTTTAAGGAAGGTGAGCTTTTTTACGGTCATGCAGGTGACAGCGGTATCTTGGCTCTTTGTGCCGACGGCACATTCGAAGAGGTGACAACCGCACAGCAAGCCGAGGGTGAGGGGAAAGACCGCCCCGTATATCCTCTGATAAACGAATCGCGCTGGGTTTTTGAAAAATTTGATTTACCCGTCCATGCGATATATCTGATGACAGACGGAATGCTCAATATGACCGTTCCGCCGATTCTGACAGACCAGCGTTATCATATGGACCATTCTTATCTGTTTTATCTTTACGAAGAAGTCAGAGACGGCGATGATAATGAGCTTTATGACTGGATCAACGAAGAGCTCGAACAGGTTTCGCCGGGGATGGTCAACTATGATGATAAAACACTTGTTGTAGCAATTGACAGTTCTGTCGAGCTGGCAATGCAGCCCGATGAATATTATGAATTTCCAAGTGACTCGCTGTATAAAAGCCTGCTTGCTCCGAAGCCGGTAGCAGCAGCCGCTGCTCCCCAAAGCTTTTACGAAAAAGTAAAGGGTGTCACAAGCAAGGAATTGTGGAAAAAAAACCGCAAGATGATTGCAATGGTAGCAAGCGTTGTTGTTGTGTTTTCGTTGACTATACCTGTTACGGTTACATATATGTCAGGGGTAGGAATTCTTGACCCGATAACTGATACCTACCGTCCTTTTACGTTTGCTGAACTTGTGCAGCGAACATTCAATCCGACGGCTTCAAGCGGAGAGAGAGAATTAACGGAAGCGCAATATGTGCGGCTAAAGGAAATTGCGGATGAAGAAGGTAAACCTATTACAGAAGTATATGATGATGAAGTAGATGAAGATGGTAATCTTCCCGAACCGGAACCGGAACCAACACCACCCCCTCAGACTGTGGCGACAACTCCGACTCCGCGCTCAACTCCTACACCACGTCCGACACCGACCCCGCCTACCCCCACCCCCCCCCCCCCGCCAAACCCCAACCCCAACTACACCGACACCGGTACATGCAACCCCCGCACCCGCACCCGGACATACCCCAACCCCAACCACTCCAACACCGACATATACTGTGATTTTTCTGAATGGTACGCATGAGGTTAACAGGCAAAATGTGGCACATGGAGGACATGCAACAACACCATCAGCTCCAACAAGAGAAGGTCATACTTTTACCGGTTGGTCAGGGTCATTAACAAATGTGACATCCAATAGAACATTAAATGCTCAATTTTCAGCAAATACATATACAGTAAGATTTTTAAACCATGATGGCACAGTATATAGAACACGGGACAATATTCCGCATGGTGGCAGTGCAGCAGCACCCAATACTAATCCAACCAGCACCGGATATAATTTTACCGGTTGGTCAGGGTCGTTAACAAATATAACATCCAATCGAGATATTCATTCTACTTGGACAGAAGTTCATTCCTGTTCAGATCATAGCTGTACTTCATGTTTCCCGGGACACAATGCACATACATGCTCTGAGTGTAATCCGGGACACAATGCAAGCACTTGTCCGACTTGCACTCCCCCCGATGATGGCGGCGATGATGAGTAGAATCACTACGATGATTTTTTTCCATACACAATAAACCATAAACCATAAAGGAAAACACAAAACATGGCATATGAACAAGGACAATTAATTAATGACGGCGGTGAGGGTTGTATATATGAGGTGAGGGGTAACCCGGGCCTGCTGATGAAGATATACAACGAGAAGGATATACTCGGTAATCCCATTGTCACTGCTGATTTGCATAATAAACTAAAATATATGCAGGAAAATCCGCCCGAGGATATGGTAACAAGCGGTGTTGTAGCATGGCCGCTTGAGCTGCTTTATGATGATTCGGACGAACTCATCGGATTTGTTATGCCCCGCATGAACTACGACCTGCATATATCGCATACATATAATTACGTTCACCCAAAGCACGAAGCTGAAAAATATAAAGAATTCCCGTCCGTGGAATCAAGAATCAAAATTGCGATGAACCTTTGTTCTGCTCTTTATGCACTTCATGATAAAGGTTATATCGTAGGAGATTTAAACCACGATAATATAGGAGTCAGTTACAGCACGGACAGAATATGCCTTATGGACTGTGACTCGTTTCATATCACAGACGATGCGGGAGATGTATTCAGGACAAATGTAATAATGCAGGGATATCTTGCGCCGGAAATAATCGACCACTGCAACAACGAACGTGCAGCCGGAAGACCGTTTAACCTCGATGATGTGGCACTCCCTACATTTACAAAAGAAAGCGACCTGTTCTGCCTTGCCGTACATATTTTCAAGCTGTTAATGAACGGAGCAGACCCGTTTAGGGGAGTAAAAAAAGGTGTTACCGAAGCAGCAGGAACGCAGCCTCTCGGAAATGATGCAATTGAACAGAACACATATATGTTCCGTGAAGGTTATGAGCCCTCTTCAGTTTTTTGCCCGCCCGCTGAAGCATTGCCCCGCAGTATATTCGCACTGTTTGACGATGCGTTTATCCGAAGCAGGGATAACCCTGCCCTGCGCCCCGACTCAACCGACTGGTACTCAATACTGGAACAATATCAAAAGCTTGAACTCACGCAATGCACAAAAAATCAAAAACATCAGTATTATAAAGTACTGAAAACATGCCCGTACTGCGCTGCGGACAAAAAAATGCTGGATATCCTCAAAGGAAGAAAAAACTGGTATGACAGCATCGGGATTGTCGCAGCAATTTGCGGTATCCTTCTTGCAGGCGGAATTGGTATAGGGCTTACATTTTCACTGATCAGCAGACCAAATACAACAGTAATAACAGGCGGACCGGATGCACCCGGAGTTGTATTGTGGAACGAGCTAAAAGATAATCCGCCGGAAATCAAGTCGCCCGAAACCACACCTGTACCAACACCGGTACCGCAATCCAAACCTCCCGAAGAAGGAACCGGGCTTCGTGAGCTTTACGATGCAATACTTGAATCAACCGATGAAATTATCCTGGTCATAGAATGGAAGGATATAGCCGATGACCCGAATGACCGCGGATATGCCGTACTGGAACGAACAGAAGAAAACCAAGAGTGGTTCTTACATAACAGATGGGGAGATGTATTCCCGATTCAACCGGAGTTTACATACAATGACGGCGTATTTTCAATCAGCCAGCCAACTGTTCATGACAGAGTCTATAACTTAAATGAAGATAATACAGGAATATTCACCAACGCCGATAACGGAGAAGAACTGACCTGGCAGCTCGAGGAAGACGAACCGGAATCTGAGGATGATTAATTATCTGCCATAGTAACCGAATCCATATTAAAGAATAACAAAGGGGGGAACATCTTAATGAATTTTGTCCTTACAATTCACTATAAACTGGGAGTTCAAGAGATTTTCCTTCCGAGTATTCAAAACCGTACAGTTACACTTGAGCTTGATAATAAACTAGCGGGCATTAACAAAGAACTTACTTTATTACTGGATGTGTTTGACGGTGTATGGATTATACATCCGAACGATTCGGTAACTTTTGACAAATCGCAAACTCTTTCGGACGGCCTTAGAATTAATGCAAAGGTTGTAAAAAATAATGACGAAATAATAATCTTTGCCGATGAGCTTAAAGTAAATCAAACACTGTTTAAGAAATACCATGTCGAACCGGGTTCAAAAATTAAACTGGGTTCAAATGAATCAAATAATATAGTTTACAGCACTAAAAACCTTGTTTCCGGCAATCATTTTGTGATTGAAGAATCATCACGCGGAGCAGAAATTGTTGATAAAAGCCGAAACGGAACATTTGTTAACGGCAAAAAAGTAAACGGAAGACAAAAAATAAACTACGGTGATGAAATTAATGTTTTTGGCCTTAAAATAGTATGGCTTAAAGCGTTTATTGCAATCAGCCAAGGTCAAAGCGACTGCAAAATCTCAGGGCTTAAGCCGGTGGACGCAGAGGATTTTCCTGTCGTTGAAAATGAACCGGCGGATGCAGATGAGTTTTACTCGCGCAGCCCGAGGCAGATTCCAAAGCTTGATGATGAACCGGTGGAGTTTGATTCACCTCCGGACTCCGGAATCCGAAGGCAGCGCCCGTTATGGATGGCAATAGGCCCTGCAATGACAATGGTATTGCCTATGACCATAGGTATAATGTTCATGATGCTTGCAGCAAGAGCTGCAGACGTTGCAAGAAGCCCGTTTATGTTTATGGGTATATTCACATCTGCAACAGCTGCTTGTATAGGTGTATTTTGGGCACTTACAAACGCACGATATCAAAAGAGAGCCGAAAAAGAAGACGAAGAAAAAAGACAAAGCAAATACCGCGGCTATCTGGACCGTATGGAAAGTATCGTTGATGAAAAACATGATTATAACCGCATGATTCTTTCCGAGAGTTATCCGAGTATTAATCAAAGCATGGAACTGGTCAGCAGGCTCGACAGTCATTTATGGGAGCGAAATGTAAATCATCCTGACTTTCTTACAATAAGAATCGGAATGGGTGCAATTCCGTCACCGAATAAGATAGGAGTTCCAAAGGAACGGTTTTCACTCGTGGATGATGACCTTGCGGAACGTCCGTTTATGATACAAAAAAAGTACAGATTGCTGAAAAATGTACCGATTTTATTATCCCTGCTTGAGCATAAACTGATTGGTGTAATAGCCGATAACCGGAGAACCGTTCTGGAAACAGCAAATCTGATTGCAGCCGAGATTGCCGTACTGCATTCATATACCGATGTAAAAATGGTTTTCATTATACCTCAGACAGAGGACTGGAGCTTTGCAAAATGGCTGCCGCACACATGGGCGGAAGACAACTCAATCCGTTTGATTGCAAATAAACCGAGCAGCATCGGTGAAGTTCTTTACCATCTTTCGGGAGTGGTAAGGACCCGTTCCGATGATGACAGACAAAAAAGCAATAACCTGCCGCATTATGTTGTTTTTATCGGTGACCCTGATCTTGTTGAGCATGAGGCGGCAATGAAATCAATAATGGATAAAGGGCAGGAAATAGGGTTTTCAACAATTCTTTTATATAACGAAATAGACAGACTGCCGAGCAACTGCACGGTAATCGTTCAAAGGACACAAGAATACAGCGGATATTACAGCTTTGACAACAAATTTGAAGACGTTTCGAAAGTTAATTTCGACTCGGTTAAACCCGAACAGCTAAACAATACAACAAGATTTTTGTCGGGAGTTAAGGTTAAAGAAGCCGAAGGCTCCGGTGCAATCCCTCAAATGCTGACTTTCCTTGATATGTACAAAACAAGCAAAGCCGATGGCATAGATATATACAGAAACTGGCTTGAAAACCGTACATATGAAAGCATGAAAGCAATGATCGGCGCCCGAGGCGGAGGAACTCCCGTATACTTGGATATTCATGAAAAATATCACGGGCCGCACGGACTTGTTGCAGGCACAACAGGCTCGGGTAAGAGTGAAATGCTGCAGACATATATTCTTTCGCTTGCCGTCAGCTATCATCCGCATGAGGTTTCATTTATTCTCATCGACTATAAAGGCGGAGGAATGGCAGAGAGCTTTAAGGCACTCACTCATGTTGCAGGTATAATAACAAACCTCGGCGGAAACCAGACAAACCGTGCTCTTGCATCAATCAGAAGTGAAATAAAACGCCGTCAGGCGGTCTTTAACGAATATAAAATCAAACACATAGACGACTATATCGAACTGTACCGTGCAGGAAAAGCGGGAGACCCGATGCCGCACCTGCTTATTATCGCCGATGAGTTTGCGGAGCTTAAAAAAGAACAGCCGGAATTTGTCCGTGAGCTTGTCAGTGCATCAAGGGTCGGGCGCAGTCTCGGAGTCCACCTGATACTTGCAACACAAAAACCCGACGGTGTTGTCGATGATCAGATCTGGTCAAACACAAAATTCAGAGTATGTCTGCGGGTTGCAGAGAAAGCAGACAGTATGGGTATGCTGAAGCATCCGGAGGCTGCATATATTACGCAGGCAGGACGGGGATTCTTCCAGGTCGGTAACGATGAAATATTCGAAGAATTCCAATCTGGATGGTCGGGAGCCCGTTATGAGCCGGACATACCTTTTTCCGATGAAAAAAGCAGCGATGTAAAACTGATAAATCTTTGGGGCCGTGCAAGAGTGCTCAGTACAGGTAAAAAGAAAGAAACCGCATCGGAAGAAAAACAGATTCAACTCGATATTGTGACAGCCTACATTGCAGAAATTGCAAAAAAGCACGGAATTGAAGCGATTTCAAATGTATGGCTGCCGCCATTACCCAAAAAACTGTATCTAAGCGACCTGCAAGAGACAGAACTTCCGGACAATGAGCTTTGTGTACCGGTAGGTTTACTGGATGACCCTGTACTGCAAGAGCAACGGACTGTTTCGGTAAACTTCACACAGGATAATCACATGATAGTTGCATCCTCGGCTGCCGGAGGAAAAACAACTTTTATGCAGACAGTTTTATATGGCCTTATAACATCAAAAACACCGGAGCAATTACATATTTACATTATAGATTATGCATCAAGAGCACTGAGTGTATTTGGCGTACTTCCTCATGTCGGCGGAGTATTATTTGATGATAATCCGGATAAAATCGACAAGCTGATTTCAATGCTGATGAAAGAGTTAAACAGGCGTAAAATTCAAATTGCATCAAAAAGCCTCGGATCGTTTAAGGAATATTCAAAACTATATGATGATGTCCCGGCAATTATGTTGGTCGTAGACAACTTCTCTGCATATATGGAAGGCAACCCGAGGCAGGAGGATAACATGATGAAGCTTGCGGCAGAGTCTGCAAGTTACGGAATATATTTGATGATCAGCTGTACGAATCATACGGATGTAAGAAGCAAGCTCAGACAAAATATCCGAAACGGCATTGGTCTGCAGATGCCGGGCAAGTACGATTATGATGAAATTCTTGGTAATCGAGGCAGTATGACCGCAGAAGAAGGCTGCCCCGGCCGCGGTCTTATCAAAATGGACAGCCCCGACCAAAAAGAATCACGCTCTCTGGAATTCCAGACTGCGTTATGTATAAAAACTGATGATACATCTCTAATTAATGCAAAACTTGCAGAAGTATTCAAAGAGATGGCGGATGTTTGGAAAGGCAGAAAAGCGACACGGATACCCGAAGTTCCGTCAGACCTTTCATATGAAGCGTTTAAGGATTATCCCGAGACAAAAGAAGCAATACAGGAAGGCCTTTTCCCGATTGCTTATGATATCTCTGAAGCACAGCTTGTTTCATTGAACCTTGAAGACATATTCTGCTATATTATCTCAGGCGGAATGCGTACGGGAAAAAGTAATGCAGTCCGGTTTTTTGCATCCGCGGCAAAACAAACAGATACCGATGTCATCATAATTGATACAAGCGAACAGCTGAAGGATTTTGCTTCGGATAATGAAATATTATGCCTTGTAACTGCAGATGAAATTTACAATTGGGTAGAGCAAACACTTGAACCTGAGTTTAAACGCCGCAATGGTAATATCAAAAAAGCCGGAGGGCGCAAATTTACAAAGAAGGCACAGGAAAATGAAAAGCAGCTGCTTGTGCTGATTCATGATTTCAGCGGATTTATTGCAGCAGCAAAAACCGAAGAGAAAGATATGACGGATTTTCTTGCAGCAATGACAAAAATGGGCAGCGGCCACAAGGTTACTATTGCCGCTGTAATAACCCGTGAAGACAGCACAACTTACGCACATGATCCGATATATACCGGATTTATATCATGGAAAACAGGGCTTCACCTTGGCGGACAGGTTGATACTCAGCGTGCTCTCGAGTTTGATATGAACTATGCTGCAAGCTCCAAGAAACTTCCGCCGGGATATTTCCATACAATGATTGGGCCAAACACAATAGTTGCTGTTATGCCGGAGGTTTAGAAAATGGAATATTCTCCGTCTTTGGCATTATGGGACGACAAACCGAAACGTGCTTTAATCCTGAAAAACCTTCTTGATATGTTTGCACCGGAGGACAAGGAAACAACGCTGCTGCCGAATGAACTGCTGCCGCCCATTGAGAATCATGATGTTGTTTTTCTTTCATTTGATGAATGCGACGAAGCTGCACTGAGTGCAGCACGTTCGGTACGTATATCAAACGATATGACATACCTGATGCTGATAGGTGATAAAAACAGTAATTTTCAGCCATTCTTTAAGCCGAAAATCAGACCGAGCGGAGTACTTTTTCATCCGTTGCAAACACCAATACTGCGCGAATCATTGGAAGAAATTGCAGAAGAATTTCAGCGGCTGACACAATCGGAAAATGATGAAATGTATGTACTCAAATCCGAGGGTGTGACATACAGAATCGCATACAGGGATATACTTTTCTTTGAAGCAGACAATAAACAGATAATGCTGCATACATCCGGTCAGGCAATCCGGTATTACGAATCAATGGAAAATCTGGCAACGGTTTTACCCGGTTATTTTATACGGTGCCACAGAGGTTATATAGTGAACATACGCAAGGTGGAGGAAGTACGGAGTGCCGAGATGGAGCTGAGATTATCCGGCGGCTACAGGATTCCGTTTTCACGTTCAAAACGCAGTGCAGTATCGGATGCATTGTCCCTGAAGGGTCAAGCTTCTGCTGATGTAAACTGAAAGGATAACCAAAATGGATATATCTTTTATCTTCACTGCAGATGAAATTTTCACTTTAGCATCAATGATAAATAACCATTCACCTGCCGGAAAAGAATTTATCGGCAATGCTCTGACGGATGCACAGATATGTGATTTATCGAGCCTGGCAGAAAAAGAACATGCACAAATTAACGGGGATAAGTTGGAGCTTGAGCCTGTAATCCGTATGGTTTTTGACACTGTAACAAAAGCGGTAAGGGTTGTGAATGTTGACGATTACTGGATGATATATTCAAACCGGTTAACACTTAAATGTGAAAAGTACCGGTTTAAAGAGAACTCCTGGAAAATATCACCAATAAAAGGAGCAGCGGAACAATGAAAATATTTATTGAAATTAATACACCGGGAAACGGCAAGAGTTATGAACTGCTCCTTGATGACAAGCTTACGGTAGGTGCAGCGAAGGAAATGATAATTGAACAAATAACTGCATTCGAAAATAATCATATTATTTTTGATGAAGAGGCGGCATTATTTTCAACAGCAGAACGTATAAAATTACAGGATCACCGTAACCTGCGAAAAGCCGGGGTGGAAAGCGGAAATGTTTTATTGCTTCTTTGAAGTTAAAGCATCAGATACAAGTGACACCATTTTTATTACCGTTCGTCAGAATGAACCATCCATAAAATTGCAGGCATGTATAATAGAGCCATCATGGAGGAGATAAACAATGTCTGACTTTAATTATACAAAAACAAATCCCAAAGGTCTTGATACTTCGGCAAGAAGCATTGAAGAGAGCATAATAAGGATTGAAAGCGCAATTTCAACAATTGATGAGTCGCTGCGTTCCCTTGAAACCTCATGGACCGGCGAAGGCAGTACAGCGTTTTTCGACAGATATAACATTGATATAAATAATTTCAACATGCTGATTAAAAAACTTAAATTACTAAACGGGCAATTAAGTCAGGCGGCAGGAATATATGACAAAGCAGACGATGAAGCAAACAACATTGTGAGCAACCTGAGTATCGGCTAAAGAGGTAAAAGTTATGTCTGACAATATGAACATTAAAATAGATACCGGTAAAATGAAAGAAGCCGCAGGTATTGTTGAGAGCCAAATGAACATTATCACCAACTGCTTCGCAAGTATAAGAGATGACGTAAATATATTAAAAGCAAATAACTGGGAAAGCGACAGCGCAGATATTTTTATCAGGGGTATTAACAAAATCTGTAATGAACAGTTGGATGACAATACAGTAACTGCCGGGAGCATTATACAAACCTTAAAGGATTATACAGCAAATCTTAATAATACAGCGGCAGCATTTGACACAGAAGATCAAAAACAAAACGATAAAATTGCATCGTTAAAAACAAGCATATTCGGAGTGTAGACGAGGATTATATGGAAATTTCATTAGACTATTCAAAAGCGGAGCGTCAGGCAGATACTCTTGAGCAATGCGGAAATGACATGCTGCAGCAGAGTAATGATATAAGTAATTTAATCACCGAAATACGCCGTGCCTGGCAGGGGGATACCTCAGAGATATACATAAAAAAGCTTGAAGCTTTGGGAAACGATTTAAAGCAAAGCTCCGATAAATGCAAGCAGGATGCAAAGGACTTCCGTGCAAGGATTAACTCGATAAGAAAAGCCGACGAGGAAGCAAGAGCATTTATAGAAAAGAAGTAAAATACAACTCACTCCAATAAACAGGTCATTCATCAGACCCGGCAACAGATGAAAAGCAGTATATGCTACATTAGAATCACAGAAGGAAAGCACCGCAAAAAATGAATGTTATACATACTTGTATGTTTTGACATAAATAAAAATTAAGGAGCAAAGAAATGGAAATTAAAATTGACCCCAAATCAGTAAAGAACCATGTTGAGGAAATCAGAGCAGCAGCACGACAATACCAGCAAATGGAAGACCAAATGTTTGCAGACGGCAGAGATCTTGATACAAAGTGGGATGGCGCAGCAGCAGACAAATTCGGATCAAAGATGAAAAATGAAGAGCCGTACTTTGATGAACTTTTTACAATCGCAGAGCAATGGTGTAAAGCAATCGACGATAGTGCAGACGATTATGCAAAAACTGACAGCCAGGTCAGCGATAGCGTATCAACAAGAATATAAACATAAAAGTTCAAAATGAATTATTAAATTAAGGGAGAAAAATAATGATTACAATAAATGTTATTAACGTAAGTATGGGCGAGTTCGATAGCAAATTAGGTGCATTCAGAGACCATCGTGCAAAGTTGCAAAGTTTCATAGAAAAATGGGAAGCAATGATTGACGCAATAACAACAGTAGCATGGTTAAGCCCGGCATCAGCAGCACTGCTTGTCAAGTTTAGAACATTAATTGCAGCAGTAAAAGTATCTTTGCAGATAGTAGATAAGTTTATTCAAGATTTGGAAGAAGCGAAAAGATTGTTCACAGCTGTTGACAACAGAGCAGAGCAAACAGCAAACAGCTTGACAACAAGCGCATTTGGTTCATAAGCAACCGTTATAGGATTTTGAAAAACAGACGTTTAAGGAAGCGGGAATGTTATACCTCCTGCTTCCTTAAGGCAAAAAGGTGACAGTTATGTCTCAGTACGAAATTTCAATAATACCGATAAATGAAGCAAGCGATAAGATTAATCTGCTTGTTAACCGGATAAGTGAAGTCTCAGAGCGCCTTCATGGTGTTCAGATTGACTTGCCTTCAAGTTTTAATGACATAAAAAGGCAAATTAATGTCCGTATTGAATCTGTAGACAAGCATAAATCACAAACAGCGAAACTGAGTCAGGCACTTAAAGAGGTATCTGATATATATAAAAGAGCAGAGCAAACGGCAATAAGCTCTGATGTTAATGAAAATAATACAGCGGGAACACCGGGCATTGCCTATAAATTGCAGCGAAGAGCAAACTCCGGGCAAGGAGTTATATTATCGCGAAGGCTAATAATGCCTGACTGGCTCCAAATGGCAGTTGTAGAGTATGAGCAGTCAGGATTGTAAAAAACGCAGCAGAAACACCATCGGAATGACACAAGGAGAAGCAGGGTATAAATGGACATAGGTTATTTCAAAAAATATGAACCTCTATTCAAGACTTATTATATAAAAAAGTTCCTTGGAGAAGGAAGCTTCGGAAAAGTATTTTTAATTGAACGCGAAAGCTTCGGTCAGAAATACAGTGCCGCCCTTAAACTTATTACAATACCGCAAAGCAAAAGAGATTTGGAAAATAAACTGAGCTATATGACCGAGGCAAATGTGAGGTCATATTATGAGGATATAGTCAATGGCATTGTCAGTGAATTCCACCTGATGTCAAAGCTTAAAGGCAACAGCCATATCGTCAGCTATGAAGACCATGATGTTATATTGCATGATGGTGAAATAGGCTGGGACATTCTGATACGGATGGAGCTGCTGACACCCCTCCCGCAGCATACGGACCTGCAGAAAATCTCTCCGAAAGAGGTTGTAAAGCTTGGCATTGACATATGCAAGGCTCTGGAAAAATGTCAGAAGGAAGACATTATCCACAGAGATATTAAACCTGAAAACATATTTGTTTCTGCAGACGGAGATTATAAGCTCGGAGATTTTGGTGTTGCAAGAACAATTGAAAAAACAACAGGTGATTTTACGAGAATTGGCACTCCGCCGTATATGGCTCCCGAAATTCACAGCGGAAGCCAGTATGCATCATGTATAGATATATACTCTCTCGGACTTGTGATTTACCGTCTGCTCAATAAAAACAGAATGCCGTTTCTTCCCGCATATCCGCAAAAAATGGAACCCGGTGATGAAGAAACAGCAACTGCAAGGCGTATAAAAGGTGATGAAATACCGCCTCCGTTAAATGCAGATAAAAAGCTTGCTGAAGTTGTTCTTAAGGCATGTGCATTTAAGCCGCAGGACAGATACCAGAATCCTGCAGACCTGCGCAGTGATCTCGAAGCGATTCTGCGTGAAAATGCTTCTGAGTTAAATGAAGCAATACCTGATACTAATGCAACAGAAAATGAAAAAACATCCGGTATTGAAGAAACTCCGTATGAACCTGCCGCTGTTTCTTCAAAAACCGAGCTTTTAATGAACTCGGACTCCGCTCTTGAACCAAAAAGCAGCAAAGTAATTAATAAAGTGCAAGTCACTCCGCCGGCTCAGAAAAAACGTGTGAAAATCGGTTTTATTCTGTGTCCCAAATGCGGAGCGGAAATCCGCAGAGACAGTATTTCCTGCATATCCTGCAGAAGCCAGCTCAGAAGCATATAACATAGGCGATAAAGCCCGGCAGTGACATAAAAACTCCTAAGGAATCAACATTATTATAAAAGGCGGAACAAAGCAGATATGGAATGTAAAGGCTGTAAAAAATCAATACCATCCGACAGTGTAATTTGTCCTTATTGCATGAAAAAAATAAGGAAAGGGGATGCGCCGATAGCGGAGAAGCTTAGAAAAAGGCTTGGAAGACCTGCAAAAGGAACGGATGCTCCCGTAGACCTGGAACTGAGAAAACTAAAGAAACGCCTGCTAATAATAGGCATACCTGTTGCAGCCGCTCTTATTGCAGGGGTTATTTGGCTGATAGTCAGCAATATAGACGACCCGCCTGAAACCGGCATCGAGAGCCGTGTCTTCACAGAACCTCTTCCCGAAGACTGCCCGCCGGAGCTTCTTAAACCATGGCGGCCGGAAAGGGCTTTGGAACTTACTTCATTTATCTGGGGTGATTATATATTGGAACTCCCGGAATACACACAGCTGCTTGACGGAGCATCACTTGCAGATATTAATTTAACAGGAGTTATGACTTCACTTGGAATGCAGTTTGAAGAGATGACAGTAAACGGAAATATCGAGCAGGTATCAATACTTCCCCTCAGAATCACGGCAGGGCCGAGAAATATAGACCATAGTTATGTAGCGGATTTTATGAATGAAGGCTACGGTTTTATGTCATACGGGGTATTTTGTGAAGTTACATATGATGTGATTTATACAGGCTTGCCATACGAAGTAGAGGGCAATAAACTGATTGTTTACCGCGAGTGGTGGCATGGTGGGGATGACTCAACGGATATAGGTGTTTACGATGATTCAAAGGTCGAAATTGAGTATTATTTTGAAGGATATAACCTGGTTCTTGAGCGTAATGATATAAAGGTAAAGCTGACACCCCGGCGCTTTGCAGACGAAAACCCGTGGATAATAATTTCGCATCAAGTCTCGGGTAATAATGCCTTTAACGAAATTGCATATATAGAACATGTTGTCACACCCTTAATGCCCGACGGATCAATAAGAACAGGTGACGGTTCATTTATCAGCTTTAGTGATATTGCATCAAAGGATGAAGTAGTAATTGAGCTGTATAAAGAAGGTATAATGCGCATAATTCAGGGCAGAAAAACAGACATAACGGAAAATTCCGAATCAAACGAAAATGAAACAGTGCTTTGGGCAAGGTTTTTATGGTGTGCAAATGACGGGCTTATTCTAATAGACGAAAACGGACAGTACCATTTATATCAGGAGCTGTATACGGAAACTGTTAAAGCAGAACCGACCCCGACACCTCTTACACTGATTGAAAGATTGGAAATAGCTCTTACGGAAGCAGGTATTAAACACGAAATCGACCCGGTGAGAGGGACAATATCAGCTTCGGCAGAATCGGATGTGCTTTTTGACGTTAATAAATATGAACTGTCAGACAGCGGTAAAGAGTATCTTATAAAGTATTTTGATGTCCTTGCCATGGTTATGCAAAGTGATGAGTTTACAGGCAGTGTTGCAGAAATATTGGTTGAAGGTCATACCTGCTCGAGAGGAACATATAACATGAACCTAAGGCTTTCCGAACGGCGTGCCGAAGCGGTAAAAATCTTTGCAGAATCAGTTCACCCGGAGCTGGCAGAAATTATGGACACGGTTGGTTTGTCATACGACCGTCCCATCCTTGACGAAAACGGAAATGAAGACAGAGATGCCTCAAGACGGGTGGTATTCCTCTTTACATTCAAAACACCGGTTGGTTAACCGGCGGGGGAAAGGGTTTAATAATAAGCAAAGCGGCAAACTATGCTTCGGTGTTTGCCGCTTTGCTTTCTTGCAGTTCTCTTTTTAGCTGCTCGACAAGCAGGAGGTTGTTTATACGGCGGAGGAGGAGCGGGCCGTAGAAGGGTTTCGTTACGTAGTCCACAGCGCCGAGGTCAAGGCCTTTTGCGGCGCTTTCTTCGTCGTCTTTTGCGGTGATGAAAACAACGGGGACATCCTTAAAACGCGGACTTTCCTTCATAAGTGCAATTGCTTCAAACCCGTCCATTTCAGGCATGCTGATATCGAGCAGCACCATATCGGGGATAAAATTATCCATTATCTGAAAGAGTTTTGCTGCCGACGGCGCAGGATAAATATCATAATATGGCTTCAGTAAAGTCCTTACTACAGACAAGTACGACGCATTATCGTCAACAATTATTATCTTTTTCCGTGTATTTTCCATTTTTTATACCCCGCTATCCACAATATTCCGAAAGTTTTTCTACTATTTCATCGAAATTCATCTGCTCGACATTTTCCCTAAGCCATACCACGAGTTTATTGTCCTGTTCATAATCATATGATTCCAGCTCCTCAAGAGCCGAATCCACCTTCCTCATATCGTAATCATTACATGCCGCATGTAATAATTTCAAAGTCTCAATATCAGGTTTGACTTTCTTCGGTTTTTCATTGTCGGCGCTCAGCTCCTCAAGCATTATTACAATATCGGAAATGAGCCGGCTGACCGTATCAATAAGGTTTTTATTATAAACGGTTATATAATCATAATCACCGTCGAGAGCAGCCTTTTCCAATGCCTCGGCTATGGCAGCGGCTCCACCCGCACTGATACCGCTGCTTGAGCCTTTAATCCCGTGCACAACAGTAATATAACTCTGAAGGTCATCCTTGCTGACAGCCTTAGCTGCAGAAATAAGAGGAACTGTATTTTTTGCATAGGAGCGCATAACTTCAACATATGCGCTTTTATCACCGTAAAACCGTGATAATCCTTTTTCTATATTTACTCCCGGAACACCTTTTTCCAGTGCACGCCAATTCATATCATCATCCTGAACCGGCTGCAGCTGCTCATCGGTGCGGGTATATAATTTTTCCTGCTCCTTATCTCTGATAAGCTCGCGGATAATATTATCAAGGCTCGCTATTTCAATGGGTTTGGATATAAATGCATTAAACCCGTTTTGCAGGAACATTTCCTCGTTACCCACAATTGCATTTGCGGTCAAAGCGATGATGGGGATGTTTCTTGCATAATCGGAATCAATTTCACGAATCTTGCGTGTAGCTTCAATGCCGTCCATTCCCGGCATCATATGATCCATGAAAATTGCATTGTATCTGACCCGTTTATCCAAAACCGCCTCAATTGCCTCCCGGCCGCTTGTAACACAATCAATCTGCATGTGATATGGCTTCATCAAACCTCTTGCGACATCAAGATTTGTAATAACATCATCAACAATCAAAACTCTGGCATAAGGCATGTTGAGTTTTGCAAGCTTACCTGTCTGACGGCGTTTTATTTCGGAATAATTAAGCTGCTGCAGGCTTTCAATAACCTCAGGCCCGATAATTTCGTCACTGACATATTCCTGCATAAATCTTACGGTAAATATACTTCCTTTTCCGTATTCGCTTTCAACCGTAATAATTCCGTTCATCTTTTCAACAAGCCGTTTTGCGATGGAAAGCCCAAGCCCGGTTCCTATAATTTTCCTGTTTGCGGACATATCCATCTGAACATAATCGTTGAATAAATTTTCTATATCCTCCTTGCGGATACCGATACCCGTATCCTTAACAATGAAGGTCAGCCACACCAAATCTTTGCCTTTGTCTTCTGTTTCCTGTTCACTGCAACGTTTGCAATTGACGGTCAGTTCGATTGTTCCCGACATGGTGTATTTAAACGCATTTGACAAAAAGTTTGTCAGAATTTGTTTAATCCGAAGCTCATCGCCTATCAGATAGGTCGGCAGGTTTTCACAAACATTCATTACAAACTCAATCGGTTTTTCACCTTTATGCAGAATACTTTGCGTAACGGCATCATTTATCATGCTCGGAATATCGTACTTAAATGGAATAAGCTCAAACTTACCCGCTTCAATTTTGGAAATATCTAAAATATCGTTGACGGTACTGAGCAGGGTAGAGCCGGCGCTGTTAATCTGCTCGAGCCTGTAGCGGCTTTCCGTACTCAGCCCGCTGTCTGTTTCGAGAACAAGGTCGGATAACCCGATAACAGCATTAAGAGGTGTCCGTATTTCATGGCTCATATTTGCAAGAAAAACACTTTTTGCCTGATTTGCTTCCTCTGCAATGAGAAGAAGTCTTTCTGTGTTGGAAAGTGTTTCAATTTCTTCGGAAATGTCCATAATCGTACCTAATGTACGTATTGCTTCACCGGATTCGTCACGTATTGACTGACCTGTCGCGCGGATATATGTATATTCGCCGTTTTTCTTTCTTGCTTTATACTCGGGGTCAAAGGGTGTGTTCCCCGTTATATCAGCTATATGGGCATTTAATGTGTCGGTCACCATTTGATAATCGTCGGGGTGCAGACAGTTATTGAAGCTGATGAGTAAATCGGGGAAATCGTTTTCATCGGTATATCCCAGAATTTCCCTGAATTCATTTGAATATGAAATTTTATTTTCTATATTCATCGGGTCGTCACGGATAATTTCCATATCCCACAAACCTATCCGTGCCGCTTTATTAATAAGATTTATTTTGGCAAGCTGAAGCTTGTTCATTTCGTATGCGTGCATAAGGCTCAACTCACGCCTTCGTGTTTCCGTAATATCCATCAGCGCACCGGCTATACGTACAACATTACCTTTCTCGTCACGTATTGCTTCGCCGCATGCCCGGAAATATGAATACTCACCGTCCTTGCGCTGCAGCCTGTACTCGGTATCGTAATGCATTTCACCTGTTTCGTCCGATACATGCTCAATAACCTCCAGGATTGCTTTTTCTATATCATCGGGGTGCAGGTGAGTCTTCCATATATCTAATGAATTAGGGAAGTCGTTTTCATCGGTATACCCGAGCATATTTCTAAACTCATTTGTAAAAGATACCGTATTATCCGGATGGAGAAAATCGTTATTGTTAATTTCGACATCATACAGACCTATCTTTGTAGCTTTAACAACTGCATTGAGCTTTGTCAGCTGCAGTTCGTTCATCTTTTGCACATCATTATCCGACATATGGATACCCCCCGCAAATAAAACCGCCCGCTTTATGGCAAATATGTTACTTAATGTAACACAAATTCATGCATAATTAAACAATTATGCATGAATTAGTTGAAAATAGTTTGTTTTTGTGTCGAGGGGGCGGGGGTGCTGACAACTCGTTGAGGCGATTGCCGTTATTAATTTAAGTTGTTCTTTCTTTAAATAAAATATTTTTGTTTAAATTTTGTTTAAGTGTTCGTTGCAATAAGCAATAAATACTTTGTTGGCGCATCCATGCGTTTACAATTTAGGCGTATTCAAAACCAAATTGTACTGCGGCGTGCATTGGCATGTTGCCAACACCCCCGTCCCCTCGACACTGCCGGACTACCTCATCATAGGTTTAGGTCAATGTGCGATAGGGTACCCGCACCGCCGCATTCTTTAACGAAAAAGCTGGTTGAACGCATTACGCCGAGTGTTTCGTTGCCATCGCCCTTAAAAGTAAACTCTGTTGAAATATCACCGAGAAAAATCGCTCCGATACCAAGCTCCTTCAGAGATTTAACGGTATCGTTCCCGTCCTTGTCACGGTGCCATACAACAAGCTTGTCAAATATTTCATCTCCTTCGTCAATCCAGCCGTTACCGTCTGTATCGTATTTGCGAAGTTCATTAAATCCGCAGCCCGTGCTTGGGCCGAAAAGCTGACTTCCGTCATTTATCTTGCGGTCGCCGTTCCAATCGATTGCAAGAAATCCGCTGCCTTCTCCGAGAACAGAAAGGCTGTCAAGTTCACCGTCCATTGTAAGGTCGAATGAGAATTTCTCGCCCATAAGTGATGCTGCCGTTCCGGCATAATTAATTACGATCGGGTCAACAAGCCTTGTTTCCGTAGATATATTCATGTACGAAACAAACTCACGTGACATATGCATGTTTATATCAATGTTTATTTCTCTGCCGTCTGCAGTTATAACAGTGCCTTGAGCCTGATATGTGATAGTTTCGGATTCATAGTGGAAGCTCTCTGCCTGTACAAGACCTATGCCCTGCAGACTCTCGGGCGGAGCCGTTCCGAAGATGCCGCCGAAAAATGCATTGATATCAAGCCCGCGCCAGTCGCCGATATTTCCTATCTGCGGAGGAGGTGTATTTTGCTTCATCCTGCCCGTTAAAAGCTCGTAGATTATCTGCGATAATCTTGCTCTCAGCTCTAACGGGTTTGACGGAGATCTGTGTGAGCCTTTCATTGATGGGCGCTCTGCTCTCCCGGACCTGCGGGAATGCATAAGCTCATCAATTCTGTCATTTTGTGCCTTTTTGAATAAATTCTTAAAATCGTTCTTAGTGTCCTGATTTTGCCCCTGGTTGTTAACGTTTTGCCCTTGGTCGTTTTGGCTTTGCCCGGCACCGGATACATTTTGCCCCTGACTGTTGCTGTTTTGCCCTTGACTATTACTGTTCTTCCCTTGGCTGTTTCCATTTTGTCCCTGACTGTTTCCGTCTTGCCCTTGACTGTTACCGTTTTGCGGTACGGCATGTGTTGCCGACAGAACCGCTGTGCCGTCTCCTTGCCCCGAGGACCCGAGAAATTGCCCTGAGATTTGATCGCGTGCTGCTGAAACATTGGTTGATTGTACCGACATGAATGTACGCTCGGAAGTTGCGCTTACATTGAAGCTTTGGATAACCATTTTGAATTATCCTCCATGAAAAATAGACTCAATGCACGCACATTGTGTCCATAGTAACTTCCTTGCCACTATTTCGCCTCTACTATTATTTATCGGCTAATTATAAAAAAACTTTAGTGAACAAAAAGAACAACAGGAGCAAAAAGACTGCCCCTGCTGTTAATAAAATTTTCTATTTTTTAATTCCTTATCAGTCTTCGTCACCGGTATCGTCGTCAACATCTATTGGAAGTATTGTGACAACATCGTCGGGGAGCATTTCCATGCCGAGGAGGTATTTGGAGAACGGGCTGTCGAGCGGGACGACGAGGGTTGAGCGGCTGCCTACGGTTTGGCGGTATGTTTCGAGCAGGTTATAGAACTCGAAAAACTCAGGGTCACGGCCGTAAGCTTCGTTATAGATGCGTGCAGCCTCGCTGTCACCCTCACCGCGGATTTCCTCGGCTCTGCGCTCTGCCTCGGAGGTAATCGAAATGACTCTGCGATCGGTTTCGGAGCGGATACGCAGCAGATCCCTGTCACCCTCGGAGCGGTTCTCTGCGGCAACACGCTGACGCTCGGTATTCATACGGTTATAGATGCTTGCATATGTTTCGCTCGGTAAATCGGTACGTTTGATACGGATATCAACAACACTGATACCCTGCTGGACAAAGTTCGCGCTCACAGCCTCCGCCATATCAATCAGCATCTGCCCCGAAGTCTCACGGTCACTTATAAGGACATATGAGTTAAGGCGGCCGACTGCAATTCTCATTTCAGAATAAAGAACGTCATCGATTCTCTCTTTTGCACCATCGATATTATTATACGCTTCGTAAAAAAGCAGGGGATTATCGATCCGCCACTGAGCGGTATTGTCGAAATAGAGCCTATGGCGGTCAAGTGTAAGAACCTCACGCGGCGGTGAATCGTAAAGAATCAGTTTTGACGGGTATTTGATTACATTATCAATAAACGGAATCTTGAACTTAAGACCCGTGCCAAGCCGCAGCGCAACATCGGGACGCTCTGCCATCTGCATTCTGACTGCATCGGAAACATCCCTCATGTATACAGCCTCAATACGGCCGAAACGCTGAACAAGAGCAGACTCGCCTTCGCGTAAAGTGAAAACGGAGTTTGAGACCACAATCAGCAGTAAAAATGCGATAACGCCTATGACTACATATTTTTTCGTACCGGGGTTTTTCTTTGATTTTACTTCGTAAATTACATTATCGTTTTCGTACATTTTATCTACCTCCTATTGTCCGAGATGGAGAATCTCGAGGAGATTCCCGCTTGTTGAATCAAGGAAGTAAATTTTATCCACATTCGGCATGACCTCGCGGATCATTTCAAGATAGAGACGTGTACGCATGACATTCGGCTGGTTGTGGTACTCTGTTTCAATTGCGCTGTACCTTGCTACGGTACCGAGTGCCTCGTTTACCCTGCGCTCCTTGTAACCTTCAGCCTCGTTGACTGCTGCAACGGCACGGCCTTCGGCTCTCGGAAGCTCTTCGTTTCTGTATCTTTCAGCCTCGTTTGTTTTGGATATTTTATCTTCGAGTGAACGTGTTACATCAAGAAACGCATCACGCACTTCATCGGGCGGGGAAGCGTCCTGAAGCTGAACTGCCGTAATTTCAATACCCATTTCATACTTGTTGATTATCTCCTGCAGGTCGCGTAAAATCTCCCGCTGCATATCATCCTTGCGGTCGGTGAGAATCGCATCGAGCGGGTGAGCGGCAACAACACGCCTGTAAGCTGCCTGCGTGACCGAATGTAGCGTGCTTTCCGGGTTGTTTACCTTAAACAGATAGTTGTAACTGTTGGAAATACGGTATTGAATAACCCAGTCGGCGTTAACGAGCCCGTTGACACGGCTCTCCTCACCGGTCAGCATAAGAGCTTCTTCGGGAATGTTCACATAAATGCCGTTTACAAGCTGCGAACCGAAGTCCATACGCCGGACACCCGCAACATTGACGATATAAGCTCTGTCGACGAACGGAATTTTAAATTTCAGTCCTGCGGTTTTTTCCGTTCCGATATGTCTGCCGAAACGTGTGATAACAGCCTCCTCACCGCTGTTTAAGCTGTAAACACCGTTGAAGATAAAGATAAGCAGAAGTATTGCTGCTCCTATTACTATAATTATCCGCCGCCGTTTTTTCACAAAGTCTTTCATATCATGTCGTTTAACGCCTGAATACATTGGATTTTTTCTATTCATTTTCTGTTATTCCTTCTTTTAACTTTTTCAGCTCTTCGAGTGCTTTTTTAAATTCAAAATCCTGAACATAGAGTGCAAGCTTCTCCGCTTCCGGAATTGCACGGATTTCATCAATATATTTCATACATCCGGGATTGCTTTTTTCCAGCATCGGCTCAAGCTCATCCATAATCTGCCTGACCCTCTGTGTATCGGTAATTTTATTTTGGCTCTTCTTGTCGGCTTCGTTGATCAGGGGAGCAAGCCTTGTTAATACCATACGAAGCTCGGTATCAAGATCGCTCATTGCTCTGCTTGCGTCGGCAAGTCTTTCACTGCTGACCAAAGCCTCGATTCTTGCCGCTGTTTCCTGCAGCATAACCTCGCCGATCTGCCCTGCGTTTCCTTTTAATGTGTGAAGCAGCCTGTGTGAAAGTTTAAAATCAACATCATTTATCGCCTGATTGATTTTGGAAATAATATCCTTATTCGACCTTGCAAAGTATATACGCAGCTGGATTAAGGACTCGCTTTCCTCGGAGTTTTGGCTCAACTCGGACACCGATGTAAAGCTGATGGCGGAAAAATATTTCAGAAGACACTTCCACAAGTCCTGGGATGTAAAGGGTTTACCGAGATAATCATGCATACCGTGTGATTTGTATATCTCGAGGTCATTTGACATGATATTTGCGGTAAGTGCAATTATGGGTGTTTTTATACCCATGTTAACGATTCTTGACGAAGCCTCAAGGCCATCCATGACCGGCATATGTATGTCCATAAATATAAGGTCAAAGGGTTTGTCGGAGCCGCGTTCAATATGCTCCATAACAGCATCAATCGCTTCCTGGCCGTTATTTGCGACAACGGTGCTTAGCCCGACTCTTGCAAGATGCTCACATATGACCTGTTGATTTAAGCCGTTATCCTCACAAACAAGCACTTTTCCGTTGAAATTCGGTCTGTCGAGATTGCCTGAGGATGATAATTTTTGCTGCTCCACATCCTCGCTGTCTGCAACATCAAATGTCAGCTCAAAACTGAATATACTTCCTGCACCCGGTTCGCTTTCCACTGCAAGCGACCCGTTCATAAGGTCGAGAATGCTTTTTGTGATTGAAAGACCGAGACCTGTGCCGCCGTAGTTACGTGTAACAGTATCATCCGCCTGCATAAACGGCTTGAAAATGTGCTTAATCTGCTCGGGTGTCATCCCGATACCGCTGTCTTTTATTTCAAAGCTGATTCTAGCATGCTTTTCATCAATGCTGCGGACCGATGAGAGAAACTTGACGGAACCGTTTGTTGTGAATTTTATTGCATTTGAAAGCAGGTTCATGAAAACCTGACGCAGCCTGACAGGGTCGCCGATAAGAGTTTTATTGTTAAGCGGCTCGGCATAACAGTATAAAATTATACCCTTTTCAACGGCTTTCGGTAAAATAGCAGACTGGCACTGAGAAATAACATCATGCAAATCGAAGTGTATATGCTCGAGGACAATTGTTCCCGACTCGATTTTTGAACTGTCAAGGATATCGTTGATTATATTAAGAAGCCACTTTGCATTATCGGCAATGCTTCGAAGGTAATGCTTGGTTTTCGGAGAAACATCATCATCGAGAGCAAGCTCGGAAAACCCTATAATGCTGTTCATCGGTGTTCTTATCTCATGGCTCATGTTTGCCAGAAAGTTACTTTTCTGATGGCTTTTAAGCTCCGACATTTTTCTTGCGGCATCGATGCGGATAAGTATATAACTGAGCAGAACCGCCATTACTAAACCGAGTAAGCTTATAACCGAAAGCATGACATATAAATCTTCATAATATTCAACTGCGGGAACCATGAAGTTTACATACCAGCCGTTAAATGTCTCGCTGCTGAAAAGTATCGACCTTGCACCGGTATAACTGATGTAATTTGTTCGGGATATACCGTGCTCTCCGCGGATACCGCCAATAATATGACCTATTTCCGGGCTGCTTTCATCAATTCCGACTCCAATCCACTCCTGACTCGGATGGACAATTATTTGAAGCTGCTCATCAACTATAAATCCGTAACTGCTCTCTGTGATTGTGCTTCTCATTATCTCGTTAATGAAGCTTACCGGAACATCCATTGAAACCACGCCCAACAGCTTACCGGAATCGTCATGCAGACTGCGCGAATATCCTATAACTGGTGTATTTGAGTATAAATCAAGATAAACATGTGTGATTACTATACTGTTATCGCTCTCTAATGCTGCAATATACCAAGGCCGCTCGCGCGGAATATAGGACTCGGGTTGTGTCCACGGGACGCCGCTGTAAAACTCATCAAAAACATCAAAAAACCCGTAAATACTGTAAAATGAGTAGTTTTTAAGCTGACCCTTAAACTCGTCTGATGAATAACGCCTTAGAAGCTCTTGAACAGCTTCGAATCCTTCACCTCTGTTTATTGCGTCTTCTATTTTATCGGCGATAAAGTTAAGTGTGATTTTCGGTTCGGTGAGAACTATTTCAATAAGCGACTGAACGTCGGCAATTGATGATTCTGCATGCACGGTAAGCTTGTGGCTTAAAGTATTGTTCATTATAAGACAGCTTGAAACAATCATTAAAGTGAACGCAGCAAATACGATAAGCACCTTAAGCTTCGGTCTGTCAAGCTCTATAAACTTGTTGATAGGATTACTTATTTTTTTCAAGACTTCTCCCCTTCTTGACAAAAAATACACTTATCAACATGATACCATTGATTCATCTTAAAAGCTAACACTTATTTGGGAAAAGGCATTAAATTATATTAAATTTCAAAAAAAACGAAACTATTTAACAAGTACACAAACAAACTTACAATCTTTTTCTTCATACACCGAATCGAGCTCACAATCATCTGAATCCACTTCGCAAGCACACTCATAAAAAACACATGTTCCGCAGGAAGAGCTTAACTTACGGGGGACAGGCATCAGCTTTGCAATGATACCTTGTTTTTGCAACTCCTTAAAATAAGTAAGAGCTCCGAAATGACTGTAAAAAGTGGCGATATATTTGTTCATGCTTGTGCTTTCTTCCTGAATGTATTGTATACCGCAATAAATATAACTGCGGCAAATGCTATAGCATAACCGGCCATGCCGTTTGTTGTCACGCCGGCAGGTGAGGATGCCATGCCGAGGTTATGAGCAAATGCTGCTCCTGCGGTCATTCCCAGGACCGTAACGGCAGAATCGGAGTTTCCGCTGCCTGTCAGAACAAGCTGCTTAAACGGACAGCCTCCGAGCAAAACAGAGCAAAGCCCGACCATAAGCATTCCGAGAAAATTCCAAAGCCAATCGGTATGAGCAATAGGCTGATTTTCAAAACCTAAGTGAAAGCTTCCGAAAATAAGATTCCCTATTATACCTGCAATAATAAGAGCAATAAATGCACCGAACATGTAAAAATCCTTCAATAGCACGGAATCTCTAATCCCCGCAACAAAGCACAGTTTTGAAATGTATCCTACAATACCCATTATAAACCCTGCGATAAGTGCAACAAGCAGGGGAGCGTGTTCACTTCCCGGACCTTCGGTTGAAAAACTAAGTATTGAAGGGACTAAAACCAAAAGCCCGAGCAGAATAAGAACCGCAACAGGTGATAAAAACCCGTCGGTTTTGGATACATCATAAGAACGTTTCAGCGAAAAACCCTTGTTCAGGAAAAATACACCGCCGAAAATCCCTGCTGCAAAGCCGAAAAGCCCGACAACGGCATTTAAATCACCACCCGCAATACGCAGTGCCATCCTGAGCGGACATCCAAGAAATATAAGTGCCCCGACCATCAAAGCAAACCCCAAAACAAAACGTGTCAAAGGAGCCGAACCACCCCTGGGCTTAAACTCCTTTTTAATAAGTGAAACAATAAAAGCACCAAGAACTATGCCGATAATCTCAGGTCTGACATATTGCACCGGAGCAGCACGGTGAAGCCTCAGTGCACCTGCTGTATCCCTGAGAAAACATGCAACGCAAAACCCCATATTCCCGGGGTTGCCGCACAAAACAAGAGTAATCGACACCGCCGCAGTTAGAATACCCACAAACGGCATCGCCATTTTCTTTATTGCTTTCATTTACAAAACCTCGTTTTTGCTTATCCTTGAGCTGTTTATTAAGACTAACAAAAAAAAAGATATATTGCAATGCCGTATGTTTAAATGTACAATCTAACTCATGAAAAAAGTATATGTTGATAACAGCTCAACATCATTTCCCAAAACCCCGGGGATATCTGATGTAATAAAGGATTATATCGAGAATACCGGCTGTAATGTAAATCGGGGAGGATACTCCGATTCATATGACACAGCAATGGAAATTCTGGATACACGGACGCTGCTTGCTGATTTTTTCCATACGGGAAAACCCGCAGAGGTGGTATTTACTCCGGGAATTACATATTCATTAAACCTGATTCTGCAAGGGTTTTTAAGCGAAGGTGACCACGTAATAACATCATCAATGGAGCATAACTCCGTTATGCGCCCGCTTCATGCTCTTTCAAAAAAAGGTGTGTCTTATGACACAGTGCCTTGCGGGGAAGACGGCTCGCTCTGTCCGGCCAAGTTGGCTTCACTCATAAGAAAAGAAACAAAAGCCGTAGTAATGCTGCATGCATCAAATGTAAACGGAACGATTATGCCGGTAAATGAAGTTTCGGAAATATGCCGCAAAAATAATATAAGGTTTATTCTTGACACAGCACAAACCGCAGGTGTACTTGATATTAACGCAGACGGCATTGACGCACTTGCGTTTACAGGACATAAGGGTCTTCTCGGACCGCAGGGAATAGGCGGCTTAATAATAAAAAGTGACTTCGCAAATGAAATTGAACCGCTTATTTTCGGCGGCACCGGAAGTCAATCGCACGAGTTTGCACAACCGGGCATGCTGCCCGACAAGTTTGAATCGGGAACAATGAACATTCCGGGCATCCTTGCACTTAAAAAATCCATAGAATACATAAACTCCATTGGCATAAAAACCATATTCGAAAAAGAAATGGAGTTAACATCCGCTTTTATAGAAGGCATTAAAAAAATAAGCGGCATAGAGATAGTCGGAAATCGTGAGATAACCGAAAAAAAAGAGACAATCGGGAATTGTGACACCCCAAACAGAGTAGCGGTAGTATCTTTAAATTTCCCCGGCAAGGATAATGCACAAATAGCCGCAGCACTTGATGAAAAATACGGAATAATGACCCGCTGCGGCCTGCACTGCGCTCCAAACGCTCACAAAACCCTCAACACCTACCCCCACGGCACCCTCCGCCTCTCCTTCGGCTACTTCAACACATCGGAAGAAATCGAATACATTATTGAATGTTTAAAAAGAACACAGGGGGACGACACAAGGGGACGGTTCTCTTGTGCAAAAAATTAACACAAGAGAACCGTCCCCCTGTGCTAAAAGTGGTCGCCGTCAGAGTGAGGGCGACCACTTTTATTTATGTTAATATCTTATCGGAATCAGGTCGATGTAATCCTGGAGGGAGCCGTCGTTCATTGCGCAGTCGAGGATTTTTTTGCCGAGCGGGTCGAGTTCGGGCAGGTCGTATTTTTGGAGTTCTTTTTTTACGAAGTCAACGAGCTGCACAGCTCCTTTGTCGTAACCTTCGGTGCCGACTTCTGCTTGGGTTTCGGGTCTTAAAAATGCGGTGCGTACAAATTGACCGTCGATTTTTAAGTTATCAAGACAGTATCCGAGCATCGGCAGGCGTGCCGGGACAAGATGCTCGGGCTTGAATTTTGCACTGCCGCGTCTTGCGAGGTACTCGCGCATCAGCCATTGCGGCTTGAAGCCTACTTTGTAACAACCAATATGCTGGTTCGGGACAAGGACAAATCTTGTGCCGAGCGAGCTTGTTATTTGCTTAAGCAGCAGGTTTGCATGGTTGACCCATTTACCTGTGAGGAACGGGCCGTATGAGCCGATTCCTTCGCTTGTGATTCCTTCAGTTTCAATGATACTCGGATTATTGTGACCTCTCGGCGCAACAAGCCTCCAAAGCCATCCGAGAGCAGGTGGCAGAATGTGAATCATTCCAAGTATTCCGTAGCTCGGACGGTCGCTTGTACATGGTGGAGTGCGGATACCGAAGCTGCGCACATCGACCTCAACGGCTTCATTAATGATACCGGGCACCATTCTTCTTGGAAGAATTACCCTCGGGTTCGGGCAGGGTTTGCCGTCCGAATCGATTGTGTGTTCCCAGACAAGGCATGTTGAGTCCGGTACACCTTGAATGTTGATAAATACAAGAGGCTCCGAGGGGTGGATATATATTTTTTCGTGGAATGGCTCTGTGCCGTATTGTTTTATATGGTCAAGCCTTATGAACCAGCCGTCCTCCGCATCACGAATTACAAGCTTCTTACCGTTTTGCATATCGGGATGGCAAAGTGACATATCATCGGCAATCGGCTGCAGCTCGCAGGATTCTTCAAGGTTGAGATAAAAATTCTCCTCGGTTGTCAGGTTCTGACCTATGAGTATCTTTCCGTCGGGTTCACGGTGAATGTTTTCACCCATTTCACTCTTACCGCCGCCCGATGCACCCTCATGCATGAATACGATTTCGTTTTCATACGGTGTGATAACCTTAACAGCCGATGAATGCGTCGTTACCCAGCCTTCTCTTTCTCCGATATCGAGCAAAAAGCCGTATACTCCTTTTTTTGCACTCGGTCCGGGATACAGATTATATGAAAACATTTCGTATAAATCAGGTGTTCTGTTATGCACCACTATTTGCTTGCCGTTAAAATGTGTATGCCTGAATGGCGGTGCGAGGAATATCGCAACCTTCGGTTCAAATGTGCCTTCAAACTCGTCGATGTTTACGAATAACTGCAGTCCCGCAAGACCGGCTGCAAAAAAGGATGCATTTTTCGGAGCAATCAGCACACCGTGATATCCGCCGAACTCACCACCCGCCATAAACGGTACGACAATAAGCTCCTGCTTTTCAAGCCAGCGGTATGTATCTTCTTTCAGAACCGAAAAATCTGAACCGTACTCATCCTTGTATCTTGGTTTATCGGTTGGTAAATCGTCTGCGATAATAAGGCAGTCGGGGTCTCTTCTGCGCATATAATCCTCAGTGTAGTTTACGGCAACACCGTTTTTACACCTGACAATCGTAACTTCCTTGTAGCTTTTGCCTTCAACATCATAACAGACATCAAACTCATTAGCCTCGGGTGAGCCGAGAGTAAAATTAACAATTTCACCCCTGCTCTTGGGAACGGTCACGGATGTGCAGTTGTTAATAACCTGATTAATTTCATCGGAAAATTTGAACTTCTTTAAATCTTGTAGACTCAACACTTTATCCTCCTCGCAACTGTGTATATTTTATTCCGTTTGATAAAATAACACAAAAATAGCAAATATGCAAGAACTTTTTTGATTTCTTGCATATATTGTGCATAATTAATAAAATATCATATCATTTTGCAAGATTGCCGATACGTCCTTGCATTATTATAATGGTTCGAAATCGGAAGCACCGTGTTTGCAAAGCGGGCAGATATAATCATCGGGCAAAACATCACCCTCGTAAACATAACCGCAAATTTTACAGATAAAACCTTTTTTCTTTTCCGGTGAATCCGCTGCTTTTTGCTGTGGTTTTGGTTTAATATTATCAAAATAATACTGATACGTTACGCTTGGTTCGGGTGATAATACAATTGACTCTGTAACATCGGCGACAAATATGGTATGTGTACCATAATCATATATATCGGTGACTTTTCCCGAAATTACACAGTTTGTGTATTTAGGAATATAACGCAAGCCGTTTTCGGTACGGTTATTATGTTCACAATCGGCAAACTTGTCGGTATCCCTCCCGCTTTTAAAGCCAAAATGTTCAAAGACCTTAAACGGTACTCTTGTATCCAGAATGGATATATTAAACACCCCTGTTTTGAGAATCATGTCGTGGGTATAATTCGCCTTGCTCACTGCAATGGACATACGAAGCGGTGACGATGTTACCTGAATTGCCGTGTTAATTATACAGCCGTTGTCTTTGTTTTCGTCCTTTGCCGTCAATACAAACAATCCGTAGGAAAACTTAAACATAGCTGCCGGGTCGATTTTGTTTTGATTTGCAGAAATTTCTGACATAAAAACCTCCTGTAATACAAGGGACCTGTCCCTCTGTCACTGTTAAATACAAATTTCATTGATAGTTAACGTAATATATGTTACATTATGTACCTAAACACATAAAACGTCAAGAAAGGACTTATTTTATTATGAATGAAACTCTTAAAAACATATATGACCGATTTTCCTGCCGTGATTTCAAAGATTCTCCCTTAAGACGTGAGCAAATAGATGCGCTTGTTAATGCGGCGCTTGCTGCACCGAGTGCAATGAACCTCCAACCCTGGCATGTAATTATGGTAACGGATAAAGCGCTTATTGATGAGCTTGACCGGGAAGGAATGAGAATCGTCGGTACATGGGAAGATAAATCAACACAGGAACGTTTCAAGGAAAGAGGTGGAAAACTCTTTTATAATGCTCCCTGCCTTATGCTGATATTGTCTGACGGTTCAACATGGGGAACACTCGACTGCGGTATTCAATGCCAAAATGTGGTAATAGCAGCAGAATCAATGGGGCTTGGCAGCTGCATCGTCGGCATGGCAGGCGTACCGCTCGGCGGCGAAAAAGCAGATGAATACAGGAAAATATTCAGATTCCCCGAAGGCTACACATTTGCAATAGGTATCCTCTTCGGCGAAATCAACTCCGGCAAAGAACCGCATGAGCATGACTTAAACAAGGTTTCATATATTAGGTAGGTGATTTCCAAGCATGGTATGGGGTGTTAAATTTAATTCCTATCGCCCAGAGGAAACGTCCTGTTTCCACAGAGCGCCCTCCGGCGTCCATGCCTCCGTGAAAGAAATTAAATTTAACACCCCATACCATGCTTAATTATTAATAATTTGTTAACAGTTGCAACGAGTATATAATATATAATAGTATTTTAGTAATATACCTTTATTGCGAAAGGAAATTTGATGGAGCAACGTAATGTAGAAATCTTCGGTGATTCAATATTAAAAGGTGTTCAGCTTGATGATGAAAACAAACGTTATCATGTTGACAATAATATTGATGTTACAATGCTTGAAAACAAGTTCCTGCTTAATATCAACAACTTTTCCAAGTTCGGCTGCACGATTTCAAAGGCGTTTGCCGCAATAGAAAAACGCTTTAAAAACGGGGAGCTTCAATGTGACGCTATTGTTTTAAATCTCGGCGGGAATGATTGCGACTTCGATTGGAAAGCGGTATCAGAGCGTCCCGATGACGAGCATCAGCCGAACACCCCGCTTGATGTATTCTCCGACACATATAAGAAAATTATTGAATATTTAAAGGACAAAGGAATCCGTCCGATTTTAACAACACTGCCTCCGCTTGATGCTCAAAGGTTTTTCAACTGGTTCTGCGGAGGGCTTCCGGAAAAAGCAAATGTACTCAAATGGCTCGGCGGAGTGGAAGCAATATACCGCTGGCACGAGAATTATTCAAGAACAGTCGAAAAAATCGCCGAAGAAACAGGCACTCTGTTAGTTGATTTAAGAGGAGCATTCCTCAAACACAGAAAACTCGAACATCTCTTATGCGCCGACGGCACCCACCCGAACACCGCAGGACAGCGTGTAATCACCCAAGGATTTCTGGAATTCATCGAAATGGCAAAAGCCAAAGGCAAAATCGAAATATTTGCTTAAAAAACAAGAAAAAGTGGTCGCCCTCACTCTGACGGCGACCACTTTGTACAGCACAAGAGAACCGTCCCCTTGAGCTAATTTATCCTTACGCTTTACTATAAAACTCTTCTTCTTCGAGTTCTTTTTCCCTTTTGTCGTAGCGTTTTGAGAAGTAGAAGAGGATTAGGATGTTTATGAGTTGGAAGAGGATAATGTGTACTGCGGGGAGGATGAAGCCTAGGGCGGTGCAGATTAGGGCGGGGAAAAATGAGCTCATAATGGTTATTTTGACATTATCGCGAAACGGGAAACGT
This sequence comes from Oscillospiraceae bacterium, assembly GCA_009784725.1. Classification (GTDB taxonomy): domain Bacteria; phylum Bacillota; class Clostridia; order Oscillospirales; family Oscillospiraceae; genus WRMH01. Next base: position 38,603 of record WQXS01000014.1, read on the forward strand.
GTTGATGCCATTCTGTAAAGGCCAAAAAATGCGGCAAATACAAGATAGAAGAAAAATTGTAAAACAAACATTACACCGAATGCAATAAGCAGCATAGGCAGGAGAAACTGCGGGATGTACAGATTATAAACAGCAAGCATGCTGAAAATTTCACCGAAAGGAAGCGCAAGCTCGGCAGGGCCGAAAAACTCCGACGGAGCCGATAACGCAAGAAGCGGGTCGGCATATACAATTACATCCCGGAAGACATAAATCGCCGGCAGGGTATTGTCAATTACGTCAGAATTAAAATCCTCTGATTGAAAGTATAGAATTTGAGCATTTTCAAAACTGCCTGAATAAACTCTCGAATATAATTCATCAGGTTGTGTTCTGACAATATGAAAAAATAAAGGCAGATACAAAAGACAGGAAATCAACACAAAGTGGAGAATTACGTATCTCCACTTTATGTTTCTTGCTGCATTAATAAATTCGTATGGTTTCCATTTGAAAAGAACTGCAGTATAAATATATTCCTTTGGGTTCATATAAAATACGTCCCCCTGTGTTAGTGTTACTCGCCTTTGTTTGCGCCTGATGCAAGACCTTCGATGAGGAAGCGTTGGAAGATCATATAAAGTGTCGCAATCGGTATTGCAACCAAAACGGCTCCCGCACAAAACGCCGTAAAGTCATAGTTGGCGGAATCCGCCGGGTCAAGCATTCTAAAGAGCCCGATAGCAAGTGTTGTAACCTCTGTTCTGTTAATAAGAAGCCTCGGAAGCATGTAGTCCATCCACGGTGACATAAATGTTGTAAGTGCAATGAACGTTACAATAGGAAGCGATAAGGGCAAAAGAATCCGCAGAAATACCTGCATTTTCGAAGCACCGTCAATATACGCAGCCTCGTCGAGAGACTTTGGCAGATTCAAAAGATTCCCCCGCACAAGCCAGATGTTTGTCGGTATACTTCCCGCAACATATATGATTACAAGCATGTTCAGATTATTGAGCATTCCGAAGTTTAAGGCAATCATATACAGTGCAATCATTCCCATAAAGCTGGGGAAGGTGTTTAGAATCATAACTGCAAGAAGACCTGCTTTTCTTCCTCGAAACTTAAAGCGCGCGAAAACAAATGCCGTGGTTATGTTTAACATTACCGAAAATAGCATGGTCATAATCGCAACATATCCGGTATTTCTGAACCATGTCAGGTAATTTGTTTCACTAATCAAACGGACATAATTATCAAAGGTGGCTCCTTCGGGAATCATGCTCGCTCTTGAAATACTGTTGATAGGATTAAGTGATGAACCGATTACCCACAATAAAGGATAAAGAACAATAATCGCAACAATTACAAGCCAAAGATAAATAATGCCCCGTACGATATATCTTCTGATAACATGTGATGTATTATGTTTATGCACCATATCTTAATCCTCCTTAAATGCGCGTGTTCTCATCAGATTTATTCCGCTGACAGTTGCAATCATGATGAAAATAATTATGGAAATAGCGGCTGCATAGTTATACATTCGCTGGTCAAGAGTCAGCTTAAACAGCCAGGTAATGAGTATATCGGTTGAACCTGCCATCTGGAATGCCGGATTTGGAGGTCCGCCTTGAGTGAGAAAGTAAACATGACCGAAGTTGTTGAAGTTAAATGTAATACTCATGACAATCTGCGGAGCGGTTGCGGTTAAAATCGCAGGCAGTGATATCGCTCTGAATTTCGTCCATCCGCCGCCGCCGTCTACATCCACGGCTTCATACAGCTCCGGAGAAATTGAAGTCATAACACCTGATATAAGCGACATAAAATACGGGAATCCAAGCCATACATTTGTAAGGACCAATATAGTTCTTGCCCAGGTAGAATTACTTAAGAAGGGTAAAGCTTCATCAATTATACCCATGTTCATAAGCAGTGTGTTAAATGCACCCTGACGGTTAAACATTGCTCTGAAAACAAGCAGGGAAACAAGTCCCGGTACCGCCCACGGAAGTACATATAATCCGCGCCAGAATTTTTTAAAGAGTATTCCTTTTGTATTAATTAATACTGCATTTAAAAGTCCGAAGCTGTAGGCTGAAAAAGTAGCGAGAAAAGCCCAGCATATTGTCCAGATAAGGATGCTTACAAATGTTGTACCCCATATAGGGATTTGAACTATATCTTGAAATGTCTGAAATCCCGTCCAATCGATGAGATTTCTTGGAGGTACAGTATTGCGGTTGTAATTTGTAAATGCGATTGAAATGGAGAATAAGACAGGTATTACGGAAATAAATAATACAAGTAATGCGCCCGGAGTAATCATTATATACTCAAATGATTTTTCCCATAAACCTTTAACATAATCAAGACTTGATTGTTTTTGCCCGTGATCAATCAGAACATGTGTTTTATATGCGTCTCTTATATTCCAAATCCATACTAAAATAAATAATAAAAGGATAAAAGTGGAAATGATTCCGCCAATCATCAACATAACCGAATGGTCAAAAACCAAAACGGAAGAATCGAGCCTTGGAATTTCACCCAATGTAATAAGCCCCCAAAGCCCGCGTATAAAATACCCGCAATTTCGAAAAAGCGGTTCGGCTCTGCCGGTTATTACATCCAATAAACCGGTTGATAACTCAACAAACCAAAATATGCATTGGACAATAAAAAACACAGCGCCTTTTATCCACTGTTTGTTGATTGCTTGTCCGCTGCCCCATATTATTGCCGAGCAAAGAGTGACAACATACTTCATTAATTAATACCCCCGCCGTTATAAAGTACAAGTGTGAACCCTCAGAGTGAGGGTTCACACTTACTTAATATACTAGTCGTGAATCGAGAGACCCATTCCGTTGAGTAAAATTTCGTAGGTTTCCATTGCTTTGTCTTGTGCTTCTTCCGGAGACATATCACCGTTCCATGTAAATGTGAAGAGCTCGGCAAGGGGTTCCCACATTGCATGTACTTCGGGGATTACAGGCATCGGGTCGGCAAACGGAGATTGCTCAAGGATACCCATAAGCCACTCGTTACTGCTGAGACCCGGTACGCCGGAGCTGTCTTGAAGTGCAGGAAGCATACCAGTAACTTCGTACAGGATTGCAGCGCCTTCATCAGATGCTACAAACTCAACAAATGCAAATGCTGCAGGGAAATTCTTTGCAAAGCTGGATACTGCCATAACTCTTGCGCCTGAGAAGCAACGGGGTTGTGTTCCGTTGATTGTCGGGAGCTTTGTTACACCAAAGTTGATGCCGTTGTCTCTTGCATCACCGATTGCCCACGGACCGGAAATTGTAAAGGGTGCTTCACCTCTTTGGAATGCTGCAACCGTATTATCCCAGTCAGCTTCTTCAGTGTGGACGGGGAATACTTCTTTTAATGATGAGTGGAATCTGAGACCATCTGCAACGCCCGGAATATCAAAGCCCGGATTTCTGTAATCGTCCATGTTCGGTCCGAATACTGTAAATCCGAATGCATTGAGGAAGTGATAATTATGATATGCATCATTTACACCCCAACGCAATGCAAATTTATCTGCACCTGTATCATTGTATGTTTTTGCAAAGTCAATGATTTCTTCAAATGTTGAAGGTACAAAGTCAACAAGATCTCTGTTATAAAACAGAGCGATGTTTTCTGTTGCGAACGGTGCTGCATATACTCTGCCGTCGCTTTTAACAGTGTTGACTGCCGGTGTGAGAACTGTTGATTCGATTTTTGAAGCAAGGTCTGCCGGGAAAGGCTCTACAAGGCCGTCGGCAATTGCGTTTGCTGCATGGTCATGCGGGAAGTGGAATACATCGGGACCTTCGCCTGCCGGTCCGTCAAGTTCTACTTTCGCACGTGATTCGGTGTGGCCGATTTGCTCATATGTGACATTAACATCGGGGTATTTTGCTGTAAATGCCGCAATAAGTGCATCTGCCCAGTCTTCGTTGTCAATCCAGATAAGCAAGTCGCCGCTGATGTCGCCTGCAGCTGCGCCGCCGCCGCCATCTGTTGTGCCGCCGCCATCTGTTGTACCGCCGCCGTCGGTTGTGCCGCCGCCGTCAGTTGTGCCGCCGCCGGTTGATCCACCGCTGCCGCCGGTTCCGCCGCATGCTGCAAACAGGGTAAATGCCATTGCGCATACTACAAGAATTGCTAAGATCTTTTTCATTGTTTTCCTCCTATAAAATTTGTTTCTTTCATTATATATCACATATCGCAAGGGTCTTCCCGGGCAATATGTTAATATCGTTTTTACGCTCACTTGTAGATAATAACACATTTAACTCAACTTTGGTATCATTTTTTGCCGAATTATACAATAAAATTATTTGTTCATTTTTATGTGATAAATCCCAGCGGCAGATTGAACCTTCTTTGGTATACGAAATGACAGCATTTTGCACAAGTTTGTTATACTTTTTGCGCAGTATAATTAAATCCTTGAAAAACTTTTGTAAATCCAAATCCTGCTTTGCTTCATCCCAAATCATCGGACGGCGGCAATCGGGGTCATCATCACCTTCAAGTCCTATCTCCGTACCGTAATAAACACACGGCGAACCCTTCATAAAGAACATAAACATAAAACAGTTTCGCAGCACATGTTTATCACCGCCCGCACGGGTCAAAAGGCGTGCAGTATCATGTGAATCCAGTAAGTTAAATTGAACCCCGTTATGCAAATCGGAAAGTCTCATCAGCTTATCGGAAAAAGCGTGTGTAAATACATCCGGGTCGGTGTTTTTGCCTTGGAAGAAGTCACATATATCCCAGCCGAGCGGATAATTCATCACAGCATCAAAAGAACCGTTTGAAAACCACTTGCTCGGGTCATGCCAAAGCTCACCGAGAATATAGAAATCCTTTTTCTCTTTTGAAACTGCTTCATTAAAATCATGCCAGAAAGAGAACGAAACCTCGTCGGAAACATCCATACGCCAGCCGTCGATATTGCATTCTTTTATCCAATAAAGCGCAACATCAATCAGATACTTGCGCGCATCCGGATTTTCAGTGTTCCACTTCGGCATTCTCGGTGTAAATGCAAATGTATAAAAGTTCAGGTCTTTTTTGTTTTTATACTCAGTCTCGGGCAGAACAGGGAAGCTGTGGATATGAAAATAATCCTTATACTTTGATTTTTCCTGATTTTTCAAAACATCCTGCCAAAACACATGCTTGCTTCCGATATGATTAAAAACCGCATCGAGCATAACTTTAATACCCAGCTCATGGGCTTTTTTGACAAGCTTTTTAAGAGTATCCTTATCACCGAAGTGTTTATCGATACTGTAATAATCCTGTGTATCATATTTATGGTTTGTAGGGGATTCAAAAACAGGGGTCATGTAAATCCCGGTAAAACCGAGGTCTTTTATATACGGCAGCTTCTCGATGATACCGTATAAATCACCGCCGTAGAAATCCGTCGACTTTGGTTTATTATCATCCCAGCTTTTTGCCTTCGGGGGTGAAATGGAAGGCTTGCCGTTACAGAATCTTTCGGGGAAAATCTGATACCATATTGTATCCTTTACCCACGAGGGAGTGTGCGGAGCATCAATTTCGTGAATAAACGGATAATGAAAATGAATAAAACGCTGATAAATACTCTCGTCTGTATACGGCTCAGGCCCTTTTTCTGAATAAAAAATCCGGCTGCCGTTTTCGCAGGTTAAAGCAAATGCATACTTGAGTCTTTTTGTCGGCGGGGGAGTGATTTCGCCCCTCCACATGATTTTATCGCCGCTTGAATACTGCTTGTGCAGCGGCGACTCGGTATGAACCCATTTCCAATCGGACTTTTCCGGGTCCTTTTTTGTACCCGCTTTATCCGCTTTCAGTTCATACTCAAAAGGGTCGCCAAGCATAATAACCGCAGCCTTTATATCAACTCCGGTTATTAACTTTATTATCACTTTTTTAAGCTCTTTATCATAATAGCACAGCGGAAGCGCTGCCTGATGTTGTATTAACATAGACTCACATTACCATTGACAGGGGTTTTTGTCAATTAGTATAATAACACAAGAGAACCGTCCCCCTGTGCTAATAAACGGAAGGAAATTCTTAATGAAAAAAATATTAATACTAATATTATGCCTTGCTGCTTTGTTTATTGTATTTATAACATCATGTTCGCAGAGCGCCGGTGGTGATAAATACAGGGATTATTATGAAATATTCGTGCGGACGTTTTATGACTCCGACGGGGACGGCAAGGGTGACCTGCAGGGTGTTATCGAAAAACTGGATTATCTAAATAACGGGAAAAACGACGGAAAAAGCCTTCAAATAACGGGAATTTGGTTTATGCCGCTAAGCCCGTCGCCGACCTATCACAAATATGATGTAACGGATTATATGGAAATCGACCCCGAATACGGCACGATGGAAGACTTTGAAGAGCTGCTGCGCGAATGCGGTAAAAGAGGAATCAACGTAATAATCGACCTTGTTTTAAATCATTCATCCTCACGCCACCCGTGGTTTTTAAGTGCGAGGGAAAGCCTTGCAATCGACCCTTGCGGAGCAGAGGTTTGTATATATGAGGATCTGTGCAGGGAACACAACAAGCATGTAGGGTATTATAACTTCCATAACGAACCGGGACCCGGGAGAACAAGTAATAGAATGCCTTCGGGTTGGTTTTACGAAGCTTTTTTCTGGGGTGAAATGCCCGACCTGAACCTGACAAACGAGGATTTACTTGTCGAAATCGAAGAAATCGTTGAGTTTTGGCTCGGCAAAGGCGTAGGCGGCTTCAGGCTTGATGCCGTTCAACATTTCTTTGATGAAAGAACCGCAGAAAACGTCGAGTTTTTGAACTGGTTTATGGAAATTTGCCGTAAATATAACGAAGATGTATATGTTGTTGCCGAAGTATGGAATAATGCCGTTACGATAACACGGTACTACAGCAGCACGGTTGACAGCTTTTTTAACTTCCCGTTTGCCGAAAATGACGGTCATATACGTTCAAGTATATTAAACTCGACAGGAGAGCGGCTTGCAAAACGTATTGCAGACTGGCAAAGTACCATCCGGGACAGAAACCCCGATGCAATCGATGCTCCGTTTCTCTCAAATCACGACAATAACAGAAGCATAGATTATTTTAAAGATTTGGAATCGGCAAAGCTTGCTGCTTCGGTTTATCTTTTGATGCCCGGCAATCCGTTTATATATTACGGTGAGGAGATCGGCATGACAGGCAGCGGCCGTGACGAAAATAAACGCCAGCCGATGGTCTGGTCAGTAAACGATTCATTCGGCATGACGAGAAGAGTACCCGATACCGAGCAACGGCAATCACTTGACGCAGGCGTATTTGAACAGCTCGAAGACCCCGGTTCACTGCTGAACCACTACATTGCAGTCCTCGCAGCAAAACGAAACCATCCCGAAATAGCAAGAGGAGAAGTCACGGCATACGAAACCGGAGTACGGCAAATCTGTTTCTACGGCGTAGAATACAACGGAAAAACCGTCTACATAGTCCACAACCTCTCCGACACAGAACAAACCTTCGAATTACCGCAAGAAACTTCACCAAAGAGCATCGCAAATACCCTCCACCCCGCCGGCGGAGAGAGCAAAATAAACGGCACCACAATAACAATCGCCGCACGAGGCACATTAATAATGAGGTGAGAAATTATGAATGCATTTACATTTTGGAGTCCGACTAAGGTGGTTTTTGGAGCTGATACCGCTAAGCTTGCAGGGCAGGAGGTCAAGGCGTCCGGCGGTACAAATGTGCTTGTTTTTTATGGCATGGGTAGTGCTGAAAAGAGCGGAGTGCTTGATACCGTGACCAAATCGCTTGAAGAAGCAGGTATTAAGTATGCCTGCGTTGGCGGGGTGCAAATTAATCCGCTTGTAGAGTTTGCAACAAAGGCTGTCGAGGATTATAAGGGCAAGGGTATTGATTTTATTCTTGGTGTCGGCGGCGGAAGTGTAATAGACACAGCAAAAGCAGTCGCTCACGGGCTTGCAAACCCCGAAACTCCGCTTTGGGATTTTTGGACCTTGAAAGTGGAACTCAAAAAATCCCTGCCTGTCGGTTCGGTGCTGACTATTGCTGCTGCAGGCAGCGAAACAAGTATGTCGGCAGTGCTTACAAACGAATCGCTCGCCATGAAACGGGGACTCACCACACAGCTTAACAGACCGAAATTCGCAATTATGGACCCGGTTTTGACATATACATTACCACCCCGCCACACTGCGTGCGGTGTAACGGATATCCTGATGCATACCCTTGACCGCTATTTTGCACCCGATACAGATAATGCAGTAACGGACGAAATTGCAGAGGCATTAATGCGGGTGATACTCCGATACGGAAAAAGAGCAATGGAAAAACCCGACGATTACAAAGCAAGGTCGGAGCTCATGTGGGCAGGCAGCCTTTCACACAATACTTTAACAGGGCTTGGTCAGACACTGGACTTCGCAGTTCATCAGCTCGGACACACTCTTTCGGGAAAATACGACATCCCGCACGGAGAAAGCCTCTCCATAGCATGGCCCGCCTGGGCAAGATACGTCTATAATCATGACATCGCACGCTTCGCAAATTACGCCCGCAAAGTATGGCAAATAGAAGACCCGGACGACAATGAAGCAGCCCAAAAAGGCATAAAAGCGACGGAAGACTACTTCCGCCTCATAAACATGCCCGTAACCCTCACCGAATCAATAGGCGAATCCTGTAAAAACGACACCGCCGAACTCGCCGACTTCTGCACCTTCCACAAAGCTCGAACCATCGGCTCCTTCAAAACCCTCGACTTCAACGACATCGAGAAGATATTTGAAATGATGATATAAAAGTAGTGAACCCCCATTGTGAGGGTTCACTACTTTCTAATTCATTTTAAGCACTAAATTCCTGCCGGGTTGGAGGAATACTTCGTATAGGGTGTCGGTGATTTTTTTCAGGGAGTAGCGGCCGAAGCCGGTTAGGAGGTCTAGTTCGGATGGGGTTTTTAGATGGACACGTATTTTTTCGGGACGGGTTAGGAATGATTGCAGAATGAATGTGTTGTTATCGTATGTGAACAGGCCGATGCCGCCGCCGCATTCGAGGGTGACGGGCAGGTCCAGCTCATTGCGGAGGCATGTGAGAACACCGCTCGGTAAATCATAAAGACTGTCGGGGGAATCGGGAATTGTCAGGACATAGAACTTGCCCTTGTCATATGTTCCGCAAAGCAGCATCGGGTGGCTGTAGTGTGAGGTCATGCCTGCCGACATCATCCAAACATCATTTGTATTATAGTCAACATGCGGCAAGGTGATATCGACCCTTGAGGTCTCAAATGCTCCGTTATTCATACCAAAGCCATTTGACTTGAATTTATTTGTCGTTACTTTTTTATCGGTTATGAAAACGGGGAAGATATCTTCTATTTTACCTTTTAATGCCTTGTATAAACCACTTGTTACAAAAACGGAGCCGCCGGATTTTAAGGTGGTTTTCATTTTATCGACTATTTTTTCATCCCGTGACGCAGCTTCTGTTAAAATAACAACAGGAGCAGATGTTGGATACTCGGGATAAGGCTCGAGCGGGATTCCCAGCATGCCGAGAAAATCGTATAAATGACGCTCGCCGATAGGGTTGTCGGCATAATGATAAGGCTCATAACATGCAATACCAACGGGATTGCCGAGCTGACCGATAATAGGATCAAATTCATCATAAAACGCACCCGCAGCGGCTGTATAAAACGGCAGACCACTCAGCAGCGGCAGACAGAACATCATCTGCTCTTTGCACTTTGAAAACAGGGTCAGATATGCCTGCTGCACATAATCCTCAAGACTGCATTCAAACAAATCATACCAACCGCCGCCGTTTTTGCCCGGCTTGATATTTTCCATAAGACGGGGCAGGAAGTAACTTAAATAACGTGCAAGATTCTGCTGAGTATATGACTGATCGCGGGTCTCGGTACCCGTATAAACCATATCAAACATCGGTGAAGCCTGATGCAGGTTATAGCCGCAGCTTGCAAAGCTCTCGTACCAGTTGGGGAACTTTATTATCACATTCACATCGGGTCTTGCGGCTCTGCAGTTTTTTATAATAATATTCTCTGAAACATCATTTATAAGCTCCAGCCTGAAAGACGCCCAATCTCTGTCACCCTTGGCTTTAATGCAGGCTTCGCAGCGGCAGTTCGTAAAATAGAAATCATCAAGCATAACCTCGTCAAAAAGCTCCGCCGTATAATATGCGACTTCACCGAGCAGCTTGCGTGTCTCCGGGCATGTATAACACATTGCACCCATGAGAGTTCCCGCAGTAGCAGTGGTTATACCGCCCGAAAGTTTATAACCCCGCTCGGAAAATAAAGCAATAATAGCATCCATCTTCTCACGCTCTATAAGAATATCCGCACGGAAAGTCTCAAGATAAACCTTATCAAGCTTCACATACTTAGCGGCTTTATCAATATCACTTGCAATCTGCTCAGTACTGTTATCCTGTAAATACCCCGCAGGCGCATACGTCGCCGTAGAAAAATTATTATATTGCATACCCAACCCCCAAAATTTAATAAATAACTCTGTACAATATATACAAAAATTGTGAATTTGTCTACACTTTAAGGCTTCAAATGTCTATTGAAGTGTAGAAAAACTCTGTGCTAAACTATTTATGTTGTCATCAACACCCAATCCGACAACGGAAAGGGGGGTTAAGGTTGGCAATTCCCTTTTTGCTTTCTGTCGGAGCGGGCATTGTTGCGGGATTAATCCTGTACTTTGCCGGCAAGTGGCTGGATGGAAAGTTCGATGACGACTAGCACAGAAAGCCCCGATGATAACGCATCGGGGCTTTCGCCGGGTTAAGATTGGTTCCCTTTTCTCTTTCGGTTGACAAAAGAATACAACAGAAAAACAAAATTGTCAAGAAAAATAATCCATGTTTTTGTTTGACAAGTATGTCGCAATTGTGTAAAATCTTTGTAACACTTATGTAATGAATATACACATATAAAATCTTAATACTATGTAACATATTTTTGAAAATGTTACATAACCCAAGAGCATGTATATTTAGAAGTGAAATCATGCATTCCAGTTGGTTTTATTAACTAAAACGCAAAAAAACAGGACCCGAAGGCCCTGTTTCAATGGGAAATTTAACGGTGTAACATTTTCAAAACAATGTAACATAAAAATATTTTGTCAGAAAAGGTGGAAAGTTATTTATGAAAAAAGTTTTTAGACCGATTATTGCGATTTTGCTCGTTATTATGATGTGTGGCGTTATGCTTGCTGCTTGTTCGGATGACAAGCCGGGCAACGATACATCCGGTGAAGGAAGCACAGGCGAAGGCGGCGGCGGTGGCGGCAGCGGTTCGGACCGTATGGGGAATGAGCTTGCTGAGATTTTAGGACTGCCGACAACCCCAATGGCTGATGCCGATGATATAACATTTACAATATTTACCCGTAACATGGGTATTGCGGGAAGACAAGATAATCCAATCCTCCGGCTCGTAAGAGAAATCACAGGCGTTACAATCGATATTCAGTTTTTAATAGGTGATATAAATACCACCTTCGGAACAATGCTCGCAGGAGGAATTCAAGAAGACGCAATGTTTGTTGGTGCTCTTGCTTCCGAGGCAGTTGCCGCAAACGCAATAATGCCTATCGACGACCTCATCGAACAACATGCACCGAATCTCCGGGCGCACTATGACCCGTGGTGGGAGCTTATGAAAGCCGATGACGGAAAAGTTTATACAGCAGAAATATGGGGTACATATGTAGCTCCGCAGCAAATTGAGTTTTTTAATCAAACAGCATGGTGGCTCCAAAAGTCGGTTATCGACTTCCACGGACGTGCTCCAAACGATTTTGACGAGCTCTTTGAGTTTGTTTATGAGTATATGGAAGAAAACCCCACAATCGACGGCACAACTACCCTTGGTGTTGAGATTGGTGTCGATGCTCATACATGGCTTTTAACAAATCCGCCCATATTCCTCGCAGGCAACCCGAACATGGGTAGTGTGTGGAACCGCGGCGGAGCCAGAGAAGGAGCAACTCTTGACCTTGCAGTATTTCAAGACCTCGATTGGTTAAATGCAAATGCAAAACCTTATTTTGCAAAACTAAATGAGATGACTCATAAAACAACATCTCACGGACAAGCGGTTATCGACCCCGATACATACAGCCGCAAGCAAGCCGACTATGAAGCGGCAATCGCTCAAGGCAGAGTTCTTCTTATCCCCGGTCAGCAATGGATATGGGAAAATTCCACAAATACGCTTATTGGTGCAGATCTTTTTGAACGCACTCATGTGCCGCTCGACTTTATATGGGACCATGTAGACGAGTATAATTATTGGGATATAGGCGGAGGCTCATTTTCCGGAAATAACGGTCTGAATGTCAGCTTTAATAACGCAGACCCTATAAGATTCGCTCAATTCATGGACTGGATAATCCAAGAGCCTGTTCAGCGTTTCCTTTCCTGGGGTATTGAACGTGATATATATGAAGCAAATGAAGAACTCTTCAAATCCTTCGGAGTAGAGGACGGTTATCATTACTACTACGAGGACGGGCGTATTTTCCGCCCGCAGGTAATGCGCGATTTACAAGGAGATGCCCGCTGGCTCAGAAATAACATGGGCCGCCAGCTCAGAGATATACTTCCGAAAATTCAAGGCACATTCTTATCTGACGGCAATGCAGTCGACCCCGGCTCATCTCCGGAAGAATACTTTGCGGGTCTCAGTGATTATGACAAAGATTTCTTCCAAAGACATAATATCAACCATTTTACCGGATTTTTGAGAAGCGAACCGGAGCGCAGACCGGCATTTTATCCGCTCTACGGGTCAGTTCCGACACCGGGTTCCGATGCAGCCGAGTTTGCCTCTTATGTGGGAATGACTGTAGGTATTGATGAAGCACATATAATCCCGCTGGTCACAAGCCCGCCCGAAGAATTTGAAGACCGCTGGGCAGATTATTTAGATGCCATTGCTGCAATACCTCCTCATTTAATG
>WQXS01000015.1 GCA_009784725.1 Oscillospiraceae bacterium
AACAGCTGTTCTTGCGCTTGCTTATATACGCTGGTGGATTCCCGTGTCGGCTTTTGGTGTAATTATAGTTGGTGTTGCAATATTTCAATTTTTTACCGGGACTTTTGCAGAGTGGATAAATTATTGGGCCGGTTTTATCGGTTGGGTTGCAGAAGGGGCTTTATTCAATGAGATTTACAGCAATGATTCTTCTGAAAGGCTGCTTCAATTTTTTATAGTTTTACCGGTACTTGTTACTATCAGCCCTATCGTATCCCGCTCGTTTTTGCTTCCGGTTGTTGTTTGTCTGTCTGCGGGAGTTACGATACTTTCGTATGTAATTTCACCTGCAGACATGTCCGTGGTTATATGTTTTTGCGCTGCCGGGATAATTATTCTGCTGCCGGGTATTTATGCCGGAATAATCAATAAGCACGGAGAAACAGATAAAAAAATTACTGTTAGAATGCAAATAGTTGCAATACCTGTTGCGATTTTAACCGTTTTGCTTGCATTTTTGATAACTCCGCAAGATACACGGTATTGGCAATCAAGAACACTTGTAACATTTATTAATGATGTAAATTATCTGTTAAGGGGTTCTTTTAATAACTGGCCGGAGATAACCCCGAATTTTTCGATGTATAATCTAGGCTTTCAATCGGAAACAGACCGTTTGGGCGGGCCGGTTGAGCTAAACAATCAAACTCTTCTTATTGTAACTGGACCCGGTAATGTACTGTTAAAAGGCAGGGTGTTTGATGTTTATACAGGTACAAATTGGGAAGTCGGGAAACCGGACGGAGATATTCGATTTGACAGTATTTTACTGCGCAGATACCGCAGAGAAGCATTCGGGCAGGACAGGCCGCTGGGTGGAAGAAGAACAGAAGAATTCTACAGAGAAATATCAAAGGAGATTGAGCTTTCTATAACACATGCAACAAGTCAGTATCATTCTTTATTTACAACCGGAAGAGTGAGGGGCATAAACTTCAGCCCGCAGCTGATTAATCCGGTAGCATTTTTTAATATGCGTTCGGAAGTTTATATGCATCAGCGGATGCCGATGGGGCATGGTATATATTTAAGAACAAGAGTATGGGACAGATCAAAACCGGACTTCGAAAATATATTTTTAGAACTTGAGGCTGTCGCTGCCGAGGAAAGTGATTCGCGTTATGATGATATTCTTGAGCGATATACGGTTCTGCCTATTGATTTTCCTTATATTATAAGAGATATAGCTGCACATATTACCGAAAATGATGACACAGCTTTCAGTAAAGTTATGTCCATCGTAAAATGGCTTAATGAAAATATGGAATATTCATTGGATGTGGAAGAAGTACCGGAGGATATGGATTTTACAGAACATTTTCTTGAAACGGGTACAGGTTATTGTGTATATTATGCAACTGCACTGGCGGTAATGGCACGTTCAGAGGGGATACCGTCACGTTATGTAATAGGGTTTGCACTTGAAGACCGCGGTTATGGTTCAAGCAGTATTGCGACAGGAGAAACTGCTCATGCATGGGTAGAAATATATTTTAAGGGTATCGGTTGGGTTGAAATTGATCCGCTCAGCTGGAATTCAGAGGAACCTTTAAATAGCGGAGAAACTGCAGAAGCTCCGCCGGAGCAGCCGCAGACTCCGCCATCTGTACCCGAAACCCCGCCTTTAACCCCCGATGAAGAGGCACCGCTCGGGGATATAATACAGGAAATACAAGAAGAACGAATCTATATTTATCTTATAGTAATTCCAATTGTGATAATTTTTATGATTTTATTTTGGAATATGCTTATCCGTTATCTGATGGGGAGAAAATACAGACAATATTCCATGGAAAAAATAATCAGCAAGGCAAATGAAAATTATCCCCGGCTGAAATTGATTTATGACGACATTATGAAACAACTGTCTTTACTGGATATGGTTCCTTTACCGGGAGAAACATTGTTGATGTTCTCAAATCGCACAGACAGCCGCATTAAGTTTGAAAAAGCCGGTTTCTCCGCAGTCGCAAAAGATATCACAGACTATAGGTTTGCCGGTATATTACCCCAAAAGCAGCAGCTTGAAAATGCCTGCGAGTATCATAAGATACTTGAAGACCACCTGCAAGAGTGGCTGGGCAAATGGAGATACCTGTTTAAGAGAGCTATACGGTAACCTGTCAACTCAAATGAGTAGTGTAAATAGAGAAAACATTGGATATATACGAATAGTGCATCATGATGATAATACTTTTGGACTTTCGCAGATGTTTATTTTCCCAAGATGAAACTTTATATCAACAGACTATTTGATATGTCTTTTTCGTTGCAAAAGAACAGTTCTGATATATTTATATTACATAAGTATATCAGAACTGTCTTGTTTTGTTGATTTTTATGCTTCGGAAAATGAATCTTTGCCGGCGCCGCAGGTGGGGCAGGTGAAGTCGTCGGGAACGTCGGCCCATTTTGTACCGGCCGGTACGTCGCTGTCGGGTTCGCCTGTGTTTTCATCATAAACATAACCGCAAAAACATTCGTATTTCATGTGACTACTCCTTTCATCAGATTATTTAATTGTAACAGATTGTTATAAACTATTTTACCGGGTGACGGTTGAAGCTATAGCATCTGCCATTGTTTCAAGCTCTGAATATTGCTCCTTGTTCAAAGCTGATTTTATACTCAATCCCTGCTCAAGAATATTGATATTTTTACTTTTATTGAACTTATCTTTTATTAATGCACCGCTGGTTGCCGCCCAGGAGCCATTTTCGATTATTGCAACTGTGCGGTTTTGGATATTATGTGCGGTAAGGTCATTTAGTAAATCCTCCATCGAAACAAAAATTCCTGCATTATATGTTGTGGATGCAAATACTAAGTGGCTCCACTTAAATGCAGCTGCAACTATTTCGGATACCGGTGTAACAGAAACATCAAACATTACGGTTTTAATACCTTTGCCACGCAGTTTGCTCGATAAAATTTCCGCTGCGTTTTCGGTGTTGCCGTAAACAGATGCATAAGCAATCATTACTCCGTTATCTTCGGGTTGATATGTGCTCCAAAGAGAATATTTGGAAATAATATCAGACAGATTATTGCGCCATACGAATCCGTGTAAAGGGCAAATCATTTTTATATCAAGAGCTGCCGCTTTATTTAATACAGCTTGAACCTGTGCGCCGTATTTCCCTACGATATTTGTATAATACCTGCGGGCTTCATTCATATAATCGGCATTAAAATCAACTTCATCTGCAAATAACGCACCGTTTAATGCGCCGAATGTCCCAAATGCGTCAGCCGAAAAAAGTATCTTGTCCGTACTGTCATATGTAACCATAACCTCCGGCCAATGAACCATCGGAGCCATAACAAAACTTAAATTATGCCTGCCGGTATTTAATGTATCTCCTTCTTTGACGATATGAGCATCCGGCTCCATGTTGAAAAATTGCTTTATAAGAACCAGAATCTTTGCATTGCAAACTATTTTTACATTCGGATAACGCAAAAGTAACTCATCGAGAACAGCAGAGTGGTCGGGCTCCATGTGCTGAATGATAAGATAATCAAGCTGTCTTCCGTCCAATGCAAAGGAAACATTTTCGAAGAATCGTCTTGCAACCGCTTTGTCAACTGTGTCAAACAAAACGGTTTTTTCATCTGTTAAAAGAAAAGAGTTATATGAAACACCTCCGGGGACCGAATAAACCCCTTCGAACATAGCAAGACGCCGGTCATTTGCACCAACCCAAACAAGGTCATCGGTTATCTTTTTTATACAATGCATAATGATTCCACTCCCTATTTAGTCATTGATTTATCGGAGATAATAATATCACACATATATAAGCGGATTCAATAAAATTAATATTATTAATGTTTCAATTAAAAAGTTTTATATGTTTATCAACTATGTATTGACAAATAAAAATCATATGATATTATATGAAATAAATTAGTTAGCAAAACTAACTAATTGCCATAAAAGATGATTGCTTTACAAATTGAGTTATATTGATAACGCATGGAGCATGTTGTAATGAATCAGAATGGGAGTTTAGCAAATGGACGATTTTGAAAAGAGCTTAAACTATGTGCTTGTGGATACTTTTAACTCTATTTTAAAGTATGAAGAAAGTTCTCTTAAAAAAATCGTCAGTGTTCCTGTTACTATAACAGAAGCACATATGCTTGAAGCTGTCGGCGAGTTTGAAAGCGAAGGAACAACCGTTAGTGATGTTGCTTCGTTTTTGGGCGTTTCCATGCCGACTGCAACGGTTGCGCTTAAAAAACTGGAGAGTAAAGGCTTTATTAATAAAGAACCATGTGTCAGAGACGGGCGGCGTATGATTGTAAATCTTACCGATATGGGCAGGAAAATTAATAAAGCGCATTATCTTTTTCATAAAAGAATGGTAAAAAATATCAGCAGGCAATTTCCCGATACCGAAAAGGATGCATTATATAAAGCAGTAACAAGATTAAACAGTTTCTTTAAGGAAAGAGTCGAGGCTTAACTACATGATAAAAATAATCGGAATGGGTAAAAGTGTTCCGCAAAAATGTGTTACTAATGATGAGCTTGCGGGATTTCTTGATACGGATGACGAATGGATAACTACCCGGACAGGAATAAAAACCAGATATGTTTGCACAGATGAATCATTAACAAGTTTATCAGTGGAAGCTTCAAATCAAGCGTTGCAAAATGCAAATTTATCTGCCGAGAACATTGATATGATAATTTGCTCGACCCTCTGTGGAGATTATCTCACACCCTCTCTTGCGTGCGCAGTTGCCGGGCAAATAGGCGCATCATGCCCTGCATTTGACATCAACGCTGCATGCACAGGTTTTGTTTATACATTGGATATAGCATCGGCTTATATAAAATCCGGAAAAGCACAAACAATACTCATTATCTGCGCTGAAATGATGTCAACACAAGCAGATTGGAATGACAGAAATACTGCTGTACTTTTCGGTGACGGCGCAGCAGCTTGTGTAATAACAGCAGGAGATGCATTAAAATACCTATCCTTGTCGGCAATACCGGAAATAACAATATTAAATCTTCCGTCCGATACGGGAAACAGCCCTTTTATTAAATCAAAAAGAGAAAAAAGTTATTTATACATGCACGGACAAGAAGTTTTTAAATTTGCCGTTAATATTGTGGGAAAAGATATAAGCAAAGCTCTTGAAGCGCTTGGAATATCTTCCGCCCAAATAGATTATTATGTATTACATCAGGCAAATAAACGTATTATTGATTCGATAAGAGTTAAACTGCAGCAACCTGAGGAGAAGTTTCCGGTAAATATAAATAAGTACGGTAACATTTCTTCTGTATCGGTTCCTTTGCTTCTGTGCGAAATGCTGGATGAGGGAAAAATAAAAAAAGGCGATAAACTTTTTATATCAGCCTTCGGAGCAGGATTAACAGCAGGCTGCTGTATACTAATTTGGGAATAATGTGTCAGAGAGACCACTCTTACGGCACAAAAATATAAAGGAGAAATTATCATGTTAGAAAAAATTACAGAAATCCTTCGCGATTACAAAAGTGACCCTGACCTTGTGGTTACAGAGCAAAGTACATTTGCGGAAATGGAGCTTGACTCCCTTGACACTGTCGAGCTTGTCATGAGCTTAGAAGAAGAATTTTCGGTCACAATTGAAATGAACGAGAATATCCAATCCGTCGGCGACCTGATGAAAATTATTGAAAATGCCTAACAAGGCAGTATATCTCAACGATTGGAAGTATTAATTTATGGCATCTAAATCATTACCGGAGCTGCTTGGTATCAAATACCCCATATTCCAAGGCGGTATGGCATGGATTTCCGATGCTGTTCTTGCGGCGGCTGTATCAAATGCAGGCGGCTTGGGGATTATTGCTGCAGGAAGTGCACCGGCATCATATGTTTCGGATCAGATAAAAAAAGCAAAAGAACTCACTGATAAACCGTTTGGTGTCAATATAATGCTGATGAGCCCGTATGCGGATGATATTGCACAGGTAGTAATTAAAGAAAAGGTTGCTGTTGTGACAACGGGAGCGGGAAATCCGGCAAAATATATATCGCAGTGGAAAGAAACAGGTATCAATGTGTTTCCTGTTGTTGCATCAACCGGGCTTGCAAAGATGTCTGAGCGGAGCGGGGCTGATGGCGTTATTGCAGAAGGCTGTGAAGCCGGAGGTCATATCGGCGAACTTACAACCATGGCACTTGTGCCGCAAGGCTGTGATGCGGTTTCCATACCTGTGATTGCTGCCGGCGGAATCGGTGACGGACGCGGGATGGCAGCAGCATTTATGCTTGGAGCTTCCGGTGTTCAAATCGGAACAAGATTCCTGGTTGCAAAGGAATGCAGTATCCATCAAAACTACAAAGACAAAGTTATTTCAGCAAAGGATATTGATACAATTTCTACGGGTAAACGCCTGGGACATCCGGTCCGGTCCATAAAAACTCCGTTTTCAAGAGATTTATTTTCAAAAGAGTATGACTCATCAATAACAAACGAAGAATTTGAACAGCTTGGAGCAGGTGCTCTGCAGCTTGCAGCTGTTGAAGGTGAGTTAAAAACAGGCTGTTTCATGGCAGGTCAGGTTGCGGGTCTTATAAAAAAAGAGCAGACAGCAAAGGAAATAATTGAAGAATTAATGCAACACTGCGAGAGTGTTTTAAGCACAGTGGCGCAATAACATACGAAACAACATATCGGGCAACGGAGATTTTTAATGAATAAAACAGCATTTATTTTTGCAGGTCAAGGCGCGCAGGCAGTTGGAATGGGCATGGATTTATATGAACATTATAACTGTGCAAAAGATATATTTGACATGTCCGCAGAAATAAAGGAGCTATGCTTTAACGGCCCGAAAGAAGAGTTGGATGTTACAAAAAACACGCAGCCGGCAGTATTTTTAACGGGACTTGCCTGTGCGGCAGTATTATCGGAAAAAGGAATAGTACCAAACGCCGTTGCGGGGTTTTCACTTGGTGAGATTACGGCAGCCTGTTATGCGGGATTTATGAGTAATGAGCAAGCATTTGAGTTTGTAAAGCACAGGGCACAAGCGATGCAGGAGTGCGCCTTAAAAACCAAAGGAACAATGTTTGCAATATTAAAGCTGCCGAACGAAAAGGTTCAAGCAATATGCAAATCACTTATAGAAGCGTATCCCGTTAACTATAACTCTCCCGGACAAATTGTTGTTGCATGTGCACAGAGCACCTCGGATTCCCTGCAGCAAGCTGTTACGGAGCATGGCGGAAAAGCAATAAAGCTTGCAGTGAGCGGAGCATTTCATAGTCCGTTTATGGATGAAGCAAGCAAAAAAGTTGAAAAATATTTGGAGAATATAAGCCTCGATGAAGCAATAATACCAATGTATTCAAATGTTACGGCACAGTTATATAATGAGTCGGAATTAAATCCAAAGGAATTGCTGGTAAAACAAATAAACCATCCGGTCTTATGGCAAAAAACAATTGAGAACATGATAAAAGACGGCATTGATACATTTATAGAAGCCGGACCCGGCAAAACACTCACGGGGCTGATTAAAAAAATAAATCCTGAGGTTCGGACTCATAATGTATCTGACATTTCCACTCTTAATAAAACAATTGAGGAGCTAAACAATGCTTAAAGGAAAAACAGCGGTAGTCACCGGTGCATCAACAGGAATAGGAAAAGCAATTGCTTTGAAAATGGCAGAAAACGGAGCAAGCATTGCAATAATATATATCGGTGATGCAAATCCTGCACAGGATGTAAAAAAAGCGATTGAAAATTACGGAGTAAGAGCAGAAATATACGAATGTGATGTATCGGACTTCGAAGCTTCAAAAACTATATGTGAGAAAATTATTGAAGATTTCGGTTCAGTAAATATCCTTGTTAACAATGCCGGAATCATCAGAGATAATCTGCTGTTGCGAATGAGCGAATCGGATTTTGATTCAGTAATTAACGTTAACCTGAAAGGTGTGTTTAATATCACAAAGCATCTTTCACGCTCTATTATGAGAGCAGAAGAAGGCAGAATTATTAATATAGCATCTGTTAGCGGAATAATGGGTAACGCCGGACAAGCTAATTACTCGGCTGCAAAAGCGGGAGTCATCGGCTTAACCAAAACAACAGCAAAAGAATTTGCAGGTAAAAATGTCACATGTAATGCAATTGCTCCCGGATTTGTTGAGACGGATATGACAGCAAATCTTCCGCAAGCGGTAAAAGATAGCGCAAATAGTACAATTCCGCTCAAAAGAATGGGAACACCTGACGAAATTGCAAATGTTGCGGTATTTCTTGCGTCGGATATGGCGTCATACATCACAGGAGAAGTTATTAAAGTTGACGGCGGAATGTGCATATAGCCTCATGAATGAGGCATTAGAAGATTGTTTGCAATCTTTGTATAGTCTAAAGGAGAAGGAAATGAAACGTGTAGTAGTAACGGGGCTTGGTTGTATTACGCCTGTTGGAAATGATGTAAATACATATTGGAATAATCTCACTGCCGGGAAACATGGTTTTGCCGATATTACAAAATTTGATGCAACAGGCTTAAAAACAAGAATAGCTGCGGAGGTTAAAGATTTTAATCCCGAAGATTATCTGGAAAAAAGTGAAATAAGGAAAACAGATATATATGCACAATATGCCATAGCTGCAGCAACACAGGCGGTTGAAGACAGCGGCATAGTCGATAATATTAAATCAAACAGATTCGGTGTTTATATAGGTTCGGGTATCGGCGGTATTTCTACATTTATCACAGAAACAGATAAAATGCTGAACAAAGGCCCGCAGCGTATCTCCCCGTTTTTTATACCGATGATGATAGCAAATATAGGCTCGGCTCTGGTTGCAATGAAATATGGAGCAATGGGACCCAACTTACCAACAGTGAGTGCATGTGCCTCAGCAACAAATGCAATAGGCGAAGCATTTCGTGCAATTAAATTCGGCTATGCGGATGCAATAATTGCAGGCGGAGCAGATGCATGTATCAATCCGCTGGCGGTTGGAGGCTTCATAAATTGCCAGGCACTATCAACCACTAATGACCCGGACAATAGCTCCATGCCGTTTGACAAACGCCGTGACGGATTTGTCATTGGAGAAGGCTCAGGTATAATCATCCTTGAGGAACTAGAACACGCAAAAAAACGAAATGCAAAAATATACTGCGAAATCAGCGGGTATGGTAATACAAACGATGCATATCATATAACCGCACCACACCCCGAAGCTCTTGGCGCAACAGAACTGATTCGACTGACAATGGAAGAATCGGGATTAAATGCAGATGAAAAGCTTTATATAAATCCGCACGGCACTTCAACACCGCTAAATGACAAGACAGAAACGCTCGCTATAAAAAACGTGTTCGGTGAGCTTGCATATAAGCTTCCGATAAGCTCAAGCAAATCAATGATAGGGCATATGCTGGGAGCGGCAGGCGGATGCGAAGCAATTGCGGCAGTAAAAACAATAGAAACAGGCATAGTCCATCCGACCGTCGGTTATAAAGAACCCGACCCGGAATGTGATTTGGATTATGTACCAAACGCTTCAAGAAAAGTTAATATTAACAAAGCAATGTCAATATCTCTCGGTTTCGGCGGTCATAACGCAGCAATTTTGTTTAACAAACTATAAAAACAAAGGGACAGGATTTGTGCTTTTTAGCAAATTGAAAGGAGAATTTAAACTCTATGAATCTTGAAAATGTAAAGGCTCTTGCCGATTTACTTAATGCAAAAGGACTCAGTGCAATAGAAGTGGGCGAAGGCGAAAACCGTATCCGCATCGAAAGAGATATAACCGGTTCGTCATCTGCGCAATTAAAACCCGCTCCGGCACCCTCACCTGTAAAAAATGAAGATTCGGCAACTGCAGAAATACAAGCAGGGCAAATTGAACAGGACATTACAAACACACAAGTAAATAACTCTGCAAGTATTATAGAAATTAAATCACCGCTTGTCGGTGTATACTATGCAGCACCCTCACCCGAGGCAGAAACTTTTGTAAGCATCGGCAGCAAAGTAAAAAAAGGCGACGTGCTTTGTATCATTGAAACCATGAAACTAATGAACGAGATAACAGCAGAGCAGGACGGCGAAGTTATTGATATCTGCATAAAAAACGGCGACATAGCAGAATACGGACAAGTCTTATTTAAGATGCAATAAGACAGGGGACAGTCCCCTTGTCTCACAGATGGAGATATGTATGAACAGAGAAGAAATTAAGAATATACTTCCCCACAGAGAACCGATGCTGCTTGTTGATAAGGTCGAGCTTGTTGATGATGAAGCAATCGGTCAATATACAGTGCGCGGGGATGAATTTTTCCTGCAAGGGCACTATCCCGGCAACCCGATTGTCCCCGGTGTAATTCTTTGCGAGATGATGGCACAATCCTCATGTCTGCTTGTTCAAAGCGAAGGAGAAAAATTTACACCATATTTCACAGGACTAAAAAACGTCAAATTTAAGGAGAAAGTAATCCCGGGTGACACAATCACTTTTAAGGGAAAAAAGACAGCACAAAAAGGACCGTTTTATTTTATCAGCAGTAACGGTTATGTTAATGATAAACTCTGTGTAACAGGTGAATTGTCGTTTGCAGTTATGCAGGAAAAATAAAACTTTAATTAAGTCTTTCAACGTAAAAGGAATGGTTTAACATATGTTTCATAAAATATTAATTGCAAACAGAGGCGAGATAGCAATAAGAGTAATCCGTGCCTGTAAAGAAATGGGTATAGCGACTGTAGCAGTATTCTCGGAAGCAGACAGGGAATCACTCCATGTCAGCCTTGCTGATGAAAGCTATTGTATCGGCGGACCTCTGTCAAAAGAGAGTTACCTCAACAAAGAAGCGGTTATTTCGGCAGCAATGGCATCAAAAGCGGAAGCGATACATCCCGGCTACGGGTTTTTATCGGAAAACGCTGAGTTTGCAAAACTATGCAAAAACAACGACATAGTTTTTATAGGCCCAAACTCCGAAACAATCTCTCAAATGGGCGATAAAGACATGGCGAGAAAAACCATGCGGGAGGCAGGTGTTCCTGTAATCCCCGGCTGTGACCTTGTTGAAAGTCTTGAACACGCAAAAAAAGAAGCGGGAAAAATAGGATTTCCGTTACTAATAAAAGCCCGCTCGGGCGGCGGCGGCAGAGGTATACGCCATGTTAACGGAGCGGATGAACTCGAGCAGGCATATAATACTGCAACAGCAGAAGCAACCTCTGCTTTTGGCGACGGAGCGGTATATATGGAAAAATTCCTTTTCCCCGTCAAGCACATTGAAATGCAACTGCTTGCGGATAATTTCGGAAATGTTGTCTGCCTTGGAGAACGTGACTGTTCAACACAACGCAAAAATCAAAAACTCATTGAAGAAAGCCCTGCAGTAATTATGCCGGAAGAAATAAGAAAACGCATGACAGACGTTACCATACAAGCGGGAAAAGCAGTCAATTACCGCGGAGCGGGAACTATTGAATACCTTTATGATAAGGACGGCAATTTTTATTTCATGGAAATGAATACACGCCTGCAGGTTGAGCATCCCGTTACGGAAATGGTAACACTTATTGACCTTGTAAAATGGCAAATACGTATTGCGTCAGGAATGGAGCTTGGATTTACTCAAGAGGAAATTCAATTTTCCGGTTATGCAATCGAATGCCGTATCAATGCAGAAGACCCGTATAACGGTTTTAAACCCTCAGGCGGAAAAGTTGAAATGCTGCACGTACCAAACGGCCCATGGGTCCGCTTTGATTCGGCAATATATCAGGGATATACTATACCTCCGTTTTACGATTCAATGATTGGCAAGCTTATCGTCTATTCAAAATCACGGGATGAAGCAATTCGTAAAATGAAAGCTGCATTATGTGAGCTTATAATCGAAGGTGTAGTACATACTGCATCATTTCAAGCAGAGCTGTTATCAACAGAAGAGTTTGTTAACTCATCATACACAACGGATTATTTAGGAAAATATATTTAATCAGGATTGTCTTGTGTTTCGATTTAATGAAAGGAATGGTTGTACTAATGAGATTTAGAAAACCAAAAAATGCCCTTGAAGGTCACGGCAGAACAGCACCCGGGGTAAGCGATATTGTGGAGGATTCTGCAATACCATGCGTGAAGTGCAAAAAAACACTTGCTGCCGACGAGCTTGAAAATGAAAAGTTTGTATGCCCGTATTGCAGGCATCACTATAAAATGAATGCCCGTATGCGTATTCATATGATAGCCGATACAGGTACATTTAACGAGTTCGATAAGGATATGGCTCCCCGTAATATTCTTGATTTTCCCGAGTATGACGAAAAACTCGAAACAGCACGGCTTCAAAGCTCGGAAAGTGACAGTGTAATATGCGGTGAATGTGTTGTCGGAGGCATTAAAGTTGCCGTATTTGCAATGGAATCATCATTTATGATGGGAAGCATGGGAAGTGTTGCAGGCGAAAAAATCACAAGAACATTCGAGCATGCACTAAAAGAAAATATACCCGTTATAGGTTATGCTTTATCGGGAGGAGCACGTATGCAAGAGGGTATGGTATCACTGATGCAAATGGCAAAAACCAGCGGAGCCGTAAAAAGACACAGTGATGCAGGCAACCTTTATATATGCATCCTTACCGACCCTACAACAGGCGGTGTAACTGCAAGCTTTGCAATGGAAGCGGATATAATCCTGGCGGAGCCGAATGCACTGATAGGATTTGCCGGACCAAGAGTTATCGAGCAAACAATCCGCAAAAAGCTGCCTTCGGGCTTCCAGCGTTCAGAGTTTCAGCTGGAACACGGATTTATTGACCAGATTGTTTACAGGAAAAGGCAAAAAGCGTATTTGACCCAACTGTTGCAAATGCACACACATAAGAATTAATGAATTGGTAAGTTTATATCAAGCTCAAACAAATGCCAAAATGGAGGATATACTATGACATCAAGCTGTCATATAAGATTAATCACACTAAATGAACTTAAACTAATTACAAGCACTACCAAAATGGAGGATATGTTATGACAGCCTACGAAAGAGTTACTGCAGCACGTGATAAAAAACGCTCTACTTCACTGGATTTTATCAACGGTATTTTCGATGATTTTCTGGAGATGCACGGCGACAGACGATTTGCGGATGATAAAGCAATAATCACCGGAATTGCATACTTAAATAATATACCTGTAACAGTTATCGGTATTGAAAAAGGACATTCAATCCGAGAACGTTCCATGCGTAATTTCGGTTCGTCACATCCCGAAGGATACCGAAAGGCACTTAGGCAAATGAAGCTTGCCGAGAAATTCAATCGCCCGGTTATATGCTTTGTTGATACATCGGGAGCATATTGCGGAATCGGTGCCGAGGAACGGGGTCAAGGGCAGGCAATAGCCGAAAATCTTATGGAAATGAGCACATTAAAAACACCGATTATATCTATAATTATCGGTGAAGGCGGCAGTGGCGGCGCACTCGGACTTGCCGTTGCAAATGAAGTATGGATGCTCGAAAATGCGACATATTCGGTTATATCACCCGAAGGTTGCGCAAGCATTCTTTGGAAAGACAGCGCAAAAGCCCCGGAAGCAGCCGAATGCCTTAAACTAACCGCACAGGATTTACTTGAGCTAAAAATCATCGATAAAATTATTGCAGAGGGCGACCTTCTGATCGACGGCCTTCGTTCACAGCTTGTTACATCGCTTGAAATGTATTCAAAAATGAAAACAGAAGAACTGACAGACCACAGATACAATAGATTCAGAGAAATAGGAAATTAATTACCGGTATGAAACAAAAGGGTTTTTCAACTTATGATTTATGCATAATAGCTGTTTTCGCAGCTATTATAGCCGTTATGGCACAAATAGTAATACCGATGCCGTATGGCGTACCGATGACCATGCAGACACTGGCAATAATGCTGGCAGGAGTTATGCTTGGAGCAAAAAGAGGTTTCATAGCAGTACTTCTGTATGTACTCCTCGGAGCAATAGGAGCACCCGTATTCGCTGCAATGACAGGCGGTCCCGGAACAGTCTTCGGTCCCACCGGCGGATTTATTCTGTCATTCCCACTTTTAGCCCTGTCTGTAGGACTCGGAGCAGACCAAAACAATAAACTATGGCTCTGGAGCGGTTTAGTTATAGGTGTTTCAATAAATTACCTATGCGGAGCAGCATATTTCAGCATAATCACATCAAACACATTTCAAACAGCAACAAAAGCCTGCGTTTTACCTTTCATACCAACAGATATAATAAAAATCCTAATTGCCGGATTGTTAGGGATAAAAATCCGCAGACTATTGAAACAAAGAGTTGTGTAAAGCTTCATAACCCCATGAATAATTAAGACAGGTCCCATGCCGCATAAAGCTGCAAAAGACCTGTCTTTCTCATTCAAATTATTTTATATATAATACTTGACAGTCAGATTATGATGTGGTAGTTTTATGCAAATGGTTAAGCGAAAACCATGCAAATGGTTAAGCGAAAACCATGCAAATGGTTAAGTGAAGAAAAATGGGTTATTTGGAGATGTGTATATGGCACTGACTGAGCAAGGATATAAGAATAGATTAATAGATAAAAAAATTGAACATTACTTAAAACTATTTGGCGGGTTATCAATTGAGGGTCCAAAATGGTGCGGAAAAACATGGACAGCTCTTAATCATGCAGCCAGTGTTGTATTTATGTTAGACCCTGAAAATAACTATTCAAACCGTGAAGCAGCGAAACTTAACCCGGCATCTGTACTTAATGGAAATAAACCGCTTCTTATTGATGAGTGGCAAGAGGTACCGGGAATTTGGGATGCAGTACGCTTTGCTTCTGACAGAACGGATGAAAAAGGACTTTATTTATTGACGGGTTCGGTTACTCCAAAAGAAAGAAGTTTTGCACACAGTGGAGCCGGGAGAATAGGCAGAATCCGCATGCACACAATGTCATTGTTTGAAAGCGGAGATTCATCGGGAGCAGTAAGCCTTTTGTCTCTTTTCAATGGAGATGGAGTAGATTCCGGTATTTCAAAACTTTCACAAAATAAACTAATAAATTTAGTTATCCGTGGAGGATGGCCGGAAAATATTAACATTAATATAGATGATGCCGGGATACTGCCAAGTCAATATATAATGGCACTTGCTCAAACAGATATCACAGAAGCAGATAATAAAAAACGAAACCCTGATTTAGTATTACACCTTCTTGCGGCAGTGGCAAGAACAAATATGACTCAAGCAGGTCTTACTACAATTGTTGCTGATGTTCAATCACGGTTTGGTGATGTTTCAAGACAAACGGTATCTGATTATCTTTCTACGTTAGTGCGGCTTTATGTGGTTGATGAAATTCCGCAATGGTTTCCTGAATTACGGGATAAACTTCGTCTACGTAAAGCACCTAAGAAAATGCTTACCGATCCTTCAATTGCAATAAGTGCTCTTAAAGCAAACCATAATGACCTTGAAAGAGATCCTCGTACGTTAGGCGGAGTATTCGAAAACCTTTGTATTAGGGATTTATTAATTTACTCTGAATCAATTGGAGCAAAACTCAGCCATTATCATGATTCAAATGGTGTTGAAGTAGATGCAATCATTGAATTAGGTGCAAAATGGGCCGGGATAGAAATAAAGCTTGGCGCACACCGTGTTGACGAAGGTGCTGCCACCCTACTCAGATTAAAGAAAAAAGTAGTCTCGAAAGGTGCAGTTGAACCGGCATTCTTATGCATAATAACAAGTGGAGGACCACTTTATACAAGAGATGATGGAATCCACGTAATTCCAATTGATTGCCTAAGACCTGCTTGAGATGCTTTTTATTGCCATGTTTGTGCACCTCATTGTTATTTATTACCGTGGTTGGCTATTTCTTTCAGTTTTTTTAGCATTAGTGCAATAACCATTGTTGTACCTCTGGATTTTATCCTTTTAGTTGCTTCTTTAAAGAATGAATCACATAATGATATTTCCTCGGGTAAATAGGCAATATAGCCATTTGTAAACCCCGGTATCAATGGAAGCGGCTCATAGTTTCTTTCTTTGTCTACATAGTCATTCATATAAAATAAATCTACGTATTCCTTAAATTGTTCTTCCCCAAAGTTTCTCTCATCTCGCAGTAATATCAATGACAAATCCCAAAAGTCCCATATCTCCGATTTGGCTCTTCTTGTGTTAAAGTTGACTTTCTCATTATTTGTGAACACAACCTCCATTGGTATTAGTGTGAAGTTACCAATTGAAGAATACATCGCAGAAAATTCATTTGCATTTTCCAGTAACTTATTTATTCTGTCAAAAACCTTTTCATCTGCAGAAAGGAGTTTTTTAATGTCTCTCGCAGAATAATAATTAAGTGAGTGCTTTTCGTTTTTATCATCCAAAGACAGGGCATTAGAAAACATTGTAAAAAATGAACTCATGGTTTCACTCGTTGTTCTTGGTCTCGGACTACTACGATAAGTGAACGCCATTTTACTCCATCTTTGTCTAAGCTCATTTCCTATTATTTCAGGAACTCCCGCAGCAGGAATTTTTTCCCCATGTCCCCACAGCTTCTTATATATTTTTGTCGCAAGCCTACATCTATCAGAGTCATGTTCGCTAAAATTACTATATTTCTTGCATTTTACCCACTTTTTAACAGACTCATTTGTTTCACAACGTTTGATATCTTCTTTTGCCAAATTGCAAAATTCGTTATATGCATCATTTACTTTTTTATTGGAAAAATCTACGCGATTAAACTCAAATTCATTCTTAAAATCATAATTTACAATATTCTGTATAATCTGAGGTGTTTCATCATATCCGATTTCATCAATTTTTATTCTCAGTTCATTTGGAATATCATAAAAACCCTCAATGTGCTTATGAACTATTAGGTCTTCATAGTTAATATCCTTAGGTTTGAAGAAAGAATCATTTATACTCTTTAGAATACTGTCAAATACGTTATTTTCATCAACCTCATTTGTTTCGGCCAAATATCTGAGAAATTCTCCTGCCGGTATATTATTGCTATTCATTGTCTACTCCTCATAACTATATTATTAATTTAATTACTTCACGTATATCGTCATATGTATCTAAAAGATCGACGAATGTATTTTTCTCTTCATGAGAAAGTAATCTAACTTTAATGCTTCCATGACACGTTTATAGCATGTCCAGTTTGGGAAGTAACGAGGGTCATGCGATATACCGTTGTCATGACCTTCAAAATGTTCGCATAATGCTGCTGCTACACCGGCTGACCTTGATTGTCCGTATTCGCAGTGGACTATAATGCGTTCTGCTTTATCCTTCACTGATACTGCAAAGTCAGCAATTTGCTTGGCTTGTTCTTTTGCAATGCAATTTCGTCCACCTTCCGTTACATCATCAAACTGCAGCTCTAAAATATCGCACATCCATTCCTGCTGATAAAATTTATTATACTCATCGCCGACATCGGTAATAGATATAATTGCTGTCAAAGGAGCTGCGTCTGCCATTGTCGCCCGCCTTGCATCAATCCTATTCATTACTTCATAAATCATTGTTTCCCTCGTTTACTGCTGTATAAAATTCTTCTGTCATATCGCAGTAGTCACCTTTAACATCCAATTTATAGGTTTTTCCCCTAAAACTAACACCGCCATTTTCAAGACCTTTGCAACCAAAAAATGCGCCTTTTTCTACTGTTTTGAGATTATCAGGCAAAATTATATTTTTTAAGCCTTTACATCCTGCAAATGCAAATGTTCTGATTTCTCTCAAACCATTGCCAAAAGAGATATCCGACAAAACTTTATTTCTGCCAAAAGCATTTATATCAATAACTATTAAGCTATCGGGAAGTATGACCTTTTCCAAAACTGTAATGTACAAAGAACCTTCAAATGCACTTTCAGCGATATAACTGATGCCTTCCGGTACAGTTACAGTTTTAATATCTTTTGTTGTTTCATTTTCGTCGCAAAACTCTTCAATTGCATCAAAATTCCTATGTGTATCACCCGTTATATATACCATTCACACCTCCTGATTCTATTGCGATTATATTATATCAACTAAAGAGAAAGGTTACCGGCTATTGTTATTCAAATAACTTTAAATTTTACCTTTACCTTTATCTTAACATCATTTTCGTTTTTGTTGCTACCTTTTCTTGTAGGCTTACCTGATAATGTTTTATTTACTAATGCCATATTATCATGTATTAGTTTAATAAGTATTTCCATATTATTCAAATTTATCACTCCTTTTTAAGTTAATCAAATTATCTTTTCATATTCTTCATTTTAGAAGTCTCTCTCTTCTTCGGTTTCACCGGGGCGTCCACTCCCGCTCTCCATTTGGCGTTTCACCGCTATTTAGTTTTCAAAGTGTGGCAGCCTGCGTTGTTTCCGGTTCCGCTGTTACTTGTTTCCCGCTCCTGCTTTCAGCTGCATGCAGTAGCCTTATCTGTTTTCATAATAACAGGGAGCATGGGCGAAAAATCGACCATGCTCCCTGTTGTTGTTTTAACGGAGAAAATAATATATAATCATAGTTGAAATAGCAGAAAGAAAAGAGAAACCATGGGATATAAGTATGAGACGCATATGCATACTGCTGAGGTTAGTGCATGTGCGGTTAAGTTTGCGGCGCAGCAGGTTGCGGCGTATAAAAACAGGGGATATACGGGGATAATAATCACCGACCATTTTGTTAATGGTTATACTACGTGTCCTAAGGATTTACCGTGGGATAAGAAAATGAGGTTTTTTCTCACAGGATATGAAGAAGCGAAAAAAATGGGTGACGAAATTGGGCTTGATGTTTTTTTGGGGTGGGAGTATTCGATTAAAGGTTCTGATTTTTTAACCTATGGTCTGGGATTGGATTTTCTCCTAAAACATCCTAATGTAGATTTGCTAAAAATAGAAAAATACAGTGCGCTGGTGAGAGAAAGCGGCGGTTTTATTGCTCAGGCACACCCTTACCGTGATGAGTATTATGTTGAAAGACCATATCCGGTTGCACCGTATTTGATTGATTCTGTGGAAGTAATAAATATAATGGACAGAAATGAATCAAATGAAAAAGCATTCAAATTTGCCGAAAAAAACAACCTGCCTATGCAGGCCGGCACAGATGACCATGGAAGAGGAAATAAAGCTTACAGCGGAATAATCCTGGAAAACAAAGCCGAAACAATTTTTGATATAATCAATGCGATTAAAAAGAAGGAAGTTAGTTTAATTTAGAAAAATAAAGTAATAATGTATACATTGTCTCGCAAGCGAGACGTTGTAACAGCATCTAAATATGTCCATTGTCTTGCAAGCGAGACTTTGAAACCGTCCCTTTGACACTCAGCGTTATCCCCCGCAATCACTTGAGCTACTGCGTAAAATATCGAGGCCGTGTTCAATTGCGTCCAGTATTGCTGTTAAATTCTCAGAAGCTGCTTTGTGGCTTCCCGGCAGGTTGATAATTAATGATTCGCTGCGGATACCTGCCTGCTGCCGTGCTAAAATTGCACGGTTTGTTATTTTAAGGCTTTGTGCTCTCATGGCTTCCGGGATTCCGGGGGTCATTTTTATACATACTGCCTCTGTCGCTTCGGGTGTAACATCCCGTTTTGAAAAACCTGTCCCGCCTGTAGTGACCACCAATGCAATATCCAGCTCGTCAACGCACATTATAAGCTCACTTTCAATAATATCCTGCTCATCCGGAACTATCGAAGTATACTCAACATTATATCCTGCACCGGTAAGCAAATCCGCTACAGCAGGTCCGGAAAGGTCTTCGCGCACGCCTTCAAAGCATTTATCACTCACGGTAATAACCGAAGCTGTGTACATATGTATTACTTCCTTAATCTAATTATGGTATTATTTAATTGTATTTTATCAGGAAGAAAGCAAAAAGCAAGAGGAGTCATTAGTGGAACCGGAAAAAGAAAAACCTGTAAAAAAGCAAATAAAACCGATTACAAAATTTATATTGATAATTTGTATAGCCCTTATTGCAGGGCTTTTAATCGGCACGGCATTCTTAGTCCACCACATAAATCAGGTAAATACAGAAATAAAACTTCACATGGAGAATTCTGTTAAAAATATAAATAGTAGCTTTTCAAGTATTAAAGAAAAAGCAAAAAAAGCAGTCATGTTTTATGAAACAATAAAAAGAGCAGAAGACTTAGCAGAAAATCAAGACTATGAAACAGCAATACTTTTTTATGAAAATGCAAAGCAAGCAGCTGCAGAGTTGTCATTTTCCGGCGGAATAAGCTATGCTGATGAGGGTATAGCAGAAATGCAAAACCGTATAATAGAAGCAAAACGGGCAGAAGCATCAGACTTATTTATGCAGGGTAACCGGAATATAAATAACGGTGAATATACACAAGCATTGGAGTATTATATTGATGCGTTAGAAATTTATCTTGAAATAAATGACGAACACGGTATTAGTAATACTTTGGAAAGAATAGAATTTACAAAGGAGAAAATATCGGAATCAGAGGACAATCAATTAACCGATATTGATGGTGACCAAGCAGGGCAGGACGAAGATAGCTCTTCGGGTACACTATCAGATGAAGCTATGTCAAATTATGAACACAACATAAACATTGAGTTTGATTTACAAAAATTAATCGACAACCAAAAAATCAGACCTGCGAATCAGATAAAAATGGGTTCAACCGAGGGTATGAATGAAGGCTGGTATAACGGCTGCGGTTGGATAGCAACATATAATGCGCTGCTTATTCTTGGAAAACCAATACATCCTGCAGAAATTGTAAAACATTTTGAAGAAAACGCAGGAACTGTTTTTGGAGGGGTTTTCGGTACTTATCCAAACGCAATCGATGCTTATATTAAAAGTTTTGGATATAACACAACCCATACGGTTTTCCCGCAGATATCATTAAATATTGATGAAACGATTAAAGCTTCAAAGGTTGCCATTCTTGCATATCTGCATACAAGCGCCGCACACTATGTAACGATAGAATACAGAGAGGATATTGATAAGTTCGTTGTTTATAATGACGGCTCCGCACGGGTTTATTCGGAAAACACAGGCTCTCGGGAAGAAACCGAAACAGGAGCGGCAATTGATTCTGTTAATTCCTTTATAAATAACACTTCGGGTATTCTGTTTTCATTTTCGCTAATTGTTGTAAGTTAATAAAAATAAGTGTATAATTATAGTGGCGTATATATTCAAGATTGGGGAAGAGTATTATGTCATCTCGCTCGAGAATAATCACTATAATCATTATACTGGCACTTACTGTATATGCAGGAATAAGCCTGTATAACTTTTGGGGACATCATGTTGAAGTCCTCGAATCATTACACGAAGCAAGAAGAGAAGCGGCCGAGCTGCAGCAGAAAATCGCCGATTTGGAATATATGCTTGCAAATATTGATGACCCTGACGTTATGCGGCGTATTGCAGAAGAAATTTTAGGTCTTGTTTCACCCGATGAGCTTTTAATCACCGACGGAGCAGGTGCTGACTAACAAAATTGCGAAGATACTTCAAGTAACGGAGCGCAAAATATGTATGAAACCGGTATAAAAAGTAAAGAGAGAGTATCGCATAAAATAAAACCACCCGGAGCATATCCCGAAAGCCGGCCGGGTTTTACGGATATAATCGGTACAATTAATAAAGCAGAAAATGCCTTTAAAGAACCTCATTATGAACTAATAGCACCTGACAAATTGGTAGACGGAGAAAAGAAAAACAAACAAAAAAAATCATCAAAAGAAGAAAATCAGGTAAAAGAAAAAACACTTGACGAGCTGCTTGAGGATTTAGACTCCCTTGTTGGTCTTGATAATATAAAACAAAATGTAAAAAGCCTTATTAATTACGTAAAAATACGAGATTTACGGGAGGAAAACGAACTCCCAAACCCGCCATTATCGCTTCATATGATATTTACCGGAAATCCCGGTACCGGAAAAACAACGGTAGCGAGAATATTATCCGAGCTTTACAAAGCAATCGGGGTATTGTCGAAAGGTCAGCTTGTTGAGGTTGACAGAAGCGGTCTTGTAGCAGGTTTTGTCGGGCAAACAGCAATTAAAACATCGGATGCGGTATCCGATGCTCTCGGTGGTATACTTTTTATTGATGAAGCATATGCCCTGGCTCCGGAAGCGGGAGCAAGCAATGATTTTGGCAGAGAGGCAATAGAAACACTAATCAAACTGATGGAAGACAACCGCAACGACCTGATAGTAATTGTTGCGGGATATAATGAACCGATGGAACGGTTTATTGCTTCAAACCCGGGACTGGAATCCCGTTTTAACAGGTATTTTATTTTTGAAGATTATAACAGTAATGAACTTTTTGATATATTTGATACAATGTGCAGGCAAAGCGAGTATATTTTAACAGATGATGCAATAGAATATGCCCGGGAATACTTCAACAGGATTTATGAAACCCGGGATAGTAACTTCAGTAATGCGAGAAATGCGCGCAATTTCTTTGAAAATATTGTTTCGGTACACTCCGACAGGATATCATTAATAAACGGTCATACAAGAGACGATTTAATAACGGTAATACTTAGCGACCTTGAAATAGCAACAGAAGCATAAACAATTTATATAATATTGTGTAACCAAAGGGAGGTCATTATGGCTCACGGTAAGGATGTAAAAATCATATGTGGCAACTCCAATAAACCTTTTGCAGAGGATGTATGCCGCAACATTGGAGTACGCCTCGGCAACGCTGTTGTTTCCACATTCTCGGACGGGGAAATTGCGGTATCGCTGAACGAAACGGTACGGGGTTCGGATGTGTTTATCATTCAATCAACCTGTACTCCGATTAATGACCATCTGCTGGAAATGTTAATAATGGTGGACGCATGCAAAAGAGCATCGGCAAGCAGGGTTACATGCGTAATGCCATATTTCGGGTATGCAAGACAAGACCGGAAAGCAAAAGCACGTGACCCGATATCTGCAAAGCTTGTTGCAAACCTTATTACATCCGCAGGTACAGACAGAGTGCTTACCATGGATTTACATGCTGCGCAAATTCAAGGCTTTTTTGACATTCCCGTTGATAACTTACTTGGCTCGCCGTTATTTGTGGATTATTTCCATAAAAAATTCAAAGGTGACAATGATACAGTTATTGTATCACCGGATATAGGTTCGGTTGCAAGAGCAAGAGCATTTGCGCTAAAAATGGGGCTTGGGCTTGCAATAATCGACAAACGCCGTGAAAAAGCAAATCAGGCAGAGGTTATGAACATTATCGGCTCCGTTGAAGGAAAAAGAGTCATTTTATATGATGATATGGTTGATACTGCAGGCAGCCTGTGTGAAGCCGCAAAAGCACTTGCTGAAGTAGGCGGGGCGGTTGAGCTTTATGCTTGTGCAACTCATGGAGTATTGTCGGGTAATGCAATAGAAAAAATTGAGCAAAGCGTTATTAAAGAAGTTATATTTTCCGATACAGTTCCGTTTACAAGAGACCAGCCCTGTGACAAAATTAAGTACCTTACAGCGGCACCGCTATTTGCAGAAGCGATTAACCGAATTTTCGAAGAGGTTTCAATTTCAACATTATTCAGATAAACCATGTCATTGCGAACAGGATAAAGATTTTTCCGCAATGACGGTTAGGACACAAACCTGTTATGTTTTTTAGAAGGAATTTTTCACCTGTATCATGGATAGCCGTATTTTTGGGAAATCCCGGTTTACGTTATGAAAATACAAGGCATAATGCCGGATTTATCTCTGCGGATATTATTGCAAGTGAGCTTGGTATAAAAATTAACCGTGTAAAATTCAATGCTTTAACAACTCCTGCCAAGCTTGGCGGTCAGCAGATTTTAATGCTCAAGCCGCAGACATATATGAACCTCAGCGGGAACTCTGTAAAGCAGGCAATGAGATATTATAAACTACCGCTTGAAAGAGTAATTGTAATATCCGATGATGTATCACTTCCTGCAGGCAAGTTGCGTGTCCGGCGCCGCGGCTCGGCAGGCGGGCATAATGGATTAAAGGATATTATTGCAAAATGCGGCGGTGAAGAATTTATACGGATAAGAATCGGGGTCGGAGCTCCGGAGCATGAAGATTATGACATGGCATACTGGGTGCTTTCAAAGTTAAATACTGAAGACAGAAAGCTCATCAAAGATACAGCGTTAAAAGCAGCGGCAGCTTTGGAAATGATTATCATGCGCGGCATAGAAGAAGCAATGGCGGAATTTAATTAATGGACAAAAATTTAACACCAATGATGCGCCAATATCTTGATGTAAAAGGACGCAACCCCGACAGCATCCTTTTTTTTCGGCTTGGCGATTTTTATGAAATGTTTGGTGACGATGCAAAGCTTGCGGCAAAAGAGCTTGATATAACATTAACAACACGGGATAAATCGAGTAATCCCGAAGAAAGAATGCCGATGTGCGGTGTGCCGTACCACTCTGCAGAGCCTCATATTGCAAAATTGATATCAAAAGGGTACAAGGTTGCAATATGTGAACAGCTTGAAGACCCTGCGACAGTAAAAGGGATTGTCGACAGGGATGTTGTGCGTACAATCACCCCGGGAACACTCATGGAATCATCAATGCTTGACGAAGGAAAATCAAATTATCTTTGTGCTGCACTTTTGGGTGATACTTCCGCTTTATGTTTTGCAGATCTGTCAACAGGAGATATATCTGTAACCGAAGTCCTAAATAAGGATATAAGTCATATAAAAAATGAGCTCGGTTCTTTTTCGCCTGCCGAATGTATACTCGGCGGCGAACCCGATATGGTAAAAAGTATAAGTGAATATTTAAAGGAACGTACCGGTTGCACGGTTCAGCATGATGACTACAGGTTTAATGATGATAATTCCGGCCTTGTAAAAGCGCAGTTTAATGATGATTTATCATTTGAATTATCAATTTCATCATTACATGCCGTGGGTGCGCTTTTATCATACATTAAAGATACACAAAATACAGATATGTCCCATCTTCGTACACTACGGTACAATAACGAAGGTTCATATATGGAGTTGGATATAAATACAATGCGCAATCTGGAGCTTGTGTATACTCTCCGCACAGGCGATAAAAGAGGAAGCCTGCTCTGGGTTCTTGATAAAACAAAAACTCCCATGGGACGCCGCATGATAAGAGCATGGGTTTTGCGTCCGTTGCTTTCAACTGCTCAGATTAAACGCCGTCAAAGCGCCGTTTCCGAGCTTGTTAACGCCACAGTTCATAGGGGAGAAATAGTACTTGGGCTTAAAAAGATTAATGATATTGAACGGCTGATAGGTAAAATAGTTTACGGAAATGCCGGATGCCGTGACTTAAAAGCGCTTTCATCATCAATTACAGTACTGCCGGAAATTTCAAAAGAGCTCAGTTCAATGAAATCATCGGCACTGCAGGAATGTGCGTCAATGGACATGTTATCGGATGTTGCTGAGGAAATTGACAATGTAATAATAGATAACCCTCCGTTTTCCGTTCGTGAGGGTGCAATGATAAAAGACGGGGTTGACCCGGAGGTTGACAGATTACGCAAGCTTATTTCGCACAGTGGAGAGGCATTAACGGAAGTTGAAGCAAAAGAGCGTGAGCGAACGGGAAAAAAGCTTAAAGTCGGGTTTAACAGGGTGTTTGGTTATTATATAGAAATCCCCCGGTCATCATCAGACGATGTTCCGGATGATTACATAAGAAAGCAAACACTTGCAAATTGTGAAAGGTTTATTACTCAGGAGCTTAAAGAACTTGAAACAGAGCTTCTTTCGGCAAATGATAACCTTACCGCTCTTGAATACAAGCTCTTTGAAGAGTTGCGGCTAAGAATCGCTGCTTTTGTCGGACGGATACAATCAACAGCAAAAGCAGTAGCCGAGCTTGATGTTTTCTGCTCACTGGCAGAAACGGCAGTCTCAAATAATTATTGTATGCCGGAAATTGATGCTTCGGGAGTTGTTGATATAAAAGACGGACGGCATCCTGTAGTTGAAGTTATGCAAAAGGAGCTGCTGTTTGTTCCGAATGATACATTTCTTGATACCGAAGCATCGAGAACCGCAATTATTACAGGTCCGAACATGGCAGGAAAATCAACGTATATGCGTCAGACTGCGTTAATTGTCCTTATGGCACAAATAGGTTCATTTATACCTGCCCGCACGGCGAGAATTGGAATCACAGACCGTATATTTACAAGGATAGGTGCATCCGATGACCTTTCTGCAGGAAAATCTACTTTTATGGTCGAAATGACCGAGGTTGCTGAAATACTTAAAAATGCAACCCGAAAAAGCCTTCTTATACTTGACGAAATCGGGCGGGGGACATCAACATATGACGGCATGTCTGTTGCAAGAGCTGTTTTAGAGCATTGTGCCGATAAAAAAAAGCTCGGTGCGAAAACAATGTTTGCAACGCATTATCACGAGCTTACTGCACTGGAAAGTGAAATTGAAGGGGTTAATAACTATAATATCTCAGCAAAAAAGCGCGGAGACGATATAATTTTTCTCAGAAAGATAGTCCCCGGCGGAGCCGATGACAGATACGGCATAGAAGTTGCCGGTCTTGCAGGAGTTCCGGGTAGTGTTATAAAACGGGCAAAGACTGTTTTACAGAAATTGGAAAATGAAAAAAGTCTGCCGCAGAAAAAACAAAATGAAGCTGCCTCGGATTCGAGCCAGCTGTCATTAATGGATATAAATGAGGATAAGATTTCGGAGCGGCTGAAGAATACAGAACTGAACACGCTTTCACCGCTTGAAGCACTTAGTTTGTTATTTGAACTTAAAAAAGATTTATAAGAAATTATGCCTATCTTACGCTAAATAATAAGTCGCCATAAGTCGGGAAAGGCCAGTTCTTTCTCGATACCATCAGTTCCATCTCGTCAACCAGTTCACGGAGCAGGAGCATATTTTCCTGAACTCTGTCTTTGTAATGGTTGGCTTTTTCAAGAAGATCCGTTTTATCTTCTGCTTTTTGGAGCTCATGTATAAGTAATTCGACTTTATGGTGTAAATCTCCGGTTAATTCGGATAATCTGACCACCGTATCACGTTCATATGAACAATCGACATCACCGAGGAACTTTCGTTTATGCTCGGCTGCATTGCTGATTTCTCCCGTATGCAGAGTGGCTGCAGGCAGGACATTTTTTCTTATTAACTTATACATTGTAATAGCTTCAATATTACATAGCTTACAGTAATTTTCAAGACCGATTTCATATCGTGACTGCAGCTCGGCTTTGGAAAATACTTTATGTTGCTTAAATAACTCAATATTTTTATCATTTATTAAGTACGGCAATGCATCAGGCGTTGTTTTCAGATTTAATAAACCCCGTTTTTCTGCTTCCTGTACCCACTCATCACCATAACTGTTACCGTTGAATAAAATTCTTTTATGCTCTTTTATGGTTCTTTTTATTAATTGATGAAGAGCCGTGTTAAAATCATCCGCTTTTTCAAGCTCATCGGCAAATAAACGAAGTGACTCCGCAACTGTTGTATTGAGCATGATATTTGCTTTTGCTATGGACATTTTAGCTCCGACCATACGAAATTCGAACTTATTGCCTGTAAAAGCAAACGGAGAAGTCCTGTTGCGGTCTGTGGTATCTTTTGGAAAACTCGGAAGGACTGTTGCGCCTATCTTCATTTCTGTTTTTTCACCGGCATCATAGTGAGAGTCGTTTTCGATTGCGTCAAGAATTGCAAACAGTTCATCTCCGACAAAAACGGAAATAATCGCAGGCGGGGCCTCTCCGCTGCCGAGGCGGCAGTCGTTGCCGGCGCTTGCTGTGGATATCCGGAGTAAATCCTGATGTTCGTCAACTGCTTTGATAACGGCAGTGATAAAAAGTAAGAATTGAGCATTATCGTGTGGTGTTGCCCCGGGGTCGAGCAGGTTTTGACCGTCTCCCGTTGCGAGTGACCAGTTATTGTGTTTTCCGCTTCCGTTTATTCCGTCGAATGGTTTTTCGTGCAGTGTGCAAATCATTCCGTGGTCTTTTGCGATGCTTTGCATTATTTCCATAATTAGTTGATTATGATCTGTCGCAAGGTTTGTTGTAGTATAAACTGCGGCAAGCTCATGCTGAGCGGGGGCTGATTCGTTATGCTCTGTTTTTGCGGGGACACCAAGCTTCCAAAGCTCCTCGTCAAGAGCTTTCATGTATGCGGAAACTCTTGGTTTTATTGCTCCGTAATATTGGTCATCAAGCTCTTGCCCTTTAGGTGATTTTGCTCCGAATAATGTACGCCCTGTGTACATTAAATCCTTTCGTCTTTCGAACATTGCTTTGTCGATTAAGAAGTACTCTTGCTCTGCTCCCGCCATTGGTTTGACGGTCTTTACTTTTGTGTTTCCAAACAAACGTAAAATACGGAGAGCCTGAGCATTTATTGCCTGCATTGAACGCAGAAGCGGGGTCTTTTCGTCGAGTGCTTCGCCGCCGTAAGAGCAAAACGCTGTAGGAATATAAAGTGTGTTTCCTCGAACAAAAGCGTATGATGTAGGGTCCCATGCGGTATATCCCCGTGCTTCAAATGTCGCTCTTAGACCACCGGATGGGAAACTTGAAGCATCGGCTTCACCTGATACCAATGCACTGCTTGAAAACTCCATTATTGCTCTGCCGTCACCTGTCGGAGAAATAAAACTGTCGTGTTTTTCGGCTGTAATACCGGTCATCGGCTGGAACCAATGAGTATAGTGCGTTGCACCGAGTTCAACCGCCCAATCCTTCATTACATCTGCAACAGCATCGGCAACCTCTGTATTTAATTTGCTGCCGTCTTGAATAGTTTTTTGCAATGCTTCATAAATATTATTCGGTAAACGGCGCTTCATAACATGGTCACTGAAGACCATCATTCCATACATTTCAGTCAATTTTTGCATTTCTACGTTCCTTTCGATATGTTACAGTAAATCGTCTGTAAAATCATCGCCGGTAAAGCGTTTTATATACTTAAATCCGCAGGATTTAACAAGCTCACGCATCTCGTCAAACTTAAAATATAATGATTCGGCTGTGTGACTGTCGCTTGACAGAATAATCTCACCGCCTCTTTTTTGCAATTCCTTTAATAAAAAAGTTGATGGATATGGTTTATTAGCTCCTCTTCGGAACATTGCTCCGGTGTTTACTTCAAACAGCTTGCAATTATTGAGCACCTGCTCCATTGCACCGAGTGCCGCATCTATATATCTTGGATGTGATTCGTCAAACAGACTGTTATTATCGTTATTTTTTGTTATCAGGTCAAAATGTCCGACAATATCGGCATTGGTTTTTTCAACAACATCTGCAACAGTTTCATAATATGACTCAGCCATTGCGTAAAAATCACCGCCGAAATGCTTATTGTTCATGTTAATCAAGTGCTCTGCCCAGCCGTCAACAGTTATGTTTTTTCCATTTTTTCTTACATGATGAACTGCGCCGATAATATATTCCAAACCATCCGGGATTTCATCCGTAAAATAATCAATTTCCATTCCGAGATAAACATCGATTGTGCCTTTATACTTTTCCTTGAGGTTGTTTATTTCGCTTATATATAATGGTGTATCTTCGAGCAACATCGAATATTCTTCATCAAACGGGACATATGAATGCTCTGAAAAACCTATTGATTTACCGCCTTTTTCGATTGCGGCTTTTATCATTTCTTCAACAGATAGTGTTCCGTCGCAGTAAGTGGTGTGGGTATGTAAATTTTGCATAAACCTCCTGATGTTTTTATTCCTCTTTGCCTGAATGGCGTGATTTGAGTTCAGATTTTATTAAATCGGGCGTTATTCCCATTTCGGTCATAAGTACAAGAGCGTGGTAAATAAGATCGGAAAGCTCATAGATAAGCTCTTCTTTGTTGTCGGATTTTGCGGCTATTATTACCTCGGTAGCTTCCTCACCGAACTTTTTCAAAATTTTATCGAGACCTTTTTCAAAAAGGTAATTTGTGTATGAACCTTGTTTTTTATTAATTTTCCTGTCGTTAATTATATCATGCAGGTCTTCAAGCGAAAATGGTTTTGTGTGGGTTTTACCGGAAATAAAAACATCTTCATAAAAACATGACTCTGCACCGGTATGACACGCAGGACCTGCTTTAACTACGCTTATTAAAAGAGTATCCATGTCACAATCGGTTTTAATACTTATTATATCTTGTGTGTTTCCCGAGGTTTCACCCTTTCGCCAAAGTTCATTTCGAGAGCGTGACCAAAAGCATGTTATCTCTTCATTTATGCTTATTCTCAGGCTTTCTTCATTCATATACGCAAGCATAAGAACATCGTTTGATGCGGCATCAACAACGACTGCCGGAATGAGCCCGTCTTTATCGAATTTTAGTTCATTTATATTAATCATACCAGTCCACCTTTTTTGGGTTCATTTTATGTTAATCCTGTCTCCGGGTTTTATTATACCACCTTTTACTACAGAAACGAAAATACCTTCTCTAGGCATTACACAATCACCGGTTTTCTTCTTGATTGCGCAGCCGTCATTATGACATTCTTTACCTATTTGTGTGACTTCAAGAATTGTTTCATTAATTTTTATTTTTGTGCCGATTGGCAGCTCATGTAAGCATAAACCGGCAGTCAGAATATTTTCCGCAAATGCTCCCGCTTCGATAGTTGGCATTTTATCACGAATCTTGTCAACACTTTCATCGGCAAGCAAACTAACCTGTCTATGTCCGTCTCCGGCATGTGCATCTCCGAGAATGCCGTGGTTTTTTTTAAGGGTTATTTCGGGAACAGGTTTTTTAACTGTGCCTTTTTCTTCGCTGATGCAAACAGCTTTTACTGATGCCATAGGCTGGTCTCCATTATTCTTATATAAAATTAGCAATTAGGTATGGAAACTATAATCTCCGGATTTTCCGCCGGTCTTTTTTATTAATTGGATTTCGCTTATTTTAATGTCCTTTTGTACGGACTTGCACATATCATAAATTGTCAGTGCTGTTACCGTAACTGCTGTGAGCGCTTCCATTTCGACACCTGTTTCTCCCTTTGAACGGACTGTTGCTGTTATTTCTATGGCGTTTTGTTCTTCATCGGGATTAAATGAAATATCTACACCTGTAATATTTATGGGATGGCACATTGGGATAATATCGGATGTGCGTTTTGCGGCCATTATGCCTGCGACTTGTGCGACGGCGAGAACATCGCCTTTTTTGTTTTCGCCTTGAGTTATCATATTAAAGGTTTCGGTGTTAACGGAAACAACTCCGCAAGCAACAGCTTCACGGACTGTTACACTTTTTCCGCTGACATCAACCATTTTAGCATGGCCTTCATTATTAAAATGAGTTAACTCTGCCATAATAAACCTCGTTTATTTATATTTATTAATAAAGCCGATGGATTGGATGCTCAAAAATTCTTATCTTTATCCGCCGATTGCATTCATATTTCGGATTGCATCACTATGTGAGCCGTCGTCAAGCCCGTGTTTTTTCGGCTTTCCATATATAGCGTCACGAATGGTTTGCTCCAGCTCAGCTCCGTGCAGACCCCTTAGTTTTATTTCTTCAGCAGAATGCAGACAGGGTTTAAGCGTTCCGTCGGAAGTAATGCGTATTTTATTGCATGACGGGCAAAAATGCGAGCTTATCGGGCTTATAAGACCTACTGTACTAAGTCCGTCGGGCAGCATATACAGTTTTGTTACTCCGTCTGTACCGATTTCTCGGAGTTCCGGCGAAAGCTGTAAAACCCTGCTTGCGTTTATGAATTTTTCCTCCGACCAGTCCGCACACTCACCGATTGGCATTAACTCAATGAATCTGACATCAACCTTATA
The DNA here is from genome assembly GCA_009784725.1 of Oscillospiraceae bacterium. Lineage (GTDB taxonomy): Bacteria > Bacillota > Clostridia > Oscillospirales > Oscillospiraceae > WRMH01. Next base: position 31,945 of record WQXS01000015.1, read on the forward strand.
CTTTCGTGTTAGAGCGAGCATATCATAGATACTTTCTTCATTGATACCGCCGATAAGAACGGTATTTATCTTAACAGCATCAAATCCGGCTTTAATAGCAGTATTTAATCCGATAAGCGCATCATCCAATCCGTTAAAACGGGTTATCTTATTGTACGTTACTGCGTCAAGTGAATCAAGACTGATATTAATGCGGTTAACACCCGCTTGTATTAACTCATCAGCATACTTTGGCAGTAAAATGCCGTTTGTTGTAAGGCATACCTCATTAATCCCGGGGGTTTCGGCAACCCGCCTGCAAATATCAATAATACCACGGCGAACAAGAGGCTCGCCACCTGTAATACGCACCTTACTGATTCCGCAAGCTGCCGTAGCTTTTACGATCTCATCAATCTCCTCAATTGATAAAATATCCTCATGCCGCAGCTTCCTGATACCACTCTCCGGCATACAATAAACACACCGAAGATTACACCTATCAGTCACCGACAACCGAAGATAAACTATATCCCTGCCAAACCCGTCTTTCATAAACAAACCCAATAACCCGTTTTATCCGAACCAACACGGTTTATAAATTCTTTATTTTTTAGTACACTTAACGCTCGCTTAACTGTTGATTCAGAAATGTTGCATTGCTTTGCTATACGTTCGGCTGTAATGTTTGGGTTTTTCTTTAATGCTGCCAGAACCCTTCGCTGGCTTTCCGAAAGTTTTACAGTGTCATTTACAGTGTCATTTACAGTGTCATCATTTAATTTCTTGACACGCAAATCACGATTTTTCAATGTATTATTTTCATTTAATAAAAGATTGGCAAAAAAACGGTCGAGGAATTCCTGTGTTGCATGGATTCCTTTTTTTATGTTTCTGTAGTTTGCTCGTACGAGGGCATTTCTAAAGTACCATGCGTTTTCTGCAAAGATGTCGTTTGTTACATCGAAACCGAATGTTCTTAAATACTTTATTGCAAATACAGCAGTTGTACGTGTATTTCCTTCTCCAAATGCATGGATTTGCCATAAACCGGAAATAAACTTAGCAATCTGCTTTGCAGCTTCTGTAACAGAGAGGGTTTTATAGTCAAACTCACGTTCTCTTTTAAAATCATATTCAAGGGTTTCTCGTATGCTGTCGGCACCGGCGTAATACACGGTTTCCCCGTTTAATACCCATTCTTTTTTACTAATATTATAGTCACGTATCTTTCCTGCGAATTTGTATACACCGTCAAACAAACGGCGATGAATACTAATATATTCTACAGGGGAAAATGAAAAAGCCTTTTCTGCTAAAATTAAAGAGACAGTTGCAGAAACTTTATCCGCTTCTTCAGTGCGTGTGTTATCGTCACTTTCAATAGGTTTTGACTCATAATAGCTATTAATTAAACTTTGTGCTTCTTCAAGAGTGATTTCACCGTTTATATTTCTGTTTGCTGTGGCAATTAAATATTCAGATGTTTTTAATCCATCAGTTTGCTGTAAGCCTATAGCGGTATGCCATATATAACCGCGTTCTTTTTGATCAGGCTCACCTTGGAGCATATAATTGTTGAGGTCAATCAAAATTTATTCCTCCAAATACAGATTAAGTCACAATTATATTATAACAAAAAACCCGTAAAATAAACAGAGGTCAATTAAGGAAAAAATACTGCAGTAAAATACTGCTTTTACGCCTGTGAGCATGTGGTATACTGTATTTCTCATGTTATTTTTGTTGCTTCCAACCTGAGGTTGGATGGATTCCGTTTAATTCAACAAACACGTTATTGAATATATGTATATGAGATATTAAGCTTATTACAATAAATATTATGGAGGAATAAATCATGGCAGAAATAATAAATCAACAAATTGCAGCTTTACGTAAAAATAAAGGTATTACACAAGAAGAGCTTGCAGGTCACTTAGGTGTCACGAATCAAACGGTTTCCAAATGGGAGCTCGCAGCATGTTGCCCCGACATTCAACTCTTGCCGGAGATTGCAGATTATTTTGATGTAACGATCGATGAGCTTTTCGGCAGGGATGAAACAGCAAAACCCGAAAGCAGTTCCATTGAATCAGTACCCTGGGATGACGATGGCACTCTTCGGGCGGTTGTTTTCATTGGTAAAAAGCTGATGAAAAAAACAGACGATTTATCCGAGTTTACGTTTGAATACGATGGAGAAGCATTAAACATAGAGTGTCAATGTAACATAAGCTGTAACGATGTTGAAGGCGGTGTAAACGCAGGCCGTGATATCAGCTGTAATGATGTAGGTGGAACTGCAAATGCAGGACGCGATATCAGTTGCAACGATGTATGCGGAAACGTAAACTCCGGCGCTTCATTAACATGTAATGATATTGACGGAAGCGTCACCGCAGGAAGTAGCATCAGCTGCAACGATATTTGCGGCAACGTCACCGCAGGAAGCACCATAAACTGCGGCGAAATCGACGGCGACATCTCCTCCGGGGAGTAATATAAGTATAGAATATATATTGCAACCAAATAAAATAAAAATACTTTATTTCGTTATGTTCATTACAAAGCCATTGTAGGTCTATACAAGACCGTTGTTTCTGCGGCAGAAACAGAGCAGCCGGTTTCATTCTTTGTTGATGCACAGAATTATTTTTACATTAAATTCATTATTGCTTTTTTCAAAATTAGCCGAGTCGCCGTATTTTTCAACAATGGCTTTCACCGACGAAATGCCGATGCCTTCACCTTTGCGTTTTTGCGACATAAACTTATCGTTTTCAATTTGAATATTCCCGTCAAAGCTGTTGGTAATAACAATTGTCAGCATCTCTCCAAACAGCTTGGATTGAATTTTTATATATCTGTCTCCATCCGTTCTGCAGCATGCTTCGATGGCGTTTTCAATGCAATTGCCGAAAATAATACACAAATCCGTATCATTTATACCGGTATCTGCCGGAATTTCTGCATTTATATGAATATCTATGTTTTCTTTTTTTGCAATACTGAAATAATAATGTAATATGGAATTTACGGCAAAATTTTCGCAAAATGTGATATTTGAACTGTCCGGTATTGATTTAAAAAGTTCGTCCAAATAACCGCTGAGCTTTTCATGCTCGAAGCCTTTATTATATGCTTTGATTGTAGTTAAATGCTGCCGCAAATCATGTTCCGCCCGTTTTGTTTCCGTAATATGAGAACTGAGCGCTGTGTAATATTCAGTTTTCGACTGTGAAATACCTTCAAGTACGGCAACCTCGGTGGTGAGCCGTTGCTGTTCATGAAACGCCTGCTCTTTTTCGCGCATTGTCGCAACAAAAATTGCAGAAGCCGCACACATTGCAAGAACTAACATAGCAACACCCGTAAGATGATACTGCGGCATTAAAAAGATTGTCGGCAGGTAACCAAAATCAGTCAACACGGATAAAAAGAATACAATTAGACCAAAAACAAAATAAATCTGCGGTGTGTCAATTTTCCGCCTGAGTATAAATTGCCTGATTATAAGCGTAACCAATACATAAATAATTCCCGGGCCGTATATAATATAAACCCAATCCATTAAATGGCTCATCGGTAAAGTATCTATAAAAATAAATAAAACGGAAAATACCGTTGATATTCCGTAATAAATATACAACACAGGCTTGTGCAGTACCTTCGGGAAAAGAATGTTTATGATTGCAAGAGTTAATGCAGCGGAAACCGGGATGGAAATATACTGTAAACGAAGCATCACAAACCAGTCCAACTGCGGAAATAAAACCGAAAACACCACATTGCCCGTCACACCCACCCGTATAAACCATACTATACAAAACAAAGAAAAATATAACGCTGCACGATTTTGAATACGTGTAAAGAAAAGCAGGATAAATAGAAATGCCAATAGTAAAAAGCAGCCCAAAACTATATTGGTTTGATATTGCCCGGAAAGAATAATATCGACAATTTTTGTTCCCGTTCCGATACGCCAGTATGCATGCCCCCAAGGTTCGCCGTACCGGTGGAAATGGTTTGACGATTGCTGCACTAAAACGATTTTGCCGTCAACACCCTGCGCCGTAAAGGTTATACGTCCGTTACCGGGGATGTCTTTTTCGGGGTCGGCACTTGTAAACCCGATATCGGCAAGCCATGCACCGTTTACATATAGCCTGTGTGTGTGTCCAAGTGATTGGCGGGTGAAAGTATACCATTTATTATCTTCTACTAAAAAGGTTATACGGCTTGTAAGATATGAATTGTGCTCTACTCCGGACCAATCGTGAGAATAATTATCACCGTCATAAGCTTCAAACTCCTCAGGTGTGAGCAGTTCATTATTTATAACCTCCAGACGGCCTGTAGGAATATAAGTGTAATTATCAAAGTCGATTTCGCGTATATCATAAATACCGTCATCACTGAATTCGTATTTCTGGTTGGTTATAGGCTGGTCAAATAAAATAAGCCCGTATGCCAACAGTAAAATAAGCAGCAGGACTGAAAACGGCAGTAATAATTTTACAATCCTCATCCTACTACTCCTGTGTTGTTACCATAAACATATAATCCTTGTACGTTTGTTTAATCGCTTTTTTATCACTTCTGCGTATGGGGATTTCTTTATCGTTGCTTAAAATGAATGAATCGGCTGACATTCTTTTGATATAATTCATATTAACAATAAAAGACCGCTGTGTCCTGAGAAATGCGCCGCCTTCAAGCTGCTTTTCAAATTCGTGAAGGCGCATGAAGGTTTTGATTGTTTCTGCGCTAGTATGAATATACGTATATTCCGAAATGACTTCAATGAAAGTAATGTCCTTCAGCAGCACCTTCATCATAAGCCTGTCCGACAATACTTCAATATATCTAAGTGATGATGTAAATTTTTCATTACAGATTTCAAGAACTTTTTTCACTTCATGATATTCTACCGGCTTTATTAAGTATTGCAATGCATATACAGAGTATCCGTCCAGGCTGTGAGCAGTGCTGCCGGTCGTAAAAATAATAACCATATCATTATTGGTTTCACGTATCTTTTTTGCTGTTTCAATACCGTTTGTCCCTGGCATGTAAATATCAAAAAATGCAATTTTTACATCGCCCGGCTTATTTGCAGTTAAATCCTTGAGAAAATCATCACCGTTGTTATAAACAAATATATTTACTTCACAGTTGATTTCATCAAAATACCGCTCAACCAAAAGACGCAATTGATTGGCGTCTTTTTCTATATCTTCACAAATCGCAATATCCATAAACACAAGCTCCGTTTTGTATGGTTTTTATAACAAGAGATCAAATTTCCTTTGCCGAGCAAAGCTATTTAATCAAGCGTTTCAACGAGGTAGGAGATTTTACTCCCTACTGTGAGCTATATTGTACCCCCACTTATAGAAGAAGGGGACATCTTGACCGAGTTTTATACCGGTTCAATTGAGTCATATCTTACATTATGAACAACCGATTTACAAGACATCAAAATGTGTTGAACACGCATTCTATTGAATTAAAAAGCATTTCATTTAAGGTCTATTGATTTATCAATTGCCGATACATATTTTAGTGATAAAAGTAGTTGCTCGGAGGTACCAAAAGTCATGGAAAACACATTCATGCGGCTCGCTGTATATGACAACACCGAAAAAGACCGTGAGCTCACCGTGTCATATATTTCCGCATATTTTGAACGTACAGATATACCGGTAAAAATTCATCGTTTTTATGATACAAACGGTCTCATAGATGCTTTCCGCCATGACCGGTTTACAGCGGTTTTTATCGGCATGGACAGTATGAATGAAGTGGATGCGGCTTGGATTATCCGAAAATTCGCTCCCGGTTGTTCTCTTGTAATAATGAGCAACAGCGGAGATTACAGCCTGGAAGGATATAGACTCGAAGCATTTAATTACTGGCTAAAGCCGGTTGGCTCCGAAAAAGCCGGAGAAACGTTGGAGCGTTTGATGGCACACCATACCGTACCTCATACGAAAGATTTTAAACGCAATATTACACACCTTTCTGAACATGACCTTGAAGGTATCGCAGCAGCGGGACTGCCACCCGATGAGCAAAGGAAAAAACAAAAGGAGTTGCATGTAAATGGAAAACTCATTATTTAGAAAAAGTGCATTAGATAAAATATCATCACCGGAGCAGCTGAACGAATATATGAAGGTAGCGGGGCCGGGTGTGTGGGCGATACTTGCGGGTCTTGCTGTTACCTTTGCGGCGTTTATCGTTTGGGGTTTAATGGGTTCAATACCTGAAACGGTAGATATCACCGGCACAATGCTGTCTCCCGATAACGGTGTAATGGCGGTATATTCGTATTTACCTATTGACGAAACGAAGTATCTTCAACCCGGCATGAAAGTCCGGGTATCACCGGATTACGCACCAAGGGAGCAGTACGGATATATCTACGGTACTGTAAAAAGTGTCGGAAGTATGCCTGTAAGTGTAGAAAATCTCAGAGCGGCTTTAGGTGACAGCTTTGACATGATATACCTGCCGTCGGGTAACGTGATAGAAGTGGTTATCAAACTTGAAGTATTGGATGGCAACCCGCGCTGGTCGACAGCTAAAGGCGCATCGGTTGAAGTCATCATTGGCTCAACCTGTTTAGTGGATGTAATAACAGCGGAACGCAAACCTTACGAACTGATGTTCAGGTGAGGTGTCATTCTGAGGGAGTGTAGCGACTGAAGAATCTGTTTCGATGAATTTTGACAAGATCCTTCGCTTTGCTCAGGATGACATGGGAGATTAATTAATGAAAGCAAAAGCAGCAAAAACACCATTCATAATGCAGATGGAAGCTCTTGAATGCGGAGCGGCTTCCTTGTGTATGGTATTGGCATATTATGGTAAATGGATACCGCTTGAACAGGTGCGCTCAGACTGCGGAGTATCACGTGACGGCAGTAATGCACGAAATATCTACCGTGCAGCCGTATCATATGGATTAAAACCCACAGCGTACCGCATGGAGCCGGCAGAGCTTCGCGATGTGAAGTGTCCCGCTATCATACACTGGAACTTTAATCATTTTGTGGTCTTAAACGGCTTTAAGAAAAAATGTGCAGTCATAAACGACCCCGGACGAGGAACAACTGAGGTATCGCTCGAAGAATTCGACAGGTCGTTTACCGGAATAGTGATGACATTTGAGACTACAGATGAATTTATAAAAGAAGGAAAACCACGCAGTGTTTTACGTTTTGCAATGAGCCGTCTCAAAGGAACGATTCCCGCATTTGTATTTGTGTTCCTAATGGGTATCTTCGCTTCAATGATAGATATACTCAACCCCGTGTTTACACGTATATTCATGGACGATATCCTGTCGGGCAGAAACAGGTCATGGCTGATGCCGTTTATCATAGCTATGTTGCTGGTTTTGCTTGTAAGGCTTATCTTGTCCGTTATTAATGCGGTATGCCGTCTTCGTATGGAAGGTAAGTTCGCCATAACCGCAAACGCCGAGTTTATGTGGCATGTGCTTCGGTTACCGATGGAGTTTTTCTCACAACGTTATGCAGGTGATATCCTCATGCGCCAGTCTTCAAACGAAGGTATCGCAAGCATGCTCATATCACAGTTCTCACCGATACTCATAAACATGGGTCTGATGATCTTTTACTTCATCATGCTTCTGCAGTATAACCCGATACTTACAGCTATAGGCATCGGTTCTGCAGTGCTGAACATGGTGTTTTCGCAGTATATGGCGAAGAAAAGTGTCACCTTTGCACGGCAGTCACAATCATCGGGCGGTAATCTCAGCAGTGTCACTATGTCGAGCATAGACATGATTGAAACTATCAAAGCATCCGGAGCCGAGGGCGGCATATTCGAGCGGTATGCAGGTTATCTTGCAAAACAGCACAATGCGGGTATAGCAGGCGAACGTTTTTCGATGAAATTCGGTCTGATACCATCGGTGGTAAGCCAGATACTCAACATCGTTGTAATGATGATTGGTGTTGCTTTTATCATGGACGGGCATATGACAATCGGAACTATGGCTGCATTCCAAGGCTTCCTCGGTTCGTTTCTCGCACCCGTCGGTCAGTTCTCGGGCATCCTGCAAAGCCTGACAACAATGCGTACAAACATGGAACGTATCGAGGACGTAATGAATTACAAGGTCGAGCCTTCAGCAAGTGAGAACACAAGAGAACCGTCCCCTCTGTGCTCAAGAGAACCGTCCCCCTGTCTTGGTGGTAAGCTGTCCGGCGCATTGAAGATAGATAATGTTACCTTTGGGTACAATAAATTATCCGACCCGTTGATTAAGAATTTCTCACTTGATTTGCAACCGGGCAAGTCTGTTGCAATCGTCGGTGCGTCCGGGTCGGGCAAGTCAACGCTCGCCAAGCTAATCACAGGGTTGTACGAACCCTGGGAGGGTGAAATACTTTTTGATGGCAAACACAGGCTCGAAATAGATAACTATTCATTCCGCAGCAGCGTGTCCATGGTAGACCAGGAAATCATGTTGTTCGAGGACACGGTGGCGGAAAACATCCGTATGTGGGACCCCTCGATAGAAGATTTTGCCGTAATTCTCGCCGCTCGTGATGCGGACATTCACGAAACCATCGTTACACGCCCAGGCGGGTATAACCAGATAGTTGCGGAAAACGGTAAAAACTTCTCGGGCGGTCAGCGCCAGAGACTTGAAATTGCACGGGTTTTAGCACAAGAACCTGTTATTGCAATTTTGGATGAAGCTACAAGTGCACTCGATGCCAAAACCGAAGAAACTGTTATGACTAATATCCGGAAAATTGGTTGTTCCTGTATCGTCATTGCACACCGTCTTTCCACAGTACGCGACTGCGACGAAATTATCGTCCTCGAAAAAGGCGACGTCGTAGAACGCGGCACACATGATGAACTATACGCCATGTCCGGCAAATACGCCGAGTTGGTGGCTACGGAGTAATAGGGCACAGGGCACAGGGGCTAGGAGTAAGGTGACGAGAGAACGGAAGATAAACGGGAGAATAAATTCTTGAAAGAAATCAATATTTTTGATGACCAGCTTGATATACGCAAGACCGGCGACGATATGATGTTCGAGGGTGCCTTTGACGACCTCTTATCAATACTGCAACTGCGGCCCGATATGAAGCAGGCCGATATATCCGATGCGGTTGTTGAAATACTCACACACCTCAGATTAAAGATACCTGAAGTACCGCCGGAGCTTACTGACCCCGAAGCCCGGATTGAATACATGCTGCGCCCGTCGGGTGCAATGCGCCGCAGGGTTGAGCTAAAAGGTCAGTGGTGGAAGGATTCGGTCGACCCGTTCTTTGGCTGTACCATAGACGGCGACCCTGTCGCAATTTTACCAAGCAAATCAGGCGGTTACACTTACCGTGACAAGGACGGTAAAAAGATTAAAGTAAACAAAGAAACAGCAAAAAATATAGGCGAGGATGCATTTTGCTTCTACAAGCCGTTTGCATTAAAGAAACTAAGACTTATCGACTTTGCGCTCTTTATGATAAAGAACGTACGTATACCCGACTTTGTATATGTGCTGATAATATCGCTTATTGTAGCACTATTAGGACTTACATCACCATACGTGCAAAGCCAGCTGTATGGAACCGTCATTCCATCGGGCATCAAGACGAACATCCTCGCTGTCGGGTTCCTACTTGCGGGTACTGCTATAGGTTCGATACTGTTTGGGCTTGCACAGAGCCTTGTGCTTACACGTTTTTCGACACTGTTCATCCGTGTTCAAAACGCCGCTATGATGCGTGTACTGTCACTGCCTGTTACATTTTTCAAGGATTATGCTGCAGGCGAGGTTGCAAGCCGTATGGGCAGCCTGACATCTTTATGCCAGACCATTTCAAACACGTTTATGTCTACGGGGCTGACTGCAGTATTCTCACTGGTATTCCTGTTCCAGATGCAGTATTACGCACCAAGTATGGTAGCACCTGCATTTCTTGTAATACTGACTATGCTGACGGTTTCTATTCTTACTACTGTACTTAACATGAAGATATCACGAAAACGCATGAATGCAAGTGCGAAGCTCTCGGCACTTCTCTTTGCACTCATAAGCGGTATACAGAAGATAAAACTTACGGGTGCTCAGAAACGTGCGTTTGCAAAATGGGCTGCAAACTGCAAGGAAATCGGGTGTCTTACATATTCACCCCCGATTTTTCTAAGACTGCTCGAACCTATAAATCTCATCATCTCACTCGGCGGTGGAATCTTGATGTACTATGTTGCAGGTGCTTCGGGTATCGGTACTGCCGATTATCTTGCATTTATGGCAGCATACGGTTCGATGTCGGGAGCTATTATGATGCTTTCAGGGCTTGCTCATACATTTACCGATATCCGTGTCAACCTTGAAATGGTACGTCCTATCATGGAATGTGAGCCGGAAGTGCATGAAAACAAGAAACAGCTTACATCGCTGTCAGGCATGATGGAAATGAATAACGTATCATTTCGTTACCGTGAAGACGGACCTTTGATACTTGATAACATAAACCTGAAAATCCGTCCCGGTGAATATGTTGCAATAGTCGGGAAAACAGGCTGCGGTAAGTCTACCCTGCTAAGATTATTGCTCGGTTTTGAAACACCTGAAACGGGTGACATCTACTATGACGGGCATAGCCTTTCTAGTCTTGATTTACGTGCACTGCGCCAGTGTATAGGTGTTGACCTGCAAAACGGCAAGCTGATGGCAGGTTCGATATTTTCAAACATCGTTGTAACAGCACCTTGGAAAACACTTGATGATGCATGGGAAGCCGCCGAGCTTGCGGGTATCGCACAGGATATCCGAGAGATGCCGATGGGTATGCACACCATGATTGCCGAAGGCGGCGGCGGTGTTTCCGGCGGGCAAAGACAACGCCTGCTCATTGCACGTTCTCTTATTTCCAAACCGAAGATGATTTTCTTCGACGAAGCAACAAGCGCACTTGACAACATCACCCAAAAGCATGTTGCACAGTCGATAGACGGGCTAAAAGCAACACGCATTATAATCGCTCACAGACTCTCTACAATACGAGGCTGTGACCGTGTGATCATGCTCGACACCGGCAAAATAATCGAGCAGGGCGGATATGACGAGCTTATGGATAAACAAGGCGAGTTCTATGAGCTTGTGAAACGCCAGACAGTGTAACTAACTCAAACAAAAAGGAGAGTGAACATGGGCACAAGAAATGCAGCTATTAATCAATACGAAGACTTTATTAAGGAAACCGAAGCAAACAGCGATTTGCGAGAGAAATTCAGCGCACTTTGCGCAACAGGCGCGACCATTGATGCTGTTATAACCTTTGCCGCAGAACACGGCTTTGTCTTTTCGAGAGAAGACATGGGCAATCTCCCTGCGTCCGACCCTCCTAAGGAACCCGTACCGCTGAAACCGGAAGAACTTTCTGACGTGGTCGGAGGTACTCAAGTCGGCGGTAGTGGCTCCGGTGCTAAGTATTGCTTCTTTACGCCAACCGGAAAGGAGAGCATCGGCGGGGACGATATGGTATGGCTGGAATGCGGCGTTTACTGCGGATTCGGGTCAGATGCAAATCTCTGTGCCTGTTGGGGGAAGTCTCATTGTGTAAACAAATGGCATATGTGCGGACCCAAGAACAGTTTTCCTAGGGAACTCTGGCCGGTGTCACATAGAAACCATCAAGCTAAAAAGCCGCCTACTTATAGAACAGAATAAAAGGAGAAATGAACATGGAAGAAAATAAAAACCTACAACCCGAAGCAATCAGCGAAGAGCTGCTTGAAGGAGTCGCGGGCGGTATTACTATTACAAAGGACCGCCACGACCCCTACTTATGTAAAAATTTGATAAGAACCAGAAGCGATGGCGCTTGTGACGGTAATAATTTTAATTATGCAAAAATATGGTGCGACCATTACAGACGTGCTAAATATGGCGAACATACGGGCAGGCCTTATTGGGCTCACGTATGTATTAGGAATGGCTTCGATAGATATCACGGTGATGAGAACGGAAATACTTAATAAAGTGTAATCAAATAATAATTGGAGAGAATGAGCATGGAACACAAAGAAAAGCAAATCGTACCGGAAAAAGAATTAAAAGACGTCGTTGGCGGAGGTGCACCTTATTTTTGGTGCATTGCATGCAATGAATCATATATCTATTGGTATGGAACTATATGCCCTCACTGCGGCTGGGACAGTAAGAACGGTCCCCCCACTTTGCCAAAGCAGACCCGTGTAAATGACCCGGAGGACGGTACCGGTCTACCGGAGGACGGTATCGGTCGATCGAGATAACCATTTCAATAAGACAGGGGACAGTTCATCTGTCCTTTGAAAGAAGAATAAGGGGAGAAATGAACATGGAAGAAAACAAAAATCTACAACCCGAGGCAATCAGCGAGGAAGTTTTAGAAAAGGTTGCGGGTGGTATTTTCGGCACCACAAAGAACCGTTATGACCCTAATCTTTGCAAAGACATGAACGGCTCCGATGCGGAACGCTGCAAAGGGAGTAAGACCTTAGGTGTATGGTGTGAC
>WQXS01000016.1 GCA_009784725.1 Oscillospiraceae bacterium
CATCCGCTCTGTTGAACCGTTTAAGAATGTTGTTGTTGCAGGCTGCGGGGTCTGTGTTACCGTCTGCATGTCGGGTGGTGAAAAAGAAGCAATGCAGATTACAAATCTTCTAAAGCTCTCCGCAAAGGAAAATAACCGGGATATGACCGTGACAACCACAACGCCGTTTCGGCAATGTGATACGGAATTTTTGGATGAATGTGAAAATCAACTCAAAGATGCCGACTGCATTTTATCTATGGCTTGCGGTGCAGGCGTTCAGTTTATGGCTGAAAAGTTCCCCGACAAAGTTGTTTTACCGGGGCTTAATACACTATTCATCGGTGTAAACAGAGACCTTGGCTACTGGACGGAAATGTGCCAGGGCTGCGGGAGCTGCGTTCTCGAAAAAACAGGCGGAGTCTGCCCTGTTGCAAGATGCTCAAAAAGCCACTTCAACGGGCCCTGCGGCGGTTCGGGTGACGGCAAATGTGAAATCGACAAGGAAACAGAGTGCGGCTGGCAGTTAATTTATGAACGCATGAAACGCCTGGACCGTCTCGATAAACTTACCGAGCTTGAGGATGTCAGGGACTGGTCAACAAGCCGTGACGGCGGCCCGCGCCATGTACGCCGTGATGATGTAACGGTGACATAGAAGCAGGGGGACAAAATTGCAATAATCTAAGCCGGAGGAACATATCATTGTCAGATAATAAATCAAATTTACAAAAAATACTTGAAGCGGGACATTTTTCGGTGACCTCGGAGATTGGTCCGCCGATGAGTGCAAATGCCGATTTTGTCCGTGAGCAGGCACATGATATAACGGGTCTTGTCGATGCTGCCAATGTTACCGACTGCCAGGCAGCGGTAGTCCGTATGTCAAGTGTCGCCGCTTCTGTCTTAGCATTACAAGAAGGTGTCGAGCCGATTTTGCAAATGACCTGCCGTGACAGAAACCGCATTGCAATCCAAAGCGATTTGCTCGGAGCATCGGCACTTGGAATCAAAAACCTGCTCATCCTCTCGGGCGACCATCAAAGCGTCGGCAATCATCCGCAGTCGAAAAATGTCTTTGATGTTGATTCTATACAACTCCTTAAAGCAATGAACGACCATATGGAAAATGGTGTTTTTATCGGCGGTTCTGTAAGTAAAGTTCCTGCGCAGTTTTTCCTCGGCTCTACAACAAATCCGTTTGCCGATCCCGAGGAAATGCAGCTTATCCGCCTTGAAAAAAAGATAAATGCAGGTGCAAAATTCATTCAAACCCAGGCAATCTATAATATCGAAAGATTTAATACATGGATGGAAAAAGTCCGTGAACGGGGTTTACATGAACGAACATATATTCTCGCCGGAATTGTTGTAAACAAGAGCCAAAAATCAATAGAAATAACGGCAACAGTCCCCGGAATGGATATCCCCGAAGTTTTGCTCGAAAGAATGAGAAACACAGAGAACAAACAAGCCGAAGGCCTTGCAATCGCATTGGAGCTGATAAAAGACATACGCAAAATCGAAGGAATAAAAGGCCTGCATATAATGGCAATCGGCTGGGACGAAATCGTCCCGGTATTACTGGAAAAAGCCGGATTTTTACCAAGACCGGTTTTATAAATCACAAATAATAATGCAGAATGCAGAGATTGCAAGGCTTGAACAGTGTGCATTGGAGGCAGTATATTTATGACAGATGATAATTTTAAGAAAAAAGTTGCGGCTCAGCCAGGCGGTGAGCATGTGCTTGATTGTTTTTTGTGCGGGACATGCACTGCAGGATGTCCGATCAGCGAAATTGACGAAGACTTTAATCCCCGTAAAATAATGCGGCAGATTTTGAACGGTTCAAAGGATGAGACGCTTTCCGGCGGTGAAATCTGGAAGTGTTATCAATGCCATACCTGTGTTGCACATTGCCCGCAGGACGTGAGGTTTGCCGATATTGTCCGTGCCTTGAGAGAGCTTGCTGTTTCAGAAGGTTTTTGCGACAGCGTTCTTGTTAATAAAATTAAAGAAATCGACATCGAAACACGCAAGCAAAGGTTGGAATCAGTAAAAATTTTGTTTAGTAAATAGTTTTGGGGAGAGCAGATGAAAAAACCTGTAATGGTTGTCGGAGGAGGAATAGCGGGGATTGAAGCGTCATCGAATTTGGCGCAGATGGGTATTCCCGTGTTTCTTGTCGAAAACTCCCCGAGTATCGGCGGTCGGATGGGGCAGCTTGACAAGACATTCCCGACAAACGACTGCTCTGCTTGTATTCTTGCGCCGAAAGTTACCGATTGCTTTAATCATCCCTTGGTAAAAACCTTAACAATGAGCGATTTACTTGATATCAAAGGCGATGCTCCGGATTTTACCGCTGTTGTAAAACGCCGTGCAAGGTATATTGATGAAGACACCTGTAAGGGTTGCAGTGACTGCGTGGATGTCTGTCCTGTCACGGTGAAAAGTGAATACGACATGGGTCTCGGCAGCCGAAAAGCGATATATAAACCTTTTGCACAAGCGGTTCCGAATAAAACAGTCATTGACAAAAAAGGCACATCCCCCTGCAAGTATAACTGCCCCGCAAAGCTTGACGCTCACGGATACGTTACTCTTACAGGCGAAGGACGATACGAGGAAGCCCTCAAGGTCGTAAGGCGCACAACTCCGTTTGCGGGAGTGCTCGGAAGAGTATGCCTGCACCCATGCGAAGAAAACTGCACAAGGCAATATGTTGAAGAGCCCGTATCAATTGCCGCCCTAAAGCGTTTTATCGCCGATTTTGAGCTTAGCAAAGGTGATAAACCCTCGACATCATTGCCTGAAAATATTAATATAAAAAATGATAAAATCGCTATTATCGGTGCAGGGCCTGCGGGGCTTAACTGTGCTTATCAGCTTTTACTGCAAGGTTATAAACCGGTAATTTTTGAAGCGTTGCCTGTTGCGGGTGGGATGCTTAAGGTTGGAATTCCTGATTACCGTCTTGATAAGAATATTCTTCAAGGTGAAATTGATATAGTCACGGGACTTGGAGCAGAAATTAAATTCAATAAAAAACTTGGGCGTGATTTTACCATCAGCTCTCTAAAAAACGACGGATATAAAGCCATATTTATTGCAATCGGTGCTCATAAGGATGTTAGGCTTGGAATCCCCGGGGAAGATAACACTAATGTGCTTTCAAGCGTTGATTTTCTGCGTGATTTAAACCTTGACAATAAGCCTGTTACTGGGGAAAAAGTCATTATTATCGGCGGTGGAAATGTTGCAATGGATGCGGCCCGCAGTGCAAGGCGGCTTGGTTCGGAAGTAACAATCCTCTACAGGCGTACACGTGCCGAAATGCCTGCAAATGAATGGGAAATCCACCATGCACTCGAAGAAGGCATAACCATATGTGAGCTTACAACTCAAATTGAAGTAATTGAAAAAAACAGTATTCTCACAGGCTTGAAGTGCATTAAAAATAAACTTGGCAAAAAAGACAAAAGCGGACGGCGAAGTCCCGTGGCAATAAGCGGTTCGGAATTTATCCTGCCTGCCGATACAATCATTGTTGCAATCGGTCAAAAAGTGGATGATGATATTCTCGGCAATAGCGGTATAGATAAATTAAACCGCTGGGGTACTATAGAAATCGACGAGCACAAGGGGACGGTTCTCTTGTGTTCAAATAATGAAACACAAGAGAACCGTCCCCTTGTGCTCGAAGGTGTTTTTGCGGGCGGAGATGCAACCAGAGGGCCTGCAACTATGATTGAGGCCGTTGCTGACGGGAATAAATCTGCTGTTGCCATACGTAACTATCTTGAAGGTACAAATCTGCCAATCGAGCCACCTGTCCTGCCGCAAACCCCGATTGAAGAAATTGAAACAGACAGCTTGAAAAAACAAGCAAGAGCAAAAATGCCCTTAATTTCTTTGGAAGAACGCCTTAGCACGTTTAAAGAGGTTGAAACAGGATACTCCGAAGAAACTGCCAAAGCAGAAGCATTAAGGTGTGCAGGCTGCTCGGTTTGCTGTGAGTGCAAACTCTGCGAGGAAGCATGTGCATCGGGTGCATTACTCCACCTTCAAACCCCGGAAACATATGAGATACCGCTGAGTGCAGTTGTACTTGCTCCCGGCTTTGATGTTTCACGCAACATCCCTCCCGAGCTTGGATATAACCGCTTTGCCGATGTTGTTACAAGCCTTGAATATGAGCGGATTTTATCCGCTTCAGGCCCGTTCGGCGGGCATGTGCAAAGACCCTCAGACGGCAGAGCACCGAAACGCATCGCTTTTATCCAATGCGTCGGTTCGAGAGAGCAAAGGTGTGGCGGAAGCAACGAATATTGCTCATCGGTTTGCTGTATGTACGCCGTCAAGGAAGCGCAAATAACTAAAGAACACTTGCCGTCTGTTGAAGATATCCATATTTATTATATGGACATGAGAGCTTACGGTAAGGATTTTGATAAATATGCTGACTCCGCAAAGACAAAATATGGAATAGATTTCATTCGTAGCCGTGTCGGTGGAGTTGAAAAGGACGAAACAACAGGTGAATTAATTGTCAGCCATTGCAATGAAAACGGTGATTTTTCAAACCAAAGCTATGATATCGTAGTGCTTTCCGTTGGCATGGAGCCGTCGGAAGATACGAAAGTAATGCTTAAAAATCTCGGCATTCGCTCAGACCGCTACGGTTTTATATCACCTGATATACTGAGCGCACCCGAAACCTCCCGCCCCGGTATCCTTGCCTGCGGTGTTGCAGCAGGACCCAAGGACATCCCCGAAACAGTCGTCGAAGCAAGTGCAGCAGCAGCAGGAGCGGCAAAGGTTGCAAACAGGCATGAGGTTGATTTATACAAGGATTATTCGCAGTTTTTTATAGAAGAACCTGAGGTGCCCGAAAGAGATGTATCAAAGGAACCGCTCAGAATAGGCGTTTTCGTGTGTCATTGCGGTGTCAACATAGGCGGTTACCTGACGATTACAGAGGTTGTAAAGTATGCAGCCGGCCTGCCGTTTGTTGTCTACTCCGATGAATCCCTGTATACATGCTCGGTGGATGCTCAAAAGAATATAAGCGAAATGATTATAGAGCACAGGCTCAATCGTGTTGTTGTAGCCTCATGCACTCCGAGAACCCATGAGCCGCTATTCCAAAATGTTTTGAAAAAATCCGGTTTAAACCCATACCTGTTCACCATGGCAAACATACGGGACCAGTGTTCCTGGGTACACATGGACGACATGCCCGCAGCAACGGAAAAAGCAAAAGAGCTTGTTTCAATGGCAGTCGCAAAGGTTACTCTTGCAAAACAGCTTAAACGTAAGAAAATTCATGTCGACAAAGCCGCTCTTGTTATAGGCGGAGGAATGTCAGGGCTCTCTGCCGCAACGGAATTGTCGAGTATGGGCTATCATGTATATGTTGTCGAGCGAAGCGATAAACTCGGCGGCAACGCTATGCGCCTTGACAAAGACACATACGGCAGAGATATTATCGGATATTTGCATAATACAATAAATAACGCAAATAACGACGATAATATAAGCATACTGCTTAACTCGGATATAACCGAAATCGACGGTTACGTCGGTAACTTTAACACAAAAGTCTCAACCCCCGACGGAATTAAGGAATTCACCCACGGCGTAGTTATAGTTGCCACCGGCGCAAATCCGCATATCACCGACAGATTTTTATATGGTAATAATAAAAATGTAATGACCCACCTTGAGCTGGAGCATATTCTAAGACAAGGGGACGGTTCTTCTGTCTTGAATGCCGAGGGAATTCCGGCAACTGACACGGAACTGACTGAGGCATTCAAGACAGAAGAACCGTCCCCTTGTCTTTCCAACATTGTTTTAATTCAATGTGTTGATTCCCGTGACGCTACTCACCCCTATTGCTCGAGAGTCTGTTGCAATCAAGCTATCCGCAATGCATTAAAACTAAAGAAGATTAACCCCGATTGCAATGTAACAATTATGTACCGTGAAATACGAAGCTACGGAACAAACGAAAAATTCTACACTGAAGCCCGCAGAAAGGGTGTTGAATTTGTAAGATTTAATGATGACGACTACCCGGTTGTTACAGAAGAAAACGGGTGCTTAAAAGTTACTGTAAACGACCCGCTGCTCGGAAAACCGATTGAATATCCTGCCGATATTGTATCACTTGCTAGCGCTATTTCACCGGATACAGCAGAAAATATGCGTATAGCTCAAATGCTGAAGATTCCGCTTAACGCAGAAGGATTTTTCCTTGAGGCACATGTTAAGCTCCGCCCAGTAGACTTTGCTACCGAAGGTGTATATATCGCAGGTCTTGCACATACTCCGAAATCCCTGCAGGAATGTATGGTACAAGGAAAAGCGGCCGCAGGCAGAGCCGCAACCGTTTTAGCAAAGGATATGCTGGAAACCGAAGGTACAATAGCCTGTGTTGATACAGAGCTCTGCACAGCTTGCGGTGCATGCGAAAATGTATGTGCATATAAAGCAATCGAGGTTCAGGATATCGAGTGGCGCAGACAAACAATAAGAAAAGCAACCGTTAATGATGTTCTCTGCAAAGGCTGCGGCACCTGCTCCGCCACCTGCCGCTGCGGCGCTATCGACATCGCCGGCTTCACCGACGAACAGATAATCAACGAAATCGAATACCTGCTCCGAAGTTAAATAAAGTACCGCAATGGTACTGTCAAATAAACTATGAAAAAGCTTGTCATTCTGAGTGAAACGAAGAATCTTACGCATAAGACCCTTCAATGCTTCAGGGTGACATATAGAAAGGAAAGTAACAACAATGAAAAAGATTGCAGCATTAGTTATTGCATTTATATTGATGGTTTCATTACTTTCCGCATGTGTCCATGATTCCGCGGATGACAGTAAACCCGATGATACCGCTAATGTAACCGCTCCGGGGCCGGTTGATTATCTTTCTGCAGACTATGTATACACATCGGAAGTGATACCTTTTCAACTGCTGCCCGACGGAAAAACATACATCGATAATATAGTGCTTGCAGGCAATGTTGTTTATTTTACCGCAAGAAATATAGATGAAAATGCTGATGATAAAACAAGCGCTCTTTTTGCCATGGATATTGATGGCTCAAATTTTAAGGAACTCCCGAATTACAAACCGGGGTCATTCCCGGCAGATATAACAAACGCAATAGTTTATATAAGCAGCATGCATGTTGATAACGAGGGTAACCTTTGGGTTGCTGAAACACGGAGTATTGACGGTTCCGATATGCCCGACGGATTTGGAACAAATCTCATACGTAAACTCGATAATACCGGAGATGAAACAGCTGCGTTCGATGTAAGCGATTTGCCTGCAGATGAAGATTATATATATGTGTATGCACTCAACACAGACGACGAAGAGAATATTTATGCCGCATCATTTTCAACCATTTATGTTCTCAATAATCAGGGCAGCTTGCTTTTTACTCTTGATTTCCCGGACTTTTTCAAATCATTTGTAAGTTTGTCCGATGGGCGTGTGGCATATGTTGAGCAGCAGTCCGGCGGGGAGCTGAGCCTTTATTTGAAAGTCGTCGATGTCGAGAGCAAAGCATGGGGAGAAACTATTGGTCTGCCTTCAAATGTTTGGAGGTCAAGCGGTATTTTCCCCGGGAATAATGACTATCTTTATTTATTTAATGATAACAATTTCTTAAATGGTGTCAGCATTGAAACAGGTAATCAGGTACAAGTATTTAACTGGGCAGGTAACAACCTGTCATCTGATGATATAACCGGTATCACACTTTTGCCTGACAGACGCATTGCAGCTGCAAGGCTGCCTTTAAGTGCAGGCGGTAACATATCATTAACTGAACTGGTTCTGCTCACACCGGTTCCCGCTCTGGAGCTTCCCGACAGAATAATTTTGAAATTAGCTACATTTTGGTTTGGGAGTGACCTGAGGCATGTTGTCGAGCAATTTAACAGAAAAAGTACAACACACAGAATAGATGTTATTGATTATTCAACCTTTAACAGCGATGAAGACTGGCGGCTTGGTCTTCTCAGGTTAAATACGGAAATGATAACCGGCAACAGACCGGATATTCTTGATATTAGGTTTATGCCGATACAAAACTATGCTTCCAAGGGGTTGCTTGTCGACTTATATCCGTTTCTTGACGCAGACCCGGAGCTCAGCCGTGATGATTTGCTTGAAAATCTTCTTATTGCATCTGAAATTGACGGTTCTTTATACCGTCTAATCCCCGCTTTTGAGCTAATCACAATGTTTGGAAACCCCGGTATACTCGGTGATTACCCCGGTTGGACCGTTGAAGAGTTTCTCGATGTGATTTTAGATAACCCGCAAGCTGAAAGACCCATAGGTAATAACGGTACAAAAATGGCATTATTATCTTTTCTTATTCTTAATAATATGGATGAATATATCGACATCCAATCGGGAACTGCTTTTTTTGATAATGATGATTTTATAGAATTACTTGAAGTTGCAAACACATTTCCTGCCGAAATTGATTATAATATCAGCAAGTTTCATGCAGTTCCGGATGGCAGGCAGATAATGGACGCCGGCAGAATCGGATTACTTGATTTTCAGATTAATCGTGTTCTTTTCGGAGGTGAGCTTATATTAAAAGGATTTCCCACAAAAGAGAGAGACGGCAATGTACTTAGTCCCTATACAAATTTAGCGATTACCATCAGTTGTGAAGAGCCGGATGTTGCATGGGAATTTATCCGAATGTACCTTCAAGAAGACATTCAACGTGATATAATCCCCAATTGGTTGTTTCCAATGAGCAAGTATATATTTGAAGAAGTGATTACTAAAAAAATACCTATTGGAGGCGGAGTAGGAGCAAGTGACGGTATCGGAGAGCTTCACCTTAAAGCAGAGGAAATGAACCTGACAGATGATGAAATAGATTATCTGAGAAGTATCATATTAAACTCTACCCGCATTGTAAACGACGACAGGACAATATTGGATATGGTGCAGGAAGGAGCATCAGATTTCTTCAACGGGCGAAATACCGCAGCAGACGCCGCCAGAATCATCCAAAACCGCGTCACAATCTACCTTTCCGAACAAGCAGGGTAATTGTACTAATGCGTATTAGCGGATAGGTAATATTGCTTTACCTCCCGCTTTTTACCCAGTTTTTTGACCAACCGTTGTTCTTGAACTGTTTGTATACCACATTTTTTTCGTCTATATAACGGAGTGCAAGTGACGAATGTAAGCTAAGCTGATATGTTTGTGGTAATGTCCGTGCTCGCATGATTGCTTCGCTTGCATTAATCACGCCATCTAAATAGTTGTCCACAACATTATAAACCTTATCATTGGCAATTGGGCCGGAAACCCAATTATAATCATGGCGCGGCTCGTTGCTTTTGTTTTCACGGCGTCTGTTAAAGCAAATAAATTCCAGCCATTCTTCTTCCGGGATCGGATTGAATCGCTTACCATGAATTTCGTAAATGCTGCTATCCACTGTGTAAGCGAGAATCGTCGGAATGCCGCTCCCCAGCTGGATAGTTTTGTTTTTTGCCCATATATGAGCTGTTCCTTGTTTATCGGCAAGATAAAACCCTTTTCCGAAGTCCAGTCTTAATCTGCTCTTTTCCAAATCTACATTGCTGATAATAAGAGTCGTTCCGTGATACATGGTCATACCAAGGCACCTTCTTCACGGAGTATGTCAGCTGTAACCTCAGCTACATACTCATAACCTTGAGTATGCAGCATTGGATATGCAGACAGGGTACGTTCTGCCAAACCTGTACGTTCCAAGAGCCTTAGTGCATCTTTTGGGTCTTGTCCGATTTCTGTTGCGACCTCAAGTGCGGCACGGGCAAACCAGAGGGCTTTGTCAACAATAGGTTTTGCTTCACTAGCTCCTGTGTATAACTCCTCGACAGTACACTCCAAAATATTAGCCAGTTTGTAAGCTAGCGAAAGATGGATGTCTTGGTTTTCATGCTCTATAGCATATATTGTTCTCTGAGAAACACCCACAGCCTCGGCAAGTTCTTTTTGAGTGAAACATTGTTTCATACGTAGATTCTTAAGATTACTTTTCATATTAAGCACCATCCATAGTGGAAGTTTGTTACTCATATAGTAGCACACTTCCACTTTATTGTCAATGTTACCTTTTGGAGTTTGTTGGAGTTAATTTTTACAGCACTGCAGTGATTGTGTTTATTCCGTCGGAGTGTTCGTGGCGGAGTTCTTTTGCGTTGCCTTCGGCCATTGCTGCGGAGAGGTCGTCGTCGGTTATTTCGAGTGCGTTTGAATTTTCACCGGGATAAGTTACAAACAGTTCGTAAGAGTTTAGCTTTTCCGAAAAGTTTATACTCAATAAGCATTTATCAAATATCGGTGAGACGATATTTATGACCAGTTCTTCCGCCAGCAGTTGCAGTTTGTTTGCGGTTTTTTTGTCTATTGCATGACTGAAGCAGAAATTTTCCACACCGCTCAGCATTTCTACACGGTCGAAGTCCCGGGTTTCTATCTCGTAGTTGTAAGAGCGTATATTGTGAATGAATATTTGTGTTTTCGGTTTTTGCGGATATTCAAATATCTCTGCAGGTTTGCCGTCTTCGTATATCCCGCCTTCGTCCATGTAAAATATGCGGCTTGATACATCACGGGCGAAATCCATTTCATGGGTTACGACAAGCATTGTCATACCCGATTTTGCAAGGCGGCGAATGACTGCCATAACCTCAGTGACCATTGTCGGGTCAAGAGCGCTTGTCGGTTCGTCAAACAATATGACTTCCGGTGACATTGCAAGACATCTTGCTATTGCAACACGCTGCTTTTGACCGCCCGAGAGCTGGCGCGGGAAAAATGTCGCACGTTCTGCAAGCCCTACTGTTTTCAAAAGCTCCATTGCTTTCTCTTCGGCTTCTTTTTTCGGCATTTTAAGAAGCTTCAGAGGCCCTGCCGTGAGATTATCCATTACGGTTAAATGGCTGAACAACCCGAAGCTTTGAAACACCATACCCATTTTACGCCTGACAGCGTCTATATTTTTCTTTGTGATTATTTCACCGTCAAAGAAAACTTCACCACCTGTCGGAGGGTCGAGAAAATTTATTGCCCGCAGAAATGTACTTTTACCCGTACCCGACGGCCCGATAATTGAAATAACCTCACCTTTTTCTATATCCGTGCTTATTCCGCTTAGAATAACGTTGTCGCCGTAGCGTTTTTCAAGATTTTTTACAGAAATAATACTCATAATGAGATACCTCCGTTTATTTTCTTGATTAGCTGCTTAAATATCTGAACACAAATCGTTGTCATCAGCAGGTAAATCAACGCCACAAGCAGCAGCGGGAAATACGCATCATAAGTCCGGCTGCGGATGATGTCGCCCGCTCTCGTAAGGTCTTGTATTGCAATGTATCCGACAACTGCCGTTGCTTTGACAAGCTCCACAAAACCGTTTGTATATCCCGGCATTGCTCTCCGGGCAGCTTGCGGTAATGTAACTGTCAGAAAAGCCCTAAACGCTGAAAACCCAATGCTCCGTGCCGCTTCGATTTCCACGGGGTCAACTGTTTCAATTGCACCTTTTAAGTTCAAAGCAACACTTGCACCGGTTACCATCGAAAATGCAACAATTGCAATGATTACATTGGATATACTCGAATTTCCGAAAATTATATAATATGTTATCATCAGCAGCACAACCACAGGGGTTCCATGGATTAAACCGCAATAGAATCTCCCGAACCAATTAACAAATTTATTTTTTCTCGTCAGTATCCAGCATACAAATGAGCCAAAAACCGTTCCGGTAATTTGAGCACAAAACGCAATTATCATGGTTACGCCGAGACCGTTTAATACCAGTTGCCAGCGGTTGTCCATGAGTAGATTGCGCTCGACTCCCGTTTTAAGCCAATCGATAAAACCGTTACCTGTTTGCTCCTGTGCTCCACCTGCTCCACTATCGTTTGAACTTAAGTAAAGAATACTGCATAAATCACTTGCATAAGGCTCTGTGAATAAAACCGCTTGCCTGCGTTCTTCTGTTATATAGTACGCATCAATGCCTATATCGGTTTTCCCGCTGATAATATATGGAATATATCCGCTAAAATCAATAACATCAATTATGACTTCGATTTCTTCAAAAGCTGCAAAACGTAAAGCAAGCTCAACAGAAAAACCTTTCGGTTCTTCATTTGCTCCTATATATGTAAAAGGCTGTGACATTCCTGTAATTGCTACATTTATCGAGCCGTTACCGTTTCCGAATCTTGGGATATCAAGCATCGGTGCATCTAAATCCGGAGTTGTTCTGAGCCACCTGTTATGCATATCCTCCAATGTTCCATCGTTTTTGATTACCGCCAAAAATGTATTGAACCTGTTCACAACGTCCTGATCCATTGACATTGCTGCTATCGGAGCTTCAAATATATAGTCCGGGATAACAACATAATCAATATCTTCATTTCCCGGTGTGTCCATAAATACCTGTGACCTTGCCAAATCCGACATAAACCCGTCGAGTCTGTTTTTACGCACATCCTCAAATCCCGCCGATATTTCATTATAAAAAACCGGAATTGCTCCAATATCCTCTGCCACAATGTCAAAAACCGTCCCCGGCTCAATGCCGATTCTTTTCCCCGAAAAGTCTTTATAAGTAAGCGATGTTTGTTCTTCTTCTACTACCGGTTTTGTTTGCCCGCTGTTTTCGTTATTTATATCCAAATCCGGTATCTCAGTATTGCTGTCTGAGCCGCATGCTGTTAAAAGCAGGATTGTCAGAAGAAATGAAAGCAGGATTGCTGTTGTTGTTTTCATTGAAGAAGCTCCTTTTTGTCATCTCACGATTAACCGTTTTATTATAACATAAAATGTTCTTTTTATGACAAATGTTCACAAAATGCATAAAATTTGTCATGAAACGTATAGTATTATTTATTATATATTTATATGCAGTACTGGATTAAATCCTGTGTTTATAGTAAAATGTCGGAAGTCATATTTTAAGGGATTGAATATATGAAGATTGTTGCTTTTCATAAGAAAAAGTATTGTTTATTGGTTCAAAACAGATGCGAGTGGACAAAGGGCTTAGAAATATGAAGATTGTTGCTTTTCTTTGTACTTGGTGCAGTTATGCGGGGGCTGACCTTGCGGGCACGGGTAGAAATCAATATCCGCCGGATATCAGGGTCATCCGTATCCCATGCTCGGGGCGGATTAATCCGATTTATATAATTAAAGCTCTGCTTGAGGGTGCCGACGGTGTGATGGTTTCGGGCTGTCACCCCGGCGACTGCCATTATCTGGTGGGAAATTATTTTGCCCGCCGCCGCTTTGTTGTGCTGAAACAATTACTGACTGCTGCAGGTTTTGATGAAAACAGAGTGCAATTCACATGGGTCTCCGCCTCCGAAGGCGCCCGCTTCGCCGACGTCGTAAAGGATGTAACGCAGAAAGTAGCTGCCGCTGTGGAGCATGAGGCAACACAAGGGGAAAACGCTAGAGCACAAGGGGACGGTTCTCTTGTGCTAACACAAGGGGTAGCACAAGGGGACGGTTCTCTTGTGCTATCAGCCGGTCTAGCACAGGGGGAATTAATCCCTCTTTGCAAAAAACTGCTTGAAGACGGTACTGTCGATACAGTTATTGGATTTCAAATAGGTGGTGAAATGGGGCTGAGTTTACCTTATTTTGTCAGTTCACCGGATGAAGCTGACAAGTTTGTTTGGAATAACCGTTGTGTACCAATGCTTGCTGATTATTTGCGAGGCAAGCAAGGAAAAACTGCAATTGTTGCAAAACCTTGTGATGCAAGGGCTGTTGTAAACTTAATCAAAGAGAATCAACTCAAGCGTGATGATGTTTATATTATCGGCATGTCATGCGATGGTATAGCTGACAGCGAAGGCAAGCTGCTTCCTGCTTGTGCAGATTGTACGGTAAAAACACCACCTGTTTATGATGTGCTTATTGGGGAAGAAAAAGGAACACAAGGGGAAAACGCTAGTTTTCCAAATGGCTTGCGAAGCAAGACTATGGGGACTGGTTCTCCTGTCACACAGACAATAGAACCGTCCCCTTGTCTTGATTCAGATCGATTTCAGCGTGAAATGGAAAAATGTATCCTGTGCTATAGTTGCCGTCAGTCTTGTTACGGTTGTTATTGTAAGACTTGTTTTGTGGAGCGGGGGGAGCCTGATTGGCAGACTGCAGAGCCGGATATAGGTGCGAAAATGCTGTATCACCTCGGTCGGGCAATGCATTTGGCGGGTCGCTGTGTGGAGTGCGGAGCATGTGAAAACGCATGTGCTTCGGGGGTGGATATCAGATATCTCATTAAATCTATAACAGATTTTATTGAAGAAACATATGACTATAAAACAGGCATGGACTTGGAAACCGAACCTGCCATGCTCACATATAAAGCGGATGACCCCGAAACCGGTTTTCAATGCTTTGGAAAATCCGAAAATACAAGCAATACCGATACCGAAGGAGATATAACTAACACAGGAGGTGTTGCAAATGTCTGAAAATAATGTAATCAATAAAAAAGACATGATGGATTTTCTTAAGCACCTCAGCGGAGAACGCACTCTTGTTGCTCCTGTTGATACCGGCAAGATAATTGAATATCAGAAAATCGCTGTTGATACCGGAATACCCGTAAGTCATGGCTCACCTATTATCATGGATGACCGTGTTTCGTATAAATCAATCAAAGAGTTCTATTTCCCACAAACGGAGCTTATGTTCACTTTTGATGAAAATGACGTAACAGACCACTCCGAAATGCCCGGGTATGTGATCTTCGGCGCAAGACCCTGTGACCTCGAGGCACTCAGGGTAATGAGCATTGTATACACAACAGGCAAGTACGCCGACCCGTTTTTCCAAAGACGATTCGAAGCGAATTTGCTAATCGGCATTGCCTGCAATGAAAAGAAACCCGAATGCTTCTGTGATAAAATGGGAATCAGCAAGGACTATTCAGATTTCTGCGACATTTTCCTTGTTAATATTGGCGATTCTTATGAAATTAAATATGTTTCCGATAAAGGTTCAAGACAAGGGGACGGTTCTCCTGTCTTGAGTACCGAGAGAATTCCATGGAAACATAGCGTTGCAAGCAACGCATTATCGGAACTGAGTGAGGTATTCAAGACAGGAGAACCGTCCCCTTGTCTTTCAATCGCTTCACTCACTCAGAATGACACGAACATGCAGCAAGATTGTCATCCTGAGGATTCGAAGGATCTTATTGCACTTGATACCGGCAAAGAAGATTCAGCCTTCTTTGACATCATTGACTGGCAGAAGGTCACTGAGACGTGCAAGGGTTGCGGTATTTGCACATACGTTTGCCCAACTTGTTATTGTTTTGATTTTAAGGATGTCACCGAAAAAGGCACAGCGAAGCGGTATAAGTGCTGGGACAGCTGCATGTATCCGAGGTTTACGCTGCATGCATCGGGGCATAACCCACGTGAGCACAGATTTGAGCGTTACAGACAACGGGTACTTCACAAGTATAAATACGTCCCGAATCTTTTCGACGGAGCAGTAGCCTGCACAGGCTGTGGCAGATGCGTCAGAAGCTGCCCGGTCGGAATAAATATAAAAAACATTGTAAAACTGATAAATGAAGCAGTTGAACCTTAGTTTCATACTGAGTACAGCGAAGTATCTTAGAATTTTCAAGTTAAAGCCTTTACAATGACAAACACTAATTTAAAATGACTATATGTTGATTAAGGAATCATTTTATTATGACACATGTAATTAACCCCTACCTGCCTATCAAAGCAACAATTGAGAAAATAATACAGGAAACAACATCACCTGATTTGGATGTTAAAACGTTCAGAATCAAGCTTCTGACCGATGAGCCGTTCAATTTCATGCCCGGGCAGTTTGTGGAGTTTCCATCCCCGGGATTGGAGAGTGTCCGTTTGGATTTGCTTCCATGCCTTATGAAAACAATGTCTTTGATATAACAATAAAGCGTACGGGTAGGGTTACAAATAGAATCCACGCTTTGGATGAAGGCGAAACCGTCTGGATACGAGGACCCTTCGGTAATACATTCCCCCTTGAGTTAATGGAAAAAAGCGACCTGCTAATCGTTGCAGGCGGTA
This sequence comes from Oscillospiraceae bacterium, assembly GCA_009784725.1. Lineage (GTDB taxonomy): Bacteria > Bacillota > Clostridia > Oscillospirales > Oscillospiraceae > WRMH01. The sequence goes on from WQXS01000016.1 coordinate 16,150, forward strand.
TTGGTCTTGCTCCTCTCCGCCCGCTTATACAGTACGCACTTCACCCGGATAACCGCAGCAAATACGGAAAAATCGACATGCTGCTTGCTGCCCGCAGCTCTACAGACCACTGCTTTACATACGACTACGATACATGGCGCAGTATGGGTGAAGCAACGATTCTGCAAACAATCGACAGAGAAGAACCGGACTGGACAGGTCTTGTAGGTTTTCCGCATAATCTGATAAAAGATATGCCGATAGATATAAAGAACCGCTATGCAATCTTATGCGGCCCTCCTATAATGATAAAAGCCGTTCAGGAAGCCCTGACCGAGATGGGAATGCCACCCGAAAATATCTACACAACCCTTGAGATGCGAATGACCTGCGGTGTCGGAAAATGCGCAAAATGCAACATCGGCCACCACTACGTCTGCATAGACGGCCCCGTCTTCTCCATCGCCGAACTCTCCGTCATGCCCGACGAATACTAGAACATGTTGTGTAGTTGACATTTTTGTATACTGCACAAGAGAACCGCCCCCCCTTGTGTTCTTGTGGGGTTTATGCTAGAATCTAGTTAGATTTTTTGTAAAAAGGATGAGGCTTTAATGTCATTTATCAGGACACTTAATAAGAAGCTTAATAAGGTATTGCATGGACAGGTGTCGGCCGATGAGGATGGCGGCTGTCTTGTTCTTTCGGGTGCTCTTGAGCGTTGGAGTGACGTTGTTCTTGCTTGTAAAATGGCTGTGGAAAAAAGCCCTTACAGCGGGTTTATCAATAATATTGAGTGTGTCGGTGAAAAGCAGGTGCCTATCCGCAAGCCTAAGGTTGAAGACAGTGCTCTTGAATGGGAAGAACCTGATGTTCTTATTATCGGCGGCGGTGTAATCGGATGCGCAATTGCACGTGAGCTGACTAAATATAAGCTAAGCGTATTAATAGTTGAAAAAGAGCATGATGTCGCAATGCAGGCATCGGGGCGAAATCTTGGAGTTGTTCAATCGGGAGTGGGTCTAAAGAAGGGTTCTATGCGCTATAAGTTCTGTCGACAAGGTAATGCTATGTATGCGAACCTTTGTAGTGAGCTGGAAGTCGACTTTATGCATTCAGGTCAGTATGTCTACTTAGCCAAGCGTTTGTGGGATTCGTTCTTATCCTTTACGCTCATCTATTGGAAGTGGCTTGGAATAAAAGGTGTTAAAAAACTCGGAAGAGATGAGCTTGCTAAATACGAGCCGGGAATCAACAAAAACATCGGAGCAGCACTTCGTTTTCCCGCCTCGGGTGTTGTGCATCCCTTCGATTTAACTATTGCGTTAGCTGAAAACGCTGTGCAAAACGGAGCCGTGTTATCTCTCAATACACTAGTAACATCAATATCCTCATCTGATGGGGTTATTAAAAGTGTAGATACGAACCGCGGGACAATCAAACCAAAGGTTGTTGTCAATGCAGCAGGTGTTTTCAGTGAGAGCATTGCAGCAATGGCAGGAGATCGTTTCTTTTCCATACGTCCGGTTAAAGGAACAGCTGCAGTACTTGACAGAAAAGCCACAAGCGGCCTTATTCAAACAGTTATAACATCACGAGGGCTTTTTTCAAAGAAAAAAAAGCATTGCAGAGACGCAAGTGTAGTACGATCTGTATATGGTTCAGTCCTGATTGGCCCCGATACCTTTGAAACAATGCATAAAGAGGACTATACAACAACACCGCAGAATTTAAAGGATGTTGTCGAAACCGCAAAACGCACAGTTCCCGAAATCGACGAAGGTATGATAATTACATACTTCTCCGGAATTCAAGCTGCAACGTTTGAAGATGATTTTATTATTGAAAAAGGACGTTATATTTCCAATATTATCCATGCAGCCGGGATTCAGACTCCCGGGCTTACTGCTGCTCCTGCAATCGGTGTAGAAGTTGCAAAATTGGTACTCGATTCCTTCGGAGGCGAAAGCACAGTCGGATTAAATAACGAATTTGACCCTGTAAGGATTGCACCTACACGTCCCTCACAGATGGATGTTTCAGCAAGAGCAGCTTTGATAGAATCAAATCCGGACTACGGAATAATTATCTGCAGATGCGAGGAAATAAGTAAGGGTGAAGTAATTGCAGCGCTTCGAAGAAATGTCCGCTGTGATTCAATAGACGGAGTAAAGCGGCGTGTACGCCCCGGTATGGGCTGCTGTCACGGAAGTTATTGCACTCCCTTGGTACTGGATATAATTTCTTCAGATAAAAGACTTGCTCCTCATAACGTCCGTAAAAGCGGCAGCGGAAGTGAGAAACTTTACGGTTTATCAAAGACAATTTTGCAAAATAAAGAACTCTCTTTCTTTGGTGAGTTCGGTAAAAACAGAACCGACCCTGAAACAGCTAAACGCCTGCAGGCAAGAGCAATCGCAATGATGACTGCACATTCCGACAGAAAGGACACTGATATAAATGCTGATGAGTAAAGTTGGTGTTGTTGTTATCGGCGGAGGTCCTGCGGGTCTTTCGGCGGCTATTGCCGCATCCTACGACGGTGCTTCTGTCTTATTGGTTGAAAGGGATGCACGCCTAGGAGGAACCCTTAAGCAATGTGTACATAACGATTTCGGAGTCCTGCGATACGATGAGCGGCTCGCAGGACCCGAATATGCGTTCAGAGATATTTCCACTCTTGACCAAACAAATACTTTTGTTTTATTACAGACTACCGTTACCAGAATTGTTAGTATTGGCAACACTTTTCAATTGACCATGTTAAACAGACATGGAGTTATGAATGTTGAGTCAAAGTGTATCGTTATCGCAACGGGAGCTAAAGAGCGTTCTGCAAGGCAGCTTTCAATTCACGGAGCAAGACCTTCGGGTGTTTTTACTGCAGGAAGCGCTCAATATTACATGAATATAATGGGGCAATTGCCCTCAAAGTACTGCATTATCTTAGGAAGCGACAATATTAGCATGATTATGGCTAGAAGACTGTCCTTAGAGGGTGCCAGAGTGCTTGGAGTCTATGAACCCAAGGAATACCCGCAGGGAGCGCTTAAAAACGTTGTAGAATGCCTTAGTGATTTCAACATTCCCTTACATTTTCAGCATACAATTACCCATGTAGGAGGGACTCAGCGCTTAAATTCCGTTGTAATCAGTAGAGTTGACAAGAATTTAAACCCTATCAGGGGTTCTGAGAATCAAGTAAAGTGCGATACACTGCTTATTTCTGCCGGTTTTGTGCCTGAAGCGCCTCTCGCAGAGAGCTTAGGCATTCCTTTTTCAAACGAAACACTCGGACCTCTATGTGATCACAACTATATGACACTGCTTGATGGTGTTTATGTCTGCGGTAATGCAATGCATATAAGCGACAAGGTCGATTATACATCCGAGAGCGGTGAAATAGCCGGAAGAAATGCAGCAAGATATATGGAAAGGGATCGCCGGCTTGTCAGCATCACAACAAGTAAGGATTTCCTTTATTGCGCACCTCAGTACATTAACATTGATATGCTGCACAATGAAACTGTTTTATACTTTAAACCAAAAGAAGCACGTGAAAATGCGGTTGTTAAGGTCTATGCAGACGGATTTGAGGTATTTTCTCAGGAATACCCTACTTTAAGACCGCCTGAGGTTCAAAAATTGGCGTTTAATATTACCTCTGCTCTTAACCCCGACAGCAAAGTAGATCTGAGAATGGAGATTGGTTGATGAAAGATTTATACTGTATTACCTGCCCTGCAGGGTGTAAATTGACGGTTATCGGAAGCGGCTTCGATATGATAGTTGAGGGTAACAAATGTGAGAAGGGCAGAGAGTTCGCAACACATGAAATGTCAAACCCCTCCAGAACACTCACAACCACTGTAAGAACTAAGTTTCCCGGTGTTCCCGTCATATCCGTACGCACTGCGGGAGAGATACCGAGAGACAAGCTTATGAGTGCAATGAGAGAGCTAAGCGACGTGGTTGTAGAGACCGAACTTGAGGTAGGAGACACTGTTTTAGAGGATGTTGCTAAGACAGGAATTAGCGTCATCATCACAAGCTCAGCTTTAATGAAGCTTGGCGCAGAGCTCGAAAACAAGAATGTCGAGCTAAGTAAAAGGGGTTCTGTAAGCGCACAGGACACCTCATCCTCCGGTTTTTCAGGCCAAGGAATTGGAATTGTAAGGAATCCGGATGCTTTAGACGATTTAGGTGCTGATGCAGCCGGCGGTTTCGTCGGAGCAGCCGGTGAAGCAGTCGGCGTAGAAGACACATTTGAAGACGAAACTGCCGGTGAAACCCAAAATAGCGAGAACAGATTAAGACCTTCCGGAAGACCACACATAAGAAAGTAAGGAATTGCTTCGCAGCATTCCTTACTTATTTGAACGGTCTATATGGATGTCATTATAAGGCACGAAGCAATCCAGTTATTGAAGTTCTTATTCTGGATCGCCACGTCGCTTTGCTCCTCGTGATGACGAGGTTTATGAATTTTATTTTGCCAATTTGTCTGCCCAGATGCTGTATTTTTCTACTTTTTCGTTGCATTCGGCGAGTGTGGTGCCGCTTGCGAGGATGTAGACCTTTACTTTTGGTTCGGTGCCGGAGGGGCGCACTATGACGACTGTGCCGTCTGCAGTGCCGTAGCGGAGTACATTTGAACCGCTAAGCTCAATTTTGGATTCCTTACCCGTGACAGTGTCGATTTCGGTGCCGGTGTCATAATCCCGCCTGACAACAACCTTAATACCTGCAAGCTCTGACGGCGGCTCCATCCGAAGCCCTGCCATCAAATCACGCATTTTTGCAATACCGTCAAGACCCGGCATAACAAGATTCATTGTTCTCTCGCCGTACTGCCCGTATTTCTCATATAATTTCAAAAGAGCATCATAAAGCGTCATGCCCTGCCCTGCATACCATGCAGCCATTTCAGCAAGCAGCATTGAAGCTGTGACAGCGTCCTTATCACGGACAAAATCACCGATCATATAACCGTAAGACTCCTCATACGAGAAAATGACATTTCCTTCTCCAGCCGCCTCAAGGGCGTTTTTCTTTTCTGCCATGAATTTAAAGCCTGTAAATGTATCGTAACAGTCAACACCGTTTTTTTCCGAAATCAAACGAGCCATTTCGGTTGTTACAAGTGATTTGAGCATAACAGGCTTTTCAGGCATTGTACCTGCACGTTTTTTCGCTCCGATTATATAATCAAGCAACAATACACCTGTCTGATTACCCGACAGCGTAATATATTCTCCTGTATCGGAACGCACCATTATGCCCACTCGGTCGGCATCGGGGTCGGTTCCGATAATTAAATCCGCTCCATTTTCTTTTGCAAGAGTTACGGCAAGAGAAAAACCTTCGGGGTTTTCGGGATTCGGTGATATAACTGTCGGGAATGTCCCGTCTATTTTCATCTGTTCGGGTTCACATATAATATGCTTTAACCCGAGACGGCGCAGTGCTTCCGGAACTAATTTATAGCCTGTTCCGTGAAAGGGTGTATACACCAGTTTAAAGGTATCCGCTACTTTCCTTACTGCTTCGAAATCGTTAGCCTGCTCCATTACATTTTTCATGAAAAGCTCGTCGGTTTCCGCTCCCATAATGGTAATAAGCCCTTTATCAACAGCTTCATCATAATCCATTGAACGAATTGAATTAAACATATCAAGCTTTTCCATTTTAGCGGCTATTTCGGAAGCATGATGGGGAGGAAGCTGCGCTCCGTCCGACCAATAAACCTTATAACCGTTGTATTCTTTCGGGTTATGGCTTGCTGTAACGTTAATCCCGGCAATACAACCGTATTCACGTATTGCAAAGGAAAGCTCCGGTGTTGGTCGTAAAGATTCAAAAATACGGACCTTAATGCCATTGCCTGCTATAATCCCTGCAGCGCTGCGTGCAAACTCATCACTTTTAAGACGTGAATCATAACCTATTGCAACACATTTGCTTGCGTTATCGCCGGGTTCGGCAAGTATAAGCTCGGCAAATGCCTGTGTTGTGTGTCTTATCACATGAATGTTCATTCTGTACAGTCCGACTGCCATAATTCCGCGAAGACCTGCAGTGCCGAACTCAAGGCGGCTGAAAAATCTGCTTTCTATTTCTTTCTCGTCATTTGCTATGCTTCGAAGCTCATCTTTTTCAGACTCCGATAATGCATCGCTTAAAAGCCATGCCTGATATTGCTTTTTATAGTCCATTTGCTGATAACCGTGCCTTTCTACCTTGTTTTCCACCCTGTATTATTCTGCATCCCCGTCATCTTCTACGGGTTTTGCCGATAAAACATTTTGAGCTTCCTCGAGCATTGTCTCGGGAACGAATATCTCCATACCGCTCGGCGGATGGCCGAGAATTAATTTGCCGAACTGACCGTTGTTCGGATACTCACTTACATGCGGAATGCCGTAAGCCTGAAGAAGGTTCAGAGCTACCTCCAAATCCAGCGGTCCGCCCGAAATATGCTTTAAATAAACAGGAGCGACGGGTTCACCGTTTTCATCCTTCGGCCAATGCGGTCCGTCGGGTTTTTTGAATTTCCAATCCATTTAAATTTCCCCCAATAAATGTATTCATTATTTAATTATTATCAACCTTTTGGAACATGCTGTCAATAATATTAAGTGCCTTATCATATTCAAACATAAGAATATGCTGAGATATGTCCCTTATATTTTTCTTTTCGTCTTCTTTTCGCGCTATTTTTAACAGCTCGTCAACCGTATTATTAACCGTAACAATATCAAATATATCAATGGCGGATTTTAAGCTGCCGAGCCCTTCCCGGATTTTATTGTCCCTGTCCGAATCGCTTAAATCATCGTCTTCACCCTTGTCATATGATACTAATGCCGTTTGGATGTTTGAGGATAACTGCTGCAGCGCAGTCAGGAAATTATCGGTTCTGTGGGTGATGTAATCCCAGTCTTTTTTAACTCCTGCATTTTCCAGGTCATGTGCAAGCCGTGATAATTCGTTTGCACCGATATTTGCCGAAGCGCTTCTTATTGCGTGGACAAAGGTTGTATATCTTGATAAATCCCTTGTAAAAACACATTCTCTGATTAAATCCAAACGCTCGGCAACGTCGGAATGAAATGATGCAAGAGTTTCATAGAAATACCCGATTGTACCGCCCGATAACTGCACGCCTTTTTTAACATCGATTCCTTCAATGGATATTGAATTAACGGCATCATCATCCTCTGTGCTTTGTGAGATGATGGTATCTTCAATTTCCGGGACTCTTTGCTTATCCTCGGAAATCCATTTTTTCAATATTGTATTAAGCATCCCTTTATCAATCGGTTTTGACAAAAAGTCATTAAACCCGTTTGACATAAACATTTCTTTTGTTCCGAGAACAGAGTTTGCAGTCAAAGCAACTATCGGCATATTCGCAAGATACGGCTCCGATCCTCCCATTTCCCTGATTTTGGCTGTAGCTTCAACGCCGTCCATTTCGGGCATCATGTGGTCCATAAATACCACATCATACTTGGTTGCCGCCACTGCTTTTATTGCTTCGGCTCCGCTTAAACAAACGTCGATGACCGCATTATACGGCTGCATGAGCCCCTGGGCTATAATCAGGTTCGTATTTATATCGTCGACGACAAGAATTTTTGCTTCGGGAGCAACAAATTCAACGGAGGATTTTACGGCAGAGGATTTTGTATAATTATCGGAAACACCGTTTAAAATATTTGCAAAAGGTATGGAAAATATCGGAGTTGTAAGGACATTAATATTTTTTGCAGGTGTAACCTCTCCAAACTCGGCAATAAAGACAATCGTTGAATTTGTGCCGATGTGCCCGTATCTCATTTCGACATTTTCGCACAAATCGGCTGCAATAAATGCAATCGTATACTGCCCTACACTAAGCTCATCGTGGAATTCTGCTGCGGAGGACACCACTTTATATTTAATTCCAAGGCTGTTTATTGTTCGGGTTATGGAATCGAAAAGGAATTCGCGCTGCTCAAAGAGCAGGATATTATGCGACTCAATATCATTGACAAATGCGATTTCGTTATTGTCAACAACCTCCTGCGGCAGTGTTACGGTAAATGATGTTCCTTCCCCGAACTCGGAGTCAACATCAACATCCCCGCCCATGGATGTAATGAGATTTTTCGTTATTGTAAGACCAAGCCCGGTTCCTTCGGCATCCTTGTTCATGCCAATATCAAAGCGTGAGTATTCATCAAATAATTTTGAAATGTCTTCTTTTTTGATTCCCCTACCGCTGTCCGATACCGTTATTAAAAGGTTGACATTCGAATCATCGATTCTTTCCGCATTTAATAAAAACGAAACAAACCCCTGTTCCGTATACTTAACGGCATTGCTGAGAAGATTAAGAATAATCTGGCGGATTCTGACAATATCCCCTTTATAAGCACTTGGCATTGTATTGTCAACTTCCACGATGAAACGCAGCTTTGCATCAAGTGCGCGGGGCTTAATAATATTGATAACATCATTAATAAGAGATGTCATCATATACTGCTCGGAAGAAATTTCGAGTTGACCTGTTTCAACCTTTGAAAGGTCGAGAATATCGTTGATAATATCGAGCAGACTGTCACCCGCCTGCATTATAGTTGAAATGTACCCTGTTGCGGCTTCGGGCAGGTCCTCACGGAGAGTAAGCTCAGCCATTCCCATAATTGCGCTTAGCGGTGTGCGGATTTCATGGCTCATCCTTGCGAGGAAATTACTCTTTGCGTGGCTTGCCTGTTCTGCCATTTCCTTTTTAGCGATGTCCGTGACATCATTCATAATTAAAAACACACCGAGAAAATCATTCCCGTTTTGATAGAACGGCACAATGCTTCCTCTGTATTTATTGTCACCGGTATCTATATCAATATATTCGTTAATTTTCTCCGCTCCGCTGCTTGTTATGATTTTAATCAACCGTTCCACAACATCGGAGTTAAGCACGGGGGGATAATATCTTTCGATTATGTTATACAATGAACGCCCGTGAAGCAGGGAAATATCGTCGATAGCAAAGTGGTCTTCAATTGATTTACTGCCGAAAATAAATTCCTGATATTTGTTAAAGGCAAAAATTAAATCGGGGCAAGTTTCGAGCAGCAAGCGCAGGTACATTTCCTGCATTTGCTTTTCAACTAAAACCCCTCTGTTTAAGTTAGCTTGCGTGCTGATGTTCATCTTGCTGACTTCATAGCGTTTTGCAAGCGTCCTTAGCTCCCGCGCGAGTTTGCTTTTTTCTGCCTCGGCGGTTTGGTATTTTTGCAATAATTCCTCATATTTTTTGTTACTTTCGCAACAAGGATCCATCCTGATCTCCTTTGGTTTTTTTCGGATAAAAATACTAAATTACAAGGATTGCTATTGAGTAGTTATGGTATCTGTTTGTGGGAATGCCGTTTCTGACGCCTGTCGGGCATATTTCACCGCCGGCGCTTCCCATCATAAAGGGTATATCCGGTCGTAATGAATCTCTTACGATTTCAAATTCCTCGTTGTGATTATCCGTCATTGTCACAACACGCCTTACAACACATGAAAACAGCAGCACACCGTTAACATCATCCATTTCGTTGATTTCATTGACCTTACATTGCGTTGTGGATAAAACATCCTGTGCTTCACATTTTAGCAGTGTAAATACCGAACCCTCGTCTACATTGCCGTGGAATTTTGCGGTGCCGCCGTCCGTAAAGGAATCCAGTACACGTATAACCGGGACGCCGTCGTAGTCATCACGTGATTTCTGGTCGATTGAAAACGGAAGGAAAAGGTAATTCACCGAAGAAATACCGCTTGTTTCAAATCCTATGCTTTCAAAGTAGCTGTACGAGTTCTGCTCGTTAATTTCATGAACGAATGAACCTGTGGAGCTTGTGATTTCCCCTTTATACGGCATTGTATTTTCCTCCGGAATTGTTCCGATGAGAAATCTTGGGTTAATGTTCCCGTAACATAGGACAAAGGGCATGTTTCTTTTACTTGTCAAACCGTTGAATATGGTTTCGCTGTCGCCGAAGCTTGCGGTGTCGTCAATTGCAAGCGTGCCGAAAATCGGTGTTTTCGGAACACATTTAATCCATCTTTCAATATAGCTGTCACCTGCATGCTGCAGCCCTACAGGCGGGAAAATCATAGCAAGCTTAGGCTCTTTGGATTCATCCTTTGATGCGTTTTCGTATGCTTCTTTGACAAGTGCGTCAACATCATCACCAAGGCAATCCGTGATACCTGCTTTAAATCTGACATCATCGGCTGTAATTACAAAAATGGTCAGAATCAAATCACCGGCTTCACCGTTGACAGCCTGTGCTGCCGTTGTGACTCCGACGATATCGAATGGGAGATTTTCACAAACAAACTTAAGTATTCCGCTGTTAATAAACTCCGGGTGGCACATTATGATACCTATGGTATTATCCATAAGGTTTAGCTTCTTATCCAGCTGTGCATTTAAATCGCTAAGCGCAGCAGTTTGATTGTCGATTTCATAAGTAAATATACTCGCACACTTCAACATAACTCCCCCCATTTTCGCATATATTTTTGTGTATTATATATAATATAACAATGTTTATTTTTTATCAATAAATTTTTCACTTTTGATGCTGCTCTTTGTGCTGATGTACCCGAAGGTGCCAACCCTACAATTTGTTGCTCATAACAGGGGTATGTAGCATATATTGTGTTTTTTGCAAAATATTTTACTTTTTTCTTATCTAATTTGATTGACATTAAGAGTGTAATATTGTTATAATATGCCTGCTTGATACTAAAGAGGATTTATACTTAATTTAAATGGAGGAACAAAAATGAAAAAGGTACTTGCAATACTACTGGCATCAATGCTCATTCTTACTTTCGTTGCAGCGTGTGACAGCGGGGGTTCGGATGAAGTTACAGCCGCAAACATTAAAATCGGCGTTGTCCATATCGGCCCGCTTGCCGACCAGGGCTACACCTACAATCACCACATCGGCGCACTTAAAATGATATCAAATCTCGGGCTGAGTGAAGAGCAGTATGTTCCAAAATTTGCAGTCGGCACCGAGGCTGCAGATGTTACAGCTGCAATCAACGAGCTAATTCAAGAAGGATGTCAAATTATTTTTGCAACAAGCTTCTCTATGCAGTTCCAAATGATCGAAGCTGCAATGGAAAATCCTGATGTTGTATTTTGTCATGCAACAGGAGCAAATGCTCACGGCTCGGGTCTTGACAACTATCACAACTACTTTGCAAAAATCCATGAAGCCCGCTATCTCGGCGGTATTGCAGCAGGTCTTGCAACCGAAACAAATAAACTCGGTTATGTTGCAGCTCACCCGTTTGCAGAGGTTATCTCCGGATACACGGCGTTTTTCCTCGGCGCACTCAGCGTGAACCCGGATGTCACAATGGATGTTATCTACATCAACTCATGGGGCGATCCCCCGCTTGAGCAGCAGGTAGCAACACGTCTTATCGAGCTTGGAGCCGATGTTATTGCACAACACTCCGACAGTGCAACACCGGCAATAGCTGCAGAAGAAGGCGGAGTGTTCCATGTCGGTTATAACAACGATATGCGCAGCACAGCTCCAAATGCATCACTTCTGTCACCCCGTATCGACTGGAGTATCTACATGACATTTGCCGTGAAAAGTGTCCTTGAAGGAACACAAATCCCGGTGGACTGGGGTGAAGGCCTGCAGTCCGGTGCAGCATTCATCACAGACTTAAATGATGCAATCGTCGCTCCCGGAACACGTGAAGCCATCGAAACCGCAAGAACCGAAATCATCAGCGGAAGCAGACAGATTTTCAGCGGTCATTTAGTAGATAACGCAGGCAACAATGCCGTAATTACAAACTTCGACGGAGATACGATTTTTGAATTCACCGGCCCCGACTCGGTCTTCCACGAATCCACCGAAACCTCCGCACCCGCCTTTAACGCAATAATCTCAGGCGTTAACGTCATTTCGTAAAAGTTTGACATAAATGATAAGGGCTGTTGCATATTTTGTGCAACAGCCCTATTTTTTGTCTCATTTTTTTCTTGTAATGTATCATGATTATGATATACTAAAAACAATATCGGAGGGGGCAGGTAATTTTACTTGGAAATCGGTACTGATTCTGTTATTAAGCTGCATAATATTTCAAAATCCTTCGGAACGGTTCAGGCTAACAAAGATGTCAGCTTTGAGCTTAATAAGGGTGAAATTCTTGCGTTGCTCGGTGAAAACGGTTCGGGAAAAACAACGCTTATGAATATGCTGTCGGGTATTTATTATCCTGACAGCGGCGCTATTTATGCAGGCGGAACCGAAGTAATAATCCGCTCACCAAAAGACTCCTTTGACCTTGGAATCGGAATGATTCACCAGCATTTTAAACTTGTGGATGTACTGACAGCTGCTGAAAATATAATCCTCGGACTCAAAGGAAGTGCATTTATTAACCGTAAAAGGCTCGCAAAGGAAATCCGTGAAATCTCGGAAAAATACGGATTTTCCCTCGACCCGAATAAAAAAATATACGACATGTCGGTCAGTGAGAAGCAAAAGGTTGAAATTGTCAAGGTTCTTTACCGGGGAGCAGATGTTCTTATCCTCGATGAGCCTACCGCAGTTTTGACACCTCAGGAGGCCGACATTCTTTTTGATATGCTTCGTAAAATGAAAGAAGACGGCAAGGCTATAATAATAATTACACATAAACTGAACGAAGTGCTTTCACTCTCTGACAGAGTATGCATACTTCGCAAGGGTGAGCTTGTCGGAGAGCTTCAGACTAAGGATGCAACAATACAGTCTCTCACCGAGGGAATGGTCGGCAGAGCAGTTAATCTTGAAATAATGCGTGATTCGGGCGCTCTTGGTGATGAGCGCATCAACGTATCAGATCTTACTTGTTTAAATGAGGACGGTCTTAAAGCGCTTGATGCCGTATCCTTCGGGCTTCGCGCCGGAGAGATTCTCGGAGTTGCAGGAATTGCGGGCAGCGGACAAAAAGAGCTTTGCGAATCACTGACAGGGCTTTATCCCATCGAGAGCGGCAGCATAAAATTTATTGAAGACGGACACACAAGCGAGCTAACAGGTTTTTCACCGACCGAAATAGCGAAAAAAGGCGTACATCTTGCGTTTGTTCCCGAAGACAGGCTTGGAATGGGGCTTGTTGCAGGTCTTGACATGGTCGAGAATATTATGCTCAAAAGCTATCACAATGATAGAGGCTTCCTGATTGACAGGAAAAAACCAAAGGAAACCGCCGAAAAATTAATCAAATCACTCGAAATAGTGACACCCGGAGTATCAACACCCGTCCGGCGTTTATCGGGAGGTAATGTACAAAAAGTTCTTCTCGGACGCGAAATTGATTCCAAACCGTCGGTACTGATTGTTGCATACCCCGTCAGAGGTCTTGATATAAACTCATCATACACAATCTACAATCTGCTCAATGATGAGCGTAAAGAGGGAGTCGCTGTATTATTTGTCGGCGAGGACCTCGATGTTCTGCTTGAACTGTGTGACCGTATTATGGTGCTGTGCAGCGGACGTATCAGCGGTATTGTAGACGCAAAAACAGCGACAAAAGAAGAACTTGGACTTTTAATGACAGAGCAGTAATAAATGAGAAATAAGAATGCAGAATGCAGAGATATATGAGAAATAAGAAATTATAATGCAGAAATAAAGATGGTTTTTAGATGGAAGATGAAAAAGTAACTGAAAAAGAGAATGTAACCATTGCAGGACATGATGAATACAAGGAGCATCATGAGCCGCTTGTGCGTATGGTAAAAAGAGATACTGTCAGCAGAGAAAGAGCAATCGCTGTCAGAGCTGCTGCAATTGTCAGTGCTCTGGTTGTCGGAGGTATCTTGATTTTGTTTATGGGTCATAATCCCATATTCGTCTACGGCGACATGGTAAACGGCTCGCTCGGCTCAGCTCTGGTACTCCGTGAAACAGCACGTATGGCAATCCCGCTTCTCATTACCGGAATGGGAATAGCTCTTGCGTTTAAAATGCGTTTCTGGAACATCGGCGCCGAAGGTCAAATCATCGCAGGTGCAACGGCAGCAAGTTACTTTGCACTGTTCCATCATCAAAATATGCCTTCACCCGTTTTGCTCATGGTAATGTTCGCAGCAGCAGTTGTTGCAGGCGGAATCTGGGGAATGATTCCCGCCGTATTTAAGGCAAAATGGAATACTAACGAGACTCTGTTTACGCTTATGCTTAACTATATTGCCCTTGAAGGAATCAGATATCTCCAGTACGGCCCGTGGCGCGACCCCGGAATGATGGGATTCCCGGTTATCTCAATGTTTAATATCAGTGCAAGGCTTCCGAGAGTATTCGGAGTCCATGTCGGATGGATTATTGCTCTTGTACTTGTTGCACTCGTATATATTTATATGAAAAAAAGCAAACAGGGATATGAAATCACTGTTGTAGGTGAAAGCATTCAAACTGCAAGATATGCAGGCATTAACGTAAAACTTGTATTCTTGCGTACGATGTTTATCTCGGGTGCAATTGCAGGTATCACCGGCTTTGTAACGGTTGCGGGTGCAAACTTCACAATCTCCGAGGGTGTTACGGGAGGTGTCGGTTTCACTGCAATAACGGTTGCATGGCTTGCAAAGCTTAATCCTGCGGCAATGATTGCTATATCCGTATTTCTTGCAATACTCCAAAAAGGCTCGGGCACAATTCAAACCATCTACAATATTCCCGAGTCGGCAGCACAGCTTCTCATAGGTCTTATATTGTTCTTTATGCTCGGATGTGAATTTTTCCTGAACTTTAAGCTCGTTTTTAAGAACTCTAAAAAGGAGGTGACGGAGTAATGGTCGGAGGCTTTGATTTTACAAACTTTTTCTTTATGGCTGTAATAGCCGCTACTCCGCTTCTTTTTGCTACCCTGGGTGAAATTTTAACGGAAAAATCCGGAAGCCTGAACCTCGGCGTTGAAGGTATGATGTTTATGGGCGCTGCTGCAGGTATAGCCGCTTCGTATTTTTATGAAACCGCTGCAGGCAGCGGAGCATCGGGAATAGTTTCTGCTCTGCTTGCAGTTCTGATAGGTTTCCTTGCAGGTGCGTTCGGCGGTTTTATATACAGCCTGCTGACCGTTACACTTCGTGCAAATCAAAATGTTACAGGTCTTGCACTTACAATCTTCGGAATAGGTGCGGGGAATTTAATCGGTGAGCTGCTCGGAATAAGAGCAGGCGGCTTTACAACCGTTTCCGACTCGACAAAAAGTGTATTCTCCGGTATTTCCATTCCGTTTCTCAGTGATATTCCCGTTATAGGAAGACTTTTCTTCTCATATAATTTTATGGTCTACCTTGCAGTCGCAACAGCTGTATTGCTGATAGTTTTACTTAACAAAACAAGGGTTGGTCTGAATCTTCGCGGTGTCGGTGAAAATCCCGCTACTGCCGATGCCGTCGGAATCAATGTAACAAAATATAAATACATCGCTGCAAGTGTCGGCGGCGGTATCTGCGGGCTCGGCGGTGTATATATTTCAATGGCAACAGTCGGCGGTAATGCCGGAACATGGATAGACAACTGCATAGCCGGGCGAGGCTGGATAGCAGTTGCACTTGTCATATTTGCAGCATGGAGACCCTCAAGAGCCATTATAGGCGCATTACTGTTCGGCGGATTATCCGCACTTTGGCTCTACTTCGACCCTTGGCTCCAAACCTTCCTTCCAAACGCAAGCATCCCGCAGCAAATCTACAACGTCCTCCCCTTTATAGCAACAATCCTCGTCCTTATCTTCACCAGCATCCGCCAAAGCAAAGAACTCTCCCAACCAAAAGCCTGCGGCACAAACTATTTTAGAGAAGAACGTTAAAAAAAGAGGCTTAAAGCCTCTTTTTTACGTTCTTCTCTAAAATATTACAGTCCGGCGGCTTCGAGGCCGGCTTTTATTGCGGGCATTTCGATGTCGAAGGAGGCTTTTTGTGCTGCCCACATTACTGCGCCTGCGACGGGCGGGGCGTCCAGTGTTATGTATTCCACGCTGCGTCCATTTAAAGCGTCGTCTACTCTCATTCTGATAAAGTCTTGCAGCAGTTTTACTTTTTGCTTCACGAAGACGGAGCCTGCAAGTGTGACATATGCAGTTTGGTCTGCGGGGAAATCGAAATCCATCAATAAGCGTGCAATTGCTCCGGCGTATTGCTCTGCCGAAGCCTCAAGAATTCCTATTGCGACAGCATCACCGAGTGCGGCAGCGTTAAATGCGATGCTGTTGATTGATACCGAGTCTATTTCGTCGCTGTAAAACTTTTCGTTGAGAACCTCGAGATAATCCTCGCGGCGTGTGATTTCGAACAGGTCATACACCATTTCTTTCATAATGGTCGGGCGCCCGAGCTTATATATCTCATTATAAACAGAGCAAATCGCTCTGTGCCCGTACCAATAGCCGCCGCCGAGGTCGTCGGTAAAGTTTCCAAGACCGCAGGTCTCGACCGTTACACCGCTGTTGTCGATTGCGGCAAGCTTAAATCCGGTGCCGTTAATCGCACATACACCTACGCACTTCGGACAGCCTGCGGCAACACCGAGAACCGCATCGTTACATACAATATAATCCTTAAACCCGATTTTGCCGATCATACCGGAAATCAGTTCAAACTGAGCATTTGTATCAACTCCGGCAACCCCTAATACCGCATGTTTAATATCATCAAGTGTTGCACCCGCTTCCTTGACAGCACGGGGCAGAAGCTCACCGAGCCGCTCTTCAAGCTCAGCGTATGAACCCTTCATCACTTCATGATTAAGCGGCCCGTACGTTGTTGTACTGACACAATTTCCGTTTTCATTAAAAAGCGCAATATGGCTTTTTGTTGCTCCGCCGTCAAGGCCAAGAATTAATTTACTCATTTAAAAAACCTCGGTTAAAAATAATAATATTTGCAAAGCGAATGATTCTTACCTAAAGAAATTAGGCACATATTCCTTGTTCGCTGTTAGCATTTCCTCGAGCATCGGTACTGCTTTTGCCACATCGCCTACAAGCGGATGTACCATAAGAGCGGCGAGCGCAACGTCTCTGTCACCTTCCATAGCGGCACGGACTGCAAGCTTTTCGTATGCTTTAACTGCCCTCATCAAACCGGAGACATACTCATTATACACACTTACGCCTTGCGGTTCAATGCCATTTCTTCCCAAACGGCATAAAATTTCTACAACATCATCATCATCCATAAAAGGAACCGCTCCGTTATTCCTTGCGGCAACAACATGCAAGTCCTTTTTATCGCATACAATAGACTCTGCCGCAGATACTGCAGCCGTAGCGTATAATGCTCCTCCCCGCTGAGCAAGCTCCGGCGGTTTTTCTTTTAAATCGGGGTTTGAATAGCTTTCGCGAAGCTTGCCTTCGATTTCGATGCAAATTTCACCGCGGCATTTCTCGGCATCAAGGCATTTTTTGACTTGCTCGCTTCTTGCATAATAATAATTCAGGTATGAAGACGGGACATACGGCACAGCTCTCATCATTGCAGGGTCAATGCTTGCAACAGGATTATTTTTCATTGCAGTATCGGCCTTTCCCGCAAGAGTTGAAACGAGATTTTCTGTTTGCCCGTGCAAAGTCACGCTTGTAATCCAGCTCAGGTGATTAAGACCGATATATTCATAATCGAAATCATATGTGTCGAGCACATCGGCAATGCCTTTTACCATATTAATCGCACAGTTGCAAAGCCCTACAATGTTTGTGTCCGTGAGATTGATTACAGCCTCGGCGATTATGCCCGACGGGTTTGAAAAGTTAATAAGCCATGCATTATCGGCAGAAAGGCGTTTTATATCGGAAACCATGTCCATAATTACCGGTACTGTCCGCATTGCCTGCATAAATCCGCCGGCTCCCGTTGTTTCCTGACCAAGCAGCCCGTATTTAAGCGGGATTTTTTCGTCGCGAATTCTGCCTTCCATGCCTCCGGGACGGATTTGCGCAAATATAAACGACGCACCGTCAAGCGCAAGGCTTCTGTCTGTTGTAAGAATCACTTCACCCTTAAAGCCGCCTTTTTCAAGCTGTCTTTTTGCAAGACCTCCGACTAAATCAAGACTTGACTGATTAATGTCCATTAAAACAATTTTATCAAACTGCAGATTATTGTTTCTTTCGATAAACCCTTCAATCAGTTCCGGTGTGTAGGTACTTCCCGCACCTATTATTGCTGCTTTTGACATTTGTTAGCCCTCCTGTTTTTCTGTTAACTCTTTATTTTTATCAACTGTTCTGTTTAATAGCTCGGTCATGAGCAGTAGCAATAAAGCAAAACCGAGTATGAAATACGGATATAAGCCGATTCCGGTAAATTCTGCTATGAGCCCGAGTAGCGGCGGCATAAATGTTGAACCCGTATATGCACCTGCCATTTGCACTCCTATTATAGCACGTGAATTTTCAGCTCCGAAATTGCTCGGTGTTGAATGTATTATCGACGGGTAAACCGTTGCACAGCCGAGTCCGAGTACGACAAGCCCGATGAGGCTCAGCTCATTTACGCCGACAGGCAGCATTATCATGATTATACCTGTTATCATTATAGCAACACTGCTTCGTATCATGTTTCTGTCGCCAACCTTATCGGCGATGAAACCTCCGAAAAACCTGCCGCCCATCATTCCCCAAAAGAACAACGCACCGTATCCTGCCGCTGTTTCTTCGGGTATTCCTCTTTGCATTACAAGATAACTTACAGCCCAAAGCATAGTTGATGCCTCGGCGGCACAGTATGCGAAAAATGCGGGTAATATAAGCTTAACGCCTCTGATACGAAGAATCTGAGGAAGTGACATTGCTTTTCCTCTTTCTTCGACGGGCGGGATTCCGCCTTTGTGCTTTCTCCACAGCGGCAGGCTGATAAACAGCATCGCTGCAATTCCGACTTGTATCATTGATACCGTAAAATAACCCGTTTCCCAGCCGAGACTGTTTGTCAGGCTGTATCCCATTATATACGGGCTTATAACAGCTCCGACACCCCAGAATGAATGCAGCCAGCTCATATAACGGGAGCTGAAATGAAGCGCAACATAGTTATTAAGTGCGGCATCAATTGTTCCTGCAGCAAGCCCGTGCGGTATCGCCCAAAGGCAAAGCATCCAGAATGCGCTTGAATTTGAAAACCCGAACATTGACATAGCAAGGGCTAGAACACCGATTGCAGTTGTGAGCCCCGCTCCGAGCCGCCTTGTCACTCTGTCGGAAAGAAGGCTTGATATAATCGTCCCGCCTGCGAAAATCATTGTAATTATTCCGGCATATGAAAAACTTGTCTCAAGCTCGACATACATGACAGGCCAAGCAGAGCCGAGCAATGAATCGGGCAGCCCAAGCCCTATAAATGCAAGATATATAAGTGAAATTAATAGTGCAACCATGTATTCGGTTATCTCCCTATATTATAAACTGACCTTACTTTCAGGTTTTTCGGGTCTCCCCTTACCAGCTCGACGGTAACGCTGTCGCCGTTTATGTCGAAATAGTTATCGGACAGGACAAAATCCTCGTCCTCAGAGTAGATTTCAACACTTTTTGCGTATGCCTGTGCTGAAACCGTTATTTCCTTACCGTTTCTTTTTACGCTGAGCTTCGGGTCAAGGAATGTATAGTGCTTCGGCATGCAAAAGAGGACTGTTCCTGCGGAAACCGGCTTTCCTGCGACTTCGAGTTCATAGCTGAAATAGTTTGAAAGCTCACAGCAGTCGGAGAAGTCAAACTCCGGCAGCCACAAGGATGAAAGTGCGTTTACACTAACCTTCTCCTCACCGCTTTTTAGAATCTTTCCGGACGGGTCACGAAGTGCCCACTTTACAACTCCCGATACTTTTTCCATTGTCTCGTTTGCAACGTTCAGCTGTGCCGCTTTTTTGATTGGCTCGGGCTGTGCAACGCAGAACGGCCGCTCCGTCATTTCTCCGGTTTCATTACAGGATATCATTACTCTTGCAAAGAAACGTTTTGCGTAATAATGCAGTGCCTTCCAACGACGATAATAATCTATTGAAGCCCAGGATGCAACAGGCCAGATATCATTAAGCTGCCAGTAAATTGCACCCATACAGCGTCCTCTGTTGCGGCGCCAGTGCTCTACGCCGTAACGTACAGCATCCGCCTGTAAAAGCTGTGATGCGTACAGCAGGTGGTCAAAATCATTCGGATAACGGTACATTGTTGAAAGATATCCGAGGATTTTCCCGTTTGCTCCCATGTTTCTCTGATGCATTTCCATAACACGTGAGAATATATTTCTGTCCTCGGGTTCTGTGAAAGATTCAACGGTTTTCAGGCATGGAAAACTTTGGAAGCCAAACTCGGAAGCATATCTGAAATGATATTTACGATATTCGCTGAAGGGCTTAAAACCGTGCCAAACCTCCCAGTAATGGACATCTCCCCTGTTCGGGTCATTCGGGTTGTCAAAGCTTCCGCCGCTCGATGCGGAGGCGGGCCAGTAAAATGTCTGTGGGTCATGCTCCTGCAGTACCTGCGGGATTATGTACTCAAACATTTTTATATAATCAGCTCTTTGCTTTAATGTTGCCTCATACCATCCATCAAAATGTGCCTGCTCAAGCTCGTTGTTTCCGCACCAAAGCCCGAGAGAAGCATGATGCCGGAGCCGCTTTATATTATCAACCATTTCCGCACGGATAGTTTCTTCAAATTCGGGTGTAAGCTCATAAACTGCACAGCAGAACATAAAGTCCTGCCAGACAATGAGTCCGAGCTCGTCGCAGATATCATAGAAATCATTACCCGGATAATATCCGCCGCCCCAGATACGTATTGCGTTAAAGTTTGCTGCAACGCAGTCCTCAAGCAGTCCTCGCCTTTGCTCTGTTGTGATGCGTGAAAAAACATTGTCCTCGGGAATATAATCGGCACCCATTGCGAATATTTCAACACCGTTAACCGAATGGGCAAATGATTCACCCCATTTATCTTCGTTGCGGACAACAGTCATTGTACGAAGCCCTATTCTGCGTTCCCAGACATCGAGTTCTTTTCCGCCACCCTTGAGTACAACTCTGACATTATATAAAGGCTGTGCTCCGTATCCTGCGGGCCACCAAAGCTCGGGGGTTTTAATAATAACAGGGTCGCCCGTACCGCAGCATGTTGGAATACTGCCGCAGGAACCGTCTGTATTGCAATCTATTTTTGATGTAATCTTTTCGCCGTTCGGAGCTGTTACTTCAATTTCAATGCTGTCACATTCACCCGAACATTCAATGTAAAAATCAAGCTCTACTGCTCCGCTGTCCAAATGCTCCTGTGTGACATAAACGCTGTCGAGCCTTCCTGCACCTGTATAACCTATTGAAATATCACGCCAGATACCTGCATCGGGCAGTCTCGGACCCCAGTCCCATCCATACATACAGTGTGTTTTGCGGACCTGCGGGAAACCTCTCATTGCGTCGGGTGTTCCGTCCGTAAGAATCTCACTGTGCCGCTCGGCAGCATATCTTGTCGGAGAGGTGAATGTAAGCTTTAATTCATTCCCACTCTTCTTCACAATATCAGTAATATCAAACTCCCAGAGCCTATGCATATTGTCTGTATTTGCGATTTTGCTGCCGTTTAGCTCTATATCGCAAATCGTATCAAGTCCCTGACATATAAGCAATATTTCATCGGTTTCATGCTCTTCAAGGTCGAAGCTGCGTTTAAATTCAAAATCATAATCCATCAGCTTTAGTGCTTCAAGCTCATTGTCACGCCAGTACGGGTCGGGCATTTTTCCCGCATCAAGCAGAGCCGAATAAACAGACCCGGGAACGGTTACGCTTAATGTCTGCCCCTTAAATGGTGATTCCCCAAGAAAATCCAAAGCCCATGAGCCGTTTAACGATTGTTGTTTCATTATGATTCCTCCTGTAAGTTTTGTTTTTTGACACGCCGGAAGACGATGAAGTATGAAATTACGAGCAGTAATGTTGCGAAGGGCCAGCCTATCGGGTCGGACATCAGTACGCCCCAGTCGCCGATAAGACGGGTCATTACGATAGCTGAGAATATTCTAAGGGCAAGCTCTATAAAACCGGATATCATCGGTAAAAACGCATTTCCTAGCCCCTGCAGTGCCGCACGGTAGAGGAACAGCAGGTATAAAAACGGCAGTCCCCATGACATTAGATTTAGCTGCCTTACACCGACATCCAAAACTGCGCTTACCTGCTCGGGGTCGCCTTCAATGAGCAGGCTGAGTATTTGCCGTCCGAACGGCAGAGATATTGCCATTATAACCGCTGCTGCGCCGATTACAAGCTTTAATCCGTCTTTTAAGCCTTGTTTTACCCTGTCAAATTGTTTTGCACCGAAATTTTGGGCTACAAATGTTGTGACTGCCGCCTCAATTGCACCTCCTGCAATCATCAGCAGGCTATACATACGTTTTGCAGCTGCAACGCCTGCAACAAATTCTGTTCCGAACTCATTAACATAGCGTTGAACAATCAACGCGCCGACTTCGATAATTGCATTACGGAAGCCGAGCGGCAGAGCAAGACGCAGTAAAGGTCTTATGTATTTTCTGTCAAGCTTATACCCGCAGCCCTTAAATAAACCTGTTTTTATTATTGCCCGGATGCAAAGTATCATTGCTGCGGCTTGAGCAATTAATGATGCTGCAGCTACTCCGGCAATACCGAAGGGCATAATAAGAATTAAATCAAAGGCAATATTTACGATAGTTGCTACTATCATACCATATAAAGGTGTTTTACTGTCACCTAGTGAAAACAATGTCATTGCAAGCAGGTTATATCCGAATGTAAGCGGCATTCCTGCCCATAGCCAGGTCAAATATGTGACAGACCCGTCTATAAGTTCTGATGGGGTTCGCATGAGCTCCATTAGCGGGCGATTGACCGCAAGACAGCCTGCACCTATTGCAACTGCAAGCATTGCTGCTAAGTACATAGCGGTGACAAACACCTTGCGAAGACCTTCGGAGTCTTTTGCACCGAAGCGTTGTGCAATAAGAGCACCAAACCCCTGGTTAATTCCAAGCACTGCACTGAAGATAAGCCAGTGCGGACCCATGGTTGCACCAATTGAAGCAAATGCGTTAACTCCGAGCAAACGCCCTATAATCGCACTGTCCACAATTGTAAGAAACATTTGCAGCGCATTTGTTATAAGCAGCGGTATTGAAAACCTTACCATCAGACGGATGGGTATTCCCTCCGTCATATCCTTAATATTTGACATTATTTATTTAACTTCTCATCTATTATATTTTTTACATCCTCAAGAGACATCCCCGGGAGAAGTCCCATCAAGCGCACCTGTCTCGGAACCATTTCGGGAATTGCTTTATAGTGCATATATTCGGGAGTCCCCGGGTCGGGAGGCTCCTTAAACCTTGAAAGCAGCGGACTTTTGTCTGCCATTTCCATATAAAACGTCTCGCCGTTTTTCATCCGTATTATATCACGGACTGTTGTATTTTCATCTGCTTTAAATGGTATTTCTATTGTTGATTCGACAGTTACCTCGGCCGAGAGTGCTATATTTGTGCAGGAGCGCCCGATTATTACCTCATAAACAGCTGATAATACATGCCAGTCGTTTATTTCGGTATTAAAATATGCAAACGCACTTTTATCAAGCTTAAAGGATATTGTTTTTGTCTCTCCCGGTGTGAGTGAAACCTTTGCAAACCCTTTTAACTCCTTGTTTGCGCGGATGAGCCTGTCGTCTTTTTCTTTTTGAGCGGTATACAGCTGGACTATTTCCTTACCTTCAATACTTCCCGTGTTTTTTATATCAACGCTTACGCTCAGTGTATCTGTGTCCTTGATTGATACAGAGCTGAGACGCAGATTTGAATATTCGAAAGCAGTGTAGCTGAGCCCGTGACCGAACGGGAATAGAGTCTCCATTTCTTTGGTATCATAATAGCGGTAGCCTACAAAGATTCCCTCGCGGTATTCGGTCAAATCACGCTCTCCTAAATAGTAAAGATATGAAGGATTGTCACTTAATTTTTTCGGAAATGACTCGGCAAGCTTTCCGCATGGATTGGAAACCCCGAACAGAATATCAACAACTGCTCCGCCTCCTGCCTGACCTCCGAGATATGCTTCAATAATGCCCTTAACTTTATTAGCCCAGGGCATTTCTACCGGTGAGCCGTTATGTAAAACTACTACAGTGTTGGGGTTTGCCGCAGAAACGGCTTCAATCAACATGTTTTGACCGCCGGGCATGTGCATATGTGTTCTGTCATATCCCTCGGATTCGTATGCAGGCGGAAGACCTGCGAATATTACACAGACATCGGCGGTTTTTGCGGCGGAAACAGCCTCATCTTCAAGCACTCTGTCCGGTTCGTCGCAATCACTTGCATTATAACCCTTGCAGAATGTGATGCCGCAGTAGGCTTCAGCTGCATCAAGCGCCGATGTTATTTTTATCGGGTTGACCCGAGAGCTTCCCGCTCCTTGGTATCTCGGGGTTTCTGCAAACTCGCCTATAAATACTATACTTTTATCCTTTCCTAACGGCAGGATATTATTTTCATTCTTTAAAAGCACAATGGACTCTGCGGCAACCTTACGTGCCAGTTTATTGTGCTCTTCCTTGTCAAAGGATTTTACTTCTTTTATATTTTGACCGGGAGCATTTGAAGCAGCATTGGACCTGTCACTGTGGGCATCCGGATGTACACGGATAATAAGCTTTAATAAGCGCTCCACTGCAAGGTCAAGTACTTCTTCTTTCAGTTTACCCGAACGCACTGCATCGACGATATATGCATCGTTTGACGGCTCTGCAACACCCGGCATTTCGAGCTCAAGACCTGCTGCGAGACCTTTGACACGGTCGTTAACAGCACCCCAGTCACTTACGACAATACCGTCAAAACCCCACTGATCACGAAGTATTTCCGTCAGTAAACGATAGCTTTCCGATGCGTACTCGCCGTTTACTCTGTTATAGGAACACATTACCGTTGCAGGCTGTGCCTCCTCTACGGCTTTTTTAAATGCGGGCAGATATATTTCACGAAGAGTACGCTCGTCAATGCGGGAATCGCTTGACCAGCGGCGTGTTTCCTGATTGTTTGCAGCAAAGTGTTTTAAGCTTGTGCCTACCCCCTTTGCTTCTGCTCCTTTAATAAACGCTGTTGCCATTTCACCTGCAAGATACGGGTCTTCGGAAAAATACTCAAAATTGCGCCCGCAGAGCGGTGAGCGTTTAATGTTGACACCGGGACCGAGAATAATGCGGATTTCTTCTGTGAGTGCTTCTTCGGCGATAGCGGTGCCGATTTCAAACAGCAGCTCTGTATCAAATGAACATGCCGATAAGACAGCGGGAGGAAAGCATGTTGAAGGGACACTTGTTCTGTCTTTTGATGACGGTCCTGTATTCGTTTTTCGCAAGCCGTGCGGACCGTCGGTCATAAGGACGGAAGGTATACCGAGACGCTCTACGGGTTTGGTTTCCCAGTAGTTCATTCCCGAACACAACCCTGCTTTTTCTTCAAGAGTCATTTTAGAAATAATTTCTTTTATATTCATAAATATAACCGTCTCTTTCTGCCCGGACTCAATATAATACACGCTTTGAAACACGCTCTCATATAATATCATACGAAAGTATTTTATTAAACAGTTAGTTTAATAAAAGAACCATAAAAAACAATAAAAGAACCGGCTGTATAAAACAGCCGGTCCTATTGCGGTTAAACTGTAGGTATGGTTATCTTGTGAAGATTGAACCGCCTTGGATTGCAAGGTTTGCATCATAGACAGTTTGTTGCTCAGCCATGATTTCCTGGATGCTGTTTGCTTCGAAGAAGTCAAGAACATCTTGAATCAGACCTTTTGCTGCATCTTCAGATGATGCCATAATGATTTGCGGAAGCATTTCTCTCCAGTATTCATCACAGTGTGTACGTGCGATTGCAAGCGGTGTGTCAGGAGCAATAACTGCACGGACGTTGATGTATTCGTCTGTTAACGGACGCATCAGAGGTGTGAAGATGTCGGATTGATTTGTGATAACCCAGCTGCGTTGATCTTCGGGCATTGCTGCGTTAACAGCAAATTTGGTGTGGTCAACATTGTCGGCGTGGCCGGCAAGTGTCCAATGCCAGAGTGCATAGTCTGCAACTTCTTCCGGATGGTCATCGGGATTGAAGTTGAGAATCGGGTTACCGTTTGCATCGAGTTCACTCCATACTGCTCCGCCTTGCGGGCCGTACATCATTTCGATGGAGCCTTGCTTGGTGAGGAGGTATGTAACGAGTTCAAAGATACGCTCGGGTTTTTCAGCTGTGTTGAAAATACATGTTACGTTCCAGCCGATTGTACCGTAGTGCTCGCCATAGATTCTTCCGGGAGCAAGACCGTTTGCAGGCGGATAAATGCGGGTCATGCCGTCGCCTTCAAAGGTGATAAGCTCAATGGAGTCACCCGGGAAGTTTGCACGTACGTTTTTGCGGAAGTTGAGTCCGTCGTCATGGCTTTGGTCAAACCAGATCAGACCGATTCTTGCATCAGCAAGATACTCAAGGAATTGGTCACGTGTGTCTGTGAGCATTGTTGCCGAGAACAGACCTTCGCGGTACCATTTGTTAGCTTCGATGAGTGCATCCTGATAGAGGGGATCCATAACAATCGGGACATATTTGCTGTCAACTGCTGTCCACCAGCCGTCGTCATGCGCGCCGCCGAATGATTTGTAGAAGCCTCTGAGAATGTTTTCACCCGGATAATAGCCGCCCTCTGAAGAAACGGGGATTACCGGTGAGCCGTAGCTGTCTTTAACGTTGTCGCGGACATTTACTGCATAGTCATAGAGGTCTGAGAATACTGTGATTTCAGGAGCTCCTGCAGCTTCATAGATTGATTGTGTGTACATCCAGCCGTTGTTACCGCCGGAAGCATCTTTACGTGCCCAGTTCGGGATGCCGTAGAGAACGCCGTCAATCTTAAGGTGTCCTTGTGTTTGTGCAAGAATGTTGTCGTCATACCAGTTGTTTCCTACGAGCGGCTTGAGTGTGTCGAGGTCAACAAGGTATCCGTCTCTTGCAAGACGTCTGTTCCAGTCGTCTCTTTCCATCCAGATTGCATCCGGGAAATCGCCCGATGTAATCATGATGGTCATGAGATCTTCCGGAGCTGCGTCCGGCTTGTTGATGTTTGCATGGATGTTGAAGAGCTCACCCCAATGTTTTGATGTGAGGTCCGAACCCCATTCTTGTACGCCATACCAGTCGTAGTTCATGTAGTACTCGAATTCATAATACTCGTGATCTTGCGGAATATCGATTACTTCTTCACCACCGTCGGTGGTTTCGTTACCGCCACCTGATGTATCTGCGGGTGGTGGTGTTGTCGCAGGCTGATCCGGTGTGCCGCCACTGTCGCAAGCAGCGACAATTCCGACTACCATAACCAGTGCGAGCAGCAAGGCCAGAAACTTGGTTTTCTTCATGCTTATTTGTCCTCCTTAAAAATTTTGCTGATCTTATATTTTATAACA
>WQXS01000017.1 GCA_009784725.1 Oscillospiraceae bacterium
CAATCATAATTTCGGACTTGCTTTTGATATAGGTCACGCTTTTGCATATGGCAAGATAACATTAAAAGAATTTTATGAGAGCATGGAACCCTACTGTAAAAGCGTATATCTTCATAGCAATAGGAAAAATGCTGATGAGCATTTAGATATTTTCGAGGGAGATTTATTAAAAAGCGGTCAGTTTCAAGATGTTTTCCCATTACTGCGCGACAAGAATATTATCCTTAAACTTTTTGATAAGACAAAGATTCATGAAAATATAAGTGCACTAGTGCAAATGGTCACAGTATAAGCATTTATATAATTATGTGGTTTTCAAAAGCGGTCTTAATAACGTATATTTTATGAGTATTCCGGCGGGTATGGTTGCTCGCCGGTTTTATAGTTCAAGCTCATGGGATATATTGCGTGTACGTTCTGGAGTAAGCTCTGCTCTATCAATAATTTTCTCTGCACCCCGTCTTATCGTTTCGGCACTTTTTACTTCAGATTTTAGGTTGTAATATTTTCTGCAAGATTATAACGGCTTTGTTTAAGTTCCTTCTGGGTGAAGTCATGGCTCTACTGTGGAAAGATATTGACTTTAAGCAAAAGATGGTTATAATTGAGAAGGCAATTGAGAGCGGTACTCAGGTGCAGCGCACAAAGGAAGCATCTTATAAACCGCAAAGAGTTGCAATTTCAATACATAGGGGCATAGCTCAGTTGGTAGAGCGGCGGTCTCCAAAACCGAAAAGATAGAAAAGCACATAAAATATAAAGAGCCTTGAAAGCGTTGCAATCACTAATAATCAAGGCTCTTTTTGTTATAGTAGTTCATTGTCGATAGAGCGTTATTAGGCGGTTTAAAGCGGTATAAATAATGCCAAAAACAATGCCAAAAAATCTATTCCGGTTTTGTGAACAATACTTTTACATCTTGTTCAAGTTTATCTTTATCTTTTTTTGTTGTTCTTTTATTCTTTATTTTCGCGAAAATTTCATTAGCCTGCGTCGGGCTTAAAATAATAGCTTGATTACAAGGTACTGCTAATACAGTAGAATTTTCAACCACACTCACTATTAACACCTCCTGCTTGTGAATTTCTTAATAGTTATAGTAACATATTGTAAGGGACAATGCAGAATAAAAGTTTGCGATGTCCCTTAGCGACTGTAATTTTCTTTAGATTGCATATAATTTGTGATTTACTTTTTCATTTCATAATGCGTATAACGATATTCGCCGACCTTTACAATTACCTCATCTGCAATTAGTATACTCAATATTTCTCGAATACGACGTTGTGATAATTCAGTAAAATCCGCTAACTGTGATGATGTTACCTTATTATTACTTTTAATAAATTCTAATATATGTTCAGATGTGGTTTTACTTTCAATCGGTGCTTTATCGGTGTTTACTGCCGATTGACCGCCGATTAACCGCCGATTGATTTTCGATAACAAATACTTTTTCTCCATTAACAAGTTCTGTACTATCTCCAGTAATCCTAACAATTTCAAGCTCAACAAGGTGCTCAAACTGTGTAATATCAATACTGGCAAGCCCTTTTTGCGTAAACAGCGAAACAAGCAATAAATAATCGTCCATTGTGATTTTATTCAACCGTTCTTCATCTATCTTTTTAATATAGGAAAGCATGTCCGTGCTAATAACTTGTCCTGTTAGTGTCAACATTACAAAATACATATCCGAACCGTTAAAATCCGGCAGAGGTTTTGCATTTTTTATTGCTGATTCATATATTAGGTTCATACCCTGACCGGAACGCTCTACTAATCCACACAGCTTAAAAATATCGGCAATAAGCTTATTACGTGCATTTTGTCTATTTAAGATATTTTCAATAGTAATACCATGTGGGAGTCCGCCGGGACTTTCTATTACAAGCCTGCTTTGATATTGACGGATAAAAATACCACCACCAAGCCTATAATCACGATGACTTACTGCATTTAGCAGACTTTCACGCACCACATCTTCATAATATGACTTCACAGAATGTTTATAAAAACCGTCTGTATAGTATTGGTCATCGTTATGAAGATTTACCAACTCCCAAATGCGGTCATAATATATATAAAATCCCGCTCCGAACTCTTCTCTTTGTGCAGCAGGTCCGGCTGCTTCTTTTGGGCGATATTCAAAAATCACTTCCGCATGGTGAAGTTTCTTTTGTATTATCTCCTGCTTGCCGAATAATATAAGAGCTGCGTAAGTGACCCCTTTGTCAGTAATTGCACCGCAGTCTATAAGTAATTGCTCATCAGCAAGATTTGTTAAGCGTTCATTTCCGGAATGACCATGCCATTTTTCACGAAATATATTAATTGCGTTTGTATCTAAATCATTTATTATACTATCTGTACAGATATCACTTGAAAAATTATGTCCACTCTCCAGCATAAATAGCACGACGTACATCCTCCGGCATAGGAACAAGGCTGTCATCAATCCGCCACCATGCAATTTCTTAACACTGGACAGGTAAACCCTATAGGACGGCTTGCAACTTCAAATACAAGAACATGTTTATTGTTTTCATCTTGATATATCTCAAAATCAACCCGCACTTGCAAATTATCCATATAATAATGACCCTGCTGTCGCACTCGGGATATACGTGGCATCTCCTTCGGTATGCGGAAGAAAACGGCGACTGGGTCTCGGTATTACTGGCATACGTGCAGCTGCCGATGCTATCGCTACATCCGCTTGGGTATACGCCTCTTCACATATTCGTAAATAATGCTTTGCCGGTGCTCCCGAATATCCTTGCATTCCAACTTTCCTTCCCGTTGAATTAAATTACAAAATCGAAAGTACTTTTTGCTCCCATGTTTACAAAAGCAAGTGCTCTCCCAAAGGTTAACATATTCGGTGAACAACTTCTATCAAAGGTGAAACTTCGTTGAAAAATAATGCAACTTTGTAGTAGTGGCATCGTTTTGACTTGTTGTAGAAAAAACAGGAAGCTTCAATGATGAAAGAAGCTCCTGTTAAAAATAAAAGAGGTTATATTTTGAGTATTATCAACTTCAACGTTGAGTAAATCAACACGGTAAGTATATTTGATTATAAATAACGGAATCTATTAGTTTTGAAAGCGAATTGAAATAAGTAGGAATCAAACTTTTAAACGAATAAAATGTTTAGTTTTGGCATTGTGGACATCTCAACTCATATGTCCCATTGTCATGCCAACGACTGTCAACACAATAGTTGCGACATTTATGTTTCTTTTATATAATAGTAATGGAAAAACTTTTACTTACTATAAAATACTCTATTACGTGCTTACTGCGTTGGGATTTCTTCTGGCAATAATAAAAGATTTCTCATCCATTCTGGGAAGTCGGAATTGTCGATGTCGATGTCTATGACCTTCAATTTTTCAAGATTTTGCGTAATAGGTCGGGGTTCATAAGAATAACTGTAAGAAACCGCTTTTCTTTTTGTGTCGATTTGATAATGATTTAAATTCTTACCCATTATCAGACACCTCCGCCAAGCTTCGTTTTACAAACACTTTTTTCATTTTATTCTCCTTAAATTGAATTCTTTATTGGCATCTTTACTACTTCATTACATATAGCACGATAGACGTTTTATTGGTTATCTCCTACTCTCAAGGCTATATCTTATTCTGTTGAAGCACTGTCATCAGTTATCCATGCAGTCATCAATTTCGCTCCACGTTTTATAAAGCGTATCGAAAAATGCGATTTCCTGTGCAGTAGTTGGGTCTTCCACTATTGCATCCTTAAAAATATTTAAAGGCATATACTTGCGGAGTTCAATTTTATTAGCAAGGTCATTTATGCATTTTTCAAGATAGTCTTCCAATGGTTTTGTAATCATTTGCTGAACTAAAGGCGCATAACATCTTATCCAGTTCTTAAATCTTAATTGGTCTTCGCAAGACATTGATTGTATCGCATTATCTACCTCGTCATTTGCAAAACAAATTTTAAGTGTCATAAACATTCTCATAAGTTCCCCGACATTGAGCTCATTTGTGGTTTTTAACTTTGGATCTGCTAGTATACAGTCAATATAGTCCTTTGCATTGCAGTTGGTAGTGTAAATGCTACAGACATCAGCGAAGCTTTCCCTAAAGGCATCCCTAAAAAGTTTTGCGTTTCTATAAGGATCGTAAATTGACTCTGTTTTAATTGACCCTATCCTTCCGGATATAAACTCAAAAAGTCTTTGAACATCACATATAAAATGAATTTTTAAAAGTGAATATGCTCCCCTTTCCATATAGGTTGGAGATTCAATCACCCATTTATCTAAGTTCGATTCAAAAGCAGTCTCCAATATATCTCTTCTGGAAGCATAATCAGCATTACTATACTGAGCTACCTGGTGGCACGTAAAAACCATACAGTCTGCTATCTTCACTATTATATCTGTTTGGTATAACACAGGGTTTCTTAATACATCATGTGGAGAATCTTCATTATATGACTGAGAATCATTAAGATACTCTCTTTTCTCTTTATCGACCGGATCAAGCATTATGTTTAGCGATTTTTTAATTCTTTTTAAAATATCATTAAAATATATAATTGAATCATCGCTCTCAAGGTCTTTAGACAACATTGGATATATTATCTCGCTATATATCTTTTTCTTGATAATTCCTATACATTTATTTGTAAACTCAAGTGTTTCTTTTACATATATATCTACCCCGTTGCCAATAAGGGCTGCTTTTATACGGGCCTTTATGCCATACTCAATGCTTTCACAAATAATTACATCAGTAATATACAGAGAAAGTGCTTGCAAATAACATTTTTTACGCAGCTTTTTATTTCTCACATCGCTACTGGCATAATGAAAATATTCGTGGAACACTAATAATAAGGTCTTTTTTTTCAAATCTAAAAAGAGGTTTTTTTCTGGTAATGTTATCACGATGAGTCTGCGGTCGACACTGGCATGGATATGATCAAATATTCGCTCTGCCTTAAAAATATCTACTCCACCACTGGTTATAATAAAATGAAAATCACCCTCTTCAATTGCGTTACTTGATTTTATTTTTTTGTCCAGTTCTCTGATAAGCCAGTAAATCACAGTAACTATCTTTTTGGTAGAACCCAAAACTTTATGTGTAAGAAGATGACCATCCAACCAATTGCGTTTGCTTTTTGAGAAGTCTCCAATCACTCTGGAGAGGATGTCTCGAAAGTCATTCAAAGCCTCATCAGAGAGCTTAAAGAGCTTGTAGCTTTCTGTACATAGATCATTTGACTGTTCCATCATTTCAATAAAACCCTCAACAAACCAATCAATCATATATGCGATATCAAAGTTACTAGAAATCTCTGTGAGTTCATAATAACTGTGTAAAAGGGACATTATACCATCGTATATTCTCGTCCCATAAGCATATTCATGTTTGACATGGACTCGTAAAACATCTGATAACCTTTTTTTGATTTCCTGTTCTTTCTTATGCCTTATTTCAAAATACGAATCTATGTTTTTTATAGTTCCATCATTAATCAGCGGTCTCGCCAACTCTGTATGCTTACTAAGAATTGAATCACTATTTGTTGTATATTGGTATTGTAACGGACTTCCTTTGTTCAACATCAACTTGCAAAGAGCGGAGGGATTTTTAGAAATTTTGAATAATAAATCATGGGTACCTGATACATTGTATGCGACATCTGGTATTTCCAATTCATTACTAATAATGTCATTTTGTTCACAAAACACTTTTAAATCTGCTTTTAAATCCTCCCACGCTACTCCCGGACGTAAAGTTGCTCGGATAAAAAACTCTATGTCCTCATCAACTCCACTCTTTACAGTTGATTCGAGAGCTTGTATCTTATCTTCATCAGAGGAATAGGAAACAATCATTGGTATAAAGTATGAAGCGCAAATTATATCAGATTCCATTTTTATAGCTCTCAACGAATCTGTAGCAATTGAGAAATTATTGCTCCTACAAACGACAATGCAATCTATGGAACCTAGGCAGTTATATACTGCGAATGTCTGCTTCGTGCCAGGCTTCTCAATATAACTGTCAGAAACCTTCCTGACAATGTCCGCAACTTTTTTAGTAAGCGCAGATAACCCCTGTTCCTTTATAGCAGAATATGTAAAATTCAACAGAATTGCTGTGAAAAATGGCTTGCATTTATGTTCTATCATTCCAATATCGTGTATGGAATAACTAAAAACCCCCTCCGGGTATTTTTCCATATCATCCAAATCCGAAGGAATAGTGGCTCTAACAAGGAAACTATTTGCAGAACGTTTATAAGTATCCTCATATCCGTTTGAAATGCATGGCTTCTCTTTCAAACTAGGAGAAAATTGTTCATATAAGCAAACTTCACGTATTGTTAAGTAATCATAATGTCCCAACACATAAAAATACTCAAAGCCGTCTTTTCCTGTGTTTTGTGCGGTCAATGCTTGGCGTTGCCTTTCAAAGTTGAACTCAATACCGGAATATTCTGGATATTTCAACAATGCCACCTCTGTTTTTAACTTTCATTATGCAAATAGATGGTTTCAATTCTACAATATTCTTAGTACAAATGTCAAGAAAAATGGGTATTGCGTATCTGTCAAGTATACTTGAGTCAAAATAATTTGCAAAAGAACACGGTTGTTTTGATTTATCATGTTCTGAAGTATATTGTCATGGTGTTTGAAATAATTTTACAAAAAAAGCCAAAGCACGATAACCCTGATTTATAATTGAGTGTATAATTAATCGTTAACATGTTATATCATTTGACACCTCGAACTCTCTTTAATTATGAGTCGCTTACTATCGGCATCTCTATAAGTGTAGGAAACATACCCAACCTGATGAGTGATAGAAATAACAGGAGTATCAGTAAGAAATTTCATCCCCATTGCACCTGAAGCACATGATATTGTTAATATCAAGTCGGGGTTAGTCATGGTATCCAAAATACTTGTATCACTTTCCGAGTAAATACAAAGTACAGGCATATCTCCTGTTAATAACTTTATCTCCACGCCACATCCGCTTGTCTCCAAGACAGCAGAAATCCTTTTCGCTTCGACTTTTGATGCATAAGGAATTGAATTGTTCTCGTCATCAAAAACAAGAATAGGGTTATCGTGGTCATATGCCAACGATTCGTTAACACATCCTCCGCAAGCAACCAAAAGAATGTGTTTTTTATTTTCTGGAATGAGCGATAGAATCCTATCGTCACTTAAAGTTTTACTATAAATCGCCATAATGATAGTCCCCTTTCTTACCAAATTGCTACTGCTGCAATAACGCAGTTAAATCCATCTTTGGTCTCCATAGAAACAGATTCTTTCACTATGTTATACAATTTTATTCCTCTTGTCTCCATTGCTATTTCAACCATTTCGCATACTGTTTCATCTGCAATATCAGCACTGCAAATTCCTGACATTTCCATGATTACTCCTGAAAGAGACTTGTCTCTCGGAATGGCTATCGCAATAGCAGCAGAAATAGTT
Source organism: Oscillospiraceae bacterium (assembly GCA_009784725.1). Lineage (GTDB taxonomy): Bacteria > Bacillota > Clostridia > Oscillospirales > Oscillospiraceae > WRMH01. Next base: position 7,508 of record WQXS01000017.1, read on the forward strand.
TGCTTGGGGCGTGTCTCAATATATCTTGCATACGCAGTATGGAGAAATGCTCCTTTGGGCAAATCAATGCACTCTGCTCTATGGCAATTGGCAGGTAATATACTACTTAGCTTAACCAAGTTAAAATCAGCAATCCCTGATGAAACAAGCGCATTATCAAATGCATTTAAGTCATATTTAGAATTGCCTAAACCTTTCGTTATAATGTACTTTGTCATAACACACCTACCTGTCAACGATTAAAAAAGTTACACATGAACGCATTTACTAAAGTTAGTACAGTTTCCAATTCGCTAGAAAACCAAAAAATTACTAAACTTAGCAATCCAGAAAACCATGCTATCTTGGGAATTATCAAAAGAACTATCTTATATGCGTTCTTGAATTTCCAAAAGTCCCAGTGAATAGTATTATTTAAGAAATGCTCATCATCGTCTCTTATGTCTTCTGGTTCTGAGTTTATCCATACTTGCAACTCATGGGTTTTTGATGCTTGCCAAAAAAACAAACCACATGTCGCAAACATCATGAGCATGGATATCATTTTAAATGAGCAGTCACGTGCGCTTTCGGTTGTTAGAATATTAATTGCTCCAGAAAGAAAGACACCACTAAAAAACGTCGGAATCATTTCATTTTTTGTTTTATATTTTATGAGTTTTGCTTCCCTCTTGTCCATAGTCAGCAATTGCCTCCTCAGCCGCTCCAATAATATTTGTTAAATGCCTTTTTGCGTTATCGTTGAAAAATTTTCCCCATGCGTTATTTGTTAAAGTTTCTTTTGCGCAGTTAAAGAAACGCACTTCCATATATGGTGGCGAAGAATCTTTCTTGGAAATTGCTTCAGATACGGATTCGATAAAACACTGCATTAAGTTTGCGGTTTCAAGCGCATTATCCTTTTCCTCTTGCCGGGTGCCAGTGCTTTTTGATGCTCTTAAGGCCGATTTATAAGAGGTCTCAAGCTCTGCCTTAAAATCGTTTAACTTTACCCATATAGGATGATCTATCGAAAGCTCTATCTTCTCAATCGCTGATATTTGTGATTTAGGATGAGATTGCCCATCATCATTAGTATGGTTACTAGTTTCTTCTTCGTAAAATCTAATATTTTCATACGATATATATTTAGGTGAAGCAATGCCGCTTGATGTAATCGCCCGGCAAATTCTGTGAAGAATTTCACTTCTATTGCTACCCTTATCTACATTAACAATTACCATCAATACACCCGAAGTGCCGTCTTCAATCTCAATTTTCCTTAGGATAGAACAGTAGCTGGAAGTCTCTGAAGCTAATGACCTTATGGGCAACACATGTCTTAATAAACAGAGTGCAGCCTTAGCAGGAGCTGTATTATTAAGAGAGAAACCTATTTCATTAGCTTCATCATGGCAAGACAAATTATCCTCATCTGCACAGTAGCTACTGCAAAACGTGGAATCATTAAGCAAAGTGTGGCATTTCAAGTAGTTTTCATCATATCCTCCATTAAAGCTACCGGGTGGATATGAGTGTATAGCACCACTACTTAATGGAGACACAATATCAACGCTTGCAAAGAAATTGCCATTCGCAACATATATTGGAGCTGTAAAGTTTCCTGCTTCATTCGCTTCATGAGTGGGATCTGGGAAAAAGACTAAAAACGATATTTGTGGAAAATTATCAACTAAGCTCTTATTTGCAATGAGTACATTTCTATAGTCACTGATCTTTTCTAGGTTTCGCCTCATCCCTTTTCTTGTGCGTTCAAGATTGTCTACTGTCTCCTTAATTTTTGGAGTAAGTGTATGACTATGATTATTCGTTTTAACAGGCTGTAGTAGACCCTCTATCTTCTCACCAGCTTGGAAAGTGAACGACTTACTATCACCGATAGGAGCTAACCCAAGCAATGGAGAAGGTGCAGTTAAATCATTTCGCAATGTTTCATAAACATGCAAAGAAAAACCCATTTGCAGAAACAGTTCCTCTTGCAACGCCTTATCGCTATTACTTACATCAAGTACAGAGATTCTATGTCCACCGTTGTGCTTTTCTGCTACTCTTTTTGCTGTTTCATTAAGGGCAATAACACATGATTTTGGTCTCAATAAAGATTTGAATAGTTCTACTCGCTCCTCATCAGACTCAAACGATTCTGACGGGGTGAATAAAATGACATCGGGGAAATTACTGTTTGACAATATACTCTCTATAGCCTCTTTTTCAAAAGAACGAGGTACTATACCTGCTGGAGTTGCACTGTTACTATCACCCCTGCTTAATTTAAAGTAATCACCTATGCAAAGTAACTGCACACCTTTATACTCAATAACATACAGACCCTCGTCTTTATTATGTTCTTTTTGTTCTCGTTTAGTAATAATTTTGCTAGGAAGTTCAAAAAACTTCTTTTTCGCAAACAACTTCTGCTTAAATGCATAGTCTCTCAGATTGAAAACAATTTCCCTTACCCCATCGGGGAATGCCATTTCTCGTCTGACAACTTTTCTTATATAATAAAACGCATTCAATGCATAAATTATTTTCTTCCATTCGTCTTGTACGGAATGTGGAACATAATGAGAAGGTTTTTTCTCTGTTATATAATCAAGTTTTTCTAAAAAATATCCAGATCCTGCATTGCTAGATAGAATATCTAATTTGGACAGTTCTGCCTTAACCTCCATTATTCTCGCATGAACAATGGCATCTTCATTATGTATTTCCTCATCACAATATTTTTTGAAAGCCTTTAAGTTTTCTCCAGCCTCTACTTCATGTCCGAGAGCATACTCGGTTTGAGCCAAATAAAACAACAGCTCATAATAAAGGTCTTTGTCTTCTCTAAGCCCTTCTATTATCAATGCTTGGTTATATATCGTAATTGCGTGCCAATAGTTCTTGCTTTCGTGACAAATAAGCCCATAACATGAGTAGAATGAGTTTTCTTTGTCTTGTTTTATCGCTTCAGTAATATAGTGGTGTGCATTCTCTCTATCACCGGATGGATTAATACTACTGTGGAACACAGCACGCTCATTATAGAAGTGGGCTAAAGCATGGTAAACTTCCGTTTTGAGTTCATCTTTACAAAAGTTAAACTGTATTGTTATTTTACTGCGAACTTTACAAGGTTGGCTAATGCTGTAGATGCACAAATCAATTTCTTTAGACGCTCTTACTAAATTGAGTAAATCTATCGCCTTTGTGATACTATCATGGGTGTTAATTTTTTCATGGCAATAAGCAATGTAAATCAAAGCCTTAAGGGCAGTCTCCATTTCGGAGTCGCTCATAGGCTTATCCACATTATTCTTAATAAAAAGATCAAGATATCCACAAAGAGAGGATATAGCCACCTTATAATTGTTCACCCTGTAGTTTAACTTTCCTACTGCCTCTTGGATATCGGCTTCTTGTTCAGAATCAAGTGCTGCATTTTTAACCTTTGCATTTAATTTATCAAGTAGGTGTTTGAATTGGATTTCTCCCACACCTCTACAGCTTAAATGGTCAAGAATAATGCATTTGTTAATTAGCGATAAAATGTCATCACCAACAAGAAATTTCAACGCACCAAAAATAATCAGCAACAATGTTTTTTTGTGGCTTCAAAAACATCCGTGCTGTAATATTTTACTATTATGCGGTCACATGCATTTATTAACTCAGTTGTATTGTGTATTGCACTTTTTTTCGCTACATCTTCAACAAGGTCATTAGCCTGTTTCGTAATTTCATCAATGAGATATCTTGGAAAAAAATCAAAACGAATGTACCTTTCTTTTATTTTGTCTGGAACAGTCGCACTAAATAAAGAAATGGCCTCTTTAATAAGCAGGGTTTTTGTTTCATCACTGTTTTTTCTTGGAGTTTCATGAAGCACCATGTAGCATTTCCAAGTTTTTATTACAAATTCGTACACTGATTTAGAATCTGTGTGCTTAATTGTAGCATTTTTTGCAGTATTAAATAGGCTTTTAGTATCCCTCATCATTGATTCCCCAGTCGAATTATATTATTATTTTACTTGCCAATTCTGTGAGCTTGTCCATATCCTCTTTATTTAGGTGATAATTCTCAATGTTGTCCTCAATTCTGATTATTCTTCCTTCATCCAAGAAAGAGAGTTCGCATACCTCAGCAAATGTTTCAATACATTTCACGTTGTCTTCGATACTACTAACTTCTGTTTGCCCAGATACCCAAATCGCAATATTGGGGTGTTTGCGATTTTCATTCACAAGAAGTGCGTTACATCTGTCAAACAAGTTCTTTAACATTGCGGGTGGCATATTGAAGTAGGTGGGGGTAAAAATAATGACCTTATCGCTCTGTGAAATTGCTGGGATTATTTCATTGGTTATGACGTCATCATGAATACAAATCGCTGACTCATGACAAGGCTGTTCCCCACAACAGAACATAGTTGTTTGGTTTCGTAAACTAAAGCTTCTGTACTCAACACCTTTTTGGTCTAAAAGTTCAGCAAATGTTTTGTATGCATTAAAGCATAATCCCTCTCTGTGACCTCCGTGGATGATTGTTAACATGATAGCAACCCCTCTCTTTTTAATATGCAAGTTGAAATACTGTTTCAAGTGAACAGCCACCACACTTTGTACAGCCGCTTTGTTTTCGAGCAAACAATCCCTTTGAGATAAGTAGCTTGCCAACTTTTCTCGCAATTTGCAATAGTTCATTCGAATCGGTTATTTCATGTTCACTCATTAAGCTATTATTTAATGGTTTGAAAGGTATTATTGTCGGAACAACACCAATAGAAATGAGTGTTTTGCAAAAATCAATAACTTCATCTGCTGGTTGGAGTCCTGCAATTAACACGCTTGATACATTGCCTTTCCCAAAGACATCAATTGCTTTTTTGAACGCATCAATATATCGAGATAAAGGGATAGTGGCTTTACCAGGGCAAATTCTCTTTCTCTCGTCCTCGTTTGCTATTTCGATATTCATAATCAAAGCAGATGCTCCTGAATTGAATAGTCGCTCTATATATATGTCTTTTTCAGGCGGGGCTATTTCCACTGATATTCTATTTTTATCTTTTCTACCCTTCGTCACAAGTTCACAAATCTGGGAAAAGTAGACAGCAGACCTATCTTCTCCGCTACATGTGCCTCCGCTAAAGGCAATTTCATAATTTGGGTTTTGCTCAAGAGCCTTTTCGATCATTTTAGCCACAGTTGAAGCTGACAACACTAAATCTAAATCATTGCCATCAAGTGAACATGATTCCAAGCTACAGAATTTGCATTGCTGCCCATCCTTAAAATAAGTACACTTCAGTTTTGGGCAACAGGAAATACAGCTTAGTGAGTGGGGTCTAAGGTAGTCTCCTATTTCATGGCCATCAATCTTTTCTAAACACCATTTGGGAAGCGGCAAAATTTCAATGTCGCAAAGATAAGCACCATTTTTGCTCAACAACGCTCGATCATCTTCCCAAGTTATCTCATAGGGTGAATCTTCACAAAATTTCTCGCTAACGCATGTGTTTACAACTATCTCTCCAACCAAAAAGTGAGCCGCATGAACAAATCCACCGTCGAACAAGTACGAATTCTTTATGATACCTTTTTCTCTTGCATTAGAATCCAAGCGAACCCCGTAACAAAGTAATTCGGCCTTGATTTGTGCCAAGTCTTGTAAATTCATCTTTGTTCCTCCGTCAATTCTAAGTACCACGCTATATTACTTCTGCACTCTCGCAATAAATAATCGGCTCTGTTGCGCAATAAGCTCATATCTAAAGACAATCCATCAATATACTTTCTGTAGTTATTATAACAGCGGCATTGTCGAATTTTTTTCATAGATATTGAAAACGCTCTCACGTCACGACTTTTGCGAAGATTAACTAACTCTTTATAGATGCTTTCAGAGCAGTTATCACAAGTCAATCTAGCTTCCTTAAAAATGTGCATGTCAGGATCTGGTGGTCCACCAATAGGGTCAGCAATGAGGTAATATGATGCACTTTGCTCTACCAGCTCAAGCACGTCCTCAACAATCCAAGCAACCGTAAATGGTTCAAGCATTGTGATTTTAGCTTTTTTTAACAATACATCGGTTATTGTGTATGGCTGAGCGTTCTGAAACATTATAACTGGAAATATAGATTGCTCAAGCAAATATTTAACAGAAGAAACTACATCGTCATGCGTTTGCAAATCGTTTAGTGCAAACAAACCTGCAAAAACAAATGCCCCTGTTGCCAACCCCATCAACTGCGCCTTCTTTATAGCAGTTTCAAAATCGTGTAGTGTTAGTTTTTTGTTGTATAAAACATTGCGGACATACTCATCGGCAGATTCAAGTCCAAAAATAATTTTTGTGTTCAGAACTTTTAAATAGCTTATTTCTGTTTTACCGTTTGCGTTTTCATAATCATATTCGATTAAATCATCTGCATGAGTTTCAATGTGCAAATTTATGCTTGTATTTTGAACCTGTGCAAAATTAACGAGTGCTTTTTCCATTTCAAGTCTTATTGCAATAGGGAATTCATACTCGTCAAAAAAAGAACCAGTGGGAGTAAGGACTAAAGATATAGTTAAAAACGAATCATCCGCTAGACCATATTGCCTTTTAACAACTAATTCATCAAAATTGTTAGTCACATATGACGTTTGAGATTTGAGCATCGCTAAGTAATCATGGCGGTTAGCTTTCGTCAAAGGGAATCGCGAATAAAAGCATGGTGAACATAGTCCCTGTATCGAACGCTTGCAAAAAGTTCCCTTGAGGATAAACTCGGGCCATGCGCCTATTGATTCCGTCATCCTACCCCCATAGGGGGTAGGATAAACCCCAATGCTTTCTCTATTAGACTCATAGTAAGCTGATCTCAACTGCAACGACAGACGACTAATTTCTTCTTGTTGTGCGTTGTCGTTTAACTCAAACATTTAACCGATCCTTTCATGTGATGTCGCGAATCATATTTGCATCAAACAACTCTAAACTCTCTATCAACCTTTTTGAATCCTCATATTGATGAAACACTAGCACCAATGCCAAATAATTTGTCCATTGTAATGCCCTTTTTCCTGTCTCAATTGCCATCATAGACTGACGAGTAATGCCTATCTTCGTTGCCAATTCTTGTTGTGTAGTGCGGATAGAGGCTCTTAGCACTGGCAGATGCTTCACCATCTCGCTAAGATACTTTTCTTGCTCCACTAACATGCCATTTTGATTTTTCATATAGCTCCTCCCGCCATTCCAGTATAGCACACCGTCAAAGTAGTATCAATACATTATGACAAATAATATTCCTTTTAGTCATGAGATTCATCGAGTAATGACATAGCCTATATTTAACGCATGACTTGCCAAGTAGTCATGCGACTACTATTCGTATTATTGCCTTAAAATCAGTTATTTCTTCCTTTGTGCTATACAGGAATGATGGCTGCCGTGTACTTATAATTCAAGTGCTCTTGTCATCAAATAAGTAGAAATAATTACCAAGAATTGAGCGTAGGTTTATCACAGATTATTTCTATGGTCTGTCCTTCCTTCTCGGTTTTATCTGTCAAATCGCAAGATACGTGAAAACCGTTTGTTTTGCGTTTCATCTACCGAGGACACCGTTTGCAATGCATTCTCTAAAAAAGCACTCAAATTTCTTGCTGTTGCACATGCTGCATTTGCCGCATTTCTTGCATGATCACCAAATTGTATTGCACCTGCTCTTGAAGCTCCGTCCAAACATCCTTGATGAGCCGTTGTCTGTGATATATAGCTTGCTGAAGATTGCTCTGCTGCACTTGTTGAACTAGCTATTGCTGCACCCTGTGATTGCACTCCTGATCGGTTTACAAATATTTTTGACATTTTTATCCTCCAAACTATCTTTCTTACACGTAGCAATGTCTGTGTTCAAATTATACCCTACACTGTTTATTCCGAAGAAAAAGTGCAGCAAATTCCAATGAAATATCAGAGTGGATGCTACACACCCTTACTGACTCGCACCTCATTGTCTTGAAGGCTGTCAAGCCTTGAAACATCAGCGTCATAAAGGCTTAGCAGACAAAAGAAATGAGTGTAAAAAAGGCAGAGTGTAATTAATAAACGCTATAACTTTAGACCGATATTTGTTACACTTTCATGTTGTGAAAAACAATTATTATTCCCCATTCATGTGCATCCCATGTTCGCATTTCACCAAATGCTTTCGTATCAAAAAAAGTTTCTTCTAAACCTGCATTTACGATATCTTGCATTGTTACATTTTGATTTTCATCAAACCCATTTAACAATTTCCATGACACAAAACCTCTGTTGTACACTTCATCTATGTGTGTTTATATTTTTCTTCATCACTAAGCAATCCTCTACCAAAAAGTATTGGACTATCTATATAACCTGAACTGTTTTTTCTTATTCACAATATTCCCCTTAAAAATTCATAGCAATAACGAAAAAACAAATTATTCCAATGAAGAAAGTTATTCCTGTTAAGATGCAACCTGTAATAAATAGTAGAAGCCTAGTTTTACAATTATTACCAAGCAAATATGTCTGAATAATCATGAAAAATAATCCCAAAAATAAAAATACAATCAGAAGTATATTTGGATAAGTCATTAATACACTTGTTGGTAAAGATAATAAAATCAAAACAGCAATAATACCTAAGGTAATGCTTATAATTGAGTGTAAAAGTATTTTTTTTATCATAACAATCATCCATCTTGTCTTAGCCATTACAATGGTCAACTCTTGTTACTGTATGGTTATTGAGGTTGATAAACACTAAATAATCTTCTCCTGTCATGAAAAGCCAATTCATACTAGGATGCCATGTGCCTCTATGTGTACCTTCGTTCAACCCATCAAGCAGTAATCGTTCTACAACATCCTCAATTCCTAAAATTAAATATCCTTTTTCTTCTGCATAATTAAAAGCCTCTACATGTGTAACGCTCGATTCTTTGCTTAACCCTAGTCTATAACCCACCCCATTATTCCAAAGATCCATAAGAGTATCTGAGTCAAAATCCGCAACTACAACACTCCTTGAATCATTATGGGGATGAACACTTCCCAACCTCTCTAAACCTTTCAACTCATGCCCATTTCCGACAAAAAGAGCAACTTCGTGAGAAATACCTCTCGTCATATTATATGTCCATGTGAAATGTCGATATGCATCAGGTCGATTACCAATTGTTGATGGATAGTTATGTTCCCTTGCAAACCCTATTGCCTCACTTCTTGCATTATACGCATACCTCCCTGCAGTAACAGCTGACGAAAAATTAAATTCCTTCCACACTTCTGTAAAAAAACTAACATCATCAGCACGTCTTGCAGCTTGCTGAGCTTCATACTCAAATTTTTCAACATCTGGCACTATAGGTGCTGTGCATGGAAATATCGCTGCTTTCCCATCAGGGTCAATAAACTTAATAGGACTATTCCAACAGTACAAATACTGATTAATCGTTAAAGGAACAGCAACTGTTCCCTTAACGATATCAACACCGTTAAACCTTCCCGTCTGTGGCAGATACTCCCTAGCTTGAGCAAAGTAAGTGCCAGCAATGATGTCGGTGGTGTAACCTGTGTAGCCGAATGGCTGTTCAACTCCTTGATTGCCGTAGAAATCACTTCCGAACTCATCGTAGCCGTATGAATCGATAATTGCACCTGAGCTATCAACATACCTCAGCGGCGAGCCAAGCTCATCTTGCAGGTATGCATTGCTGTCAGAGAATGCGACGTTGCTGTCCCACGTGAAGCTTTGGGTGTTACCATTGTCACTCATCTGCAATAGGTTGTGATATTGCTTGGTCTGGTCTAGAATATATGATATATGCCTCGTCGGATTAAGTGCGTCGGCTGTGTTGTTAGTGATTTGTTTACCGACCCTGAGACCTAACCCGTTGTAGTCGTATTGCGATATTTGACCAATTGCATTGGTTGCTTTCGTCAGCCTATTCAGCGGACTGAACTCATAAGTATTCCGTATATTACCATTTTCAAGTATTTGTGTGAGGTTGCCACGCTTATCATAGCTAAAGCATTGCTCGATACCGGCTGTATCAGCAGATGAAATGAGTTGATTAAGTGCGTTGTACTGATATGATGTTTTAACGTTTCTGTCTACTAAGAAACTCCGGTTGCCGAATGCATCATAAGTAAATGACTTTACCTGCTCACCATCTTTTGAAACCCCTATGAGCCTTGATAATGCATCATAATCATACGTATACTTACCACTCTCTTCTTTAAGACCACGCCTTTGCTTCTCAATACCCACCTTATTAACCATGTTGTCATATGAATATATGTACTTATCAAGTATACCATCATTATCACTATGTGCAAGCTCTGAGAGTAACCCCATATCATTGTATGAGTATTTCGTGCTGACACCACTTGAGAATACTTTATCACTGAGCCTGCCATTTAAGTCATACGAATAATCTACCTTGCTCTCACTATTTGTCAAGGATTTCAGACGTAATACATCATCATATACATATTCAGCAACCTTACCGTCAGGATACGTGATACCCGTTCTCTCACCCTCAGAGCCGAATGTATACTGAACTTCATTGCCGTTATGGTCTGTTACTTTCCTTGCTCTGCCAAGCTCATCAACATCAATTGATGTAATACCAAGCCAGTCTTTGACTTCTGTCAATTGTTTTAGCTGATTGTATGACAGCTTCACACTGTTACCATCAGCATACACTACTTCTTCAAGCTGGTTAGTTACGTTGTATGCATATTTGGTAAGAAAACCTTCTTTATCCAGCTTACTTGATACATTGCCTGTTTCATCATAAGAGTACGTCTCGGTATTACCAAACGCATCAATAACTTTCTCAACTTGACTGAGTTGATTCCATTCATATCTTGTTACGCGAAGCTTTGAGTTTTCTTCATTCAGCTTAACAGCTTCGTTAAGTTCATCAAACTGCTTTACCTCGAGCAGGTTGCCTAACTTGTCGTAATCATATTCAGATACATTGCCAAGCGGATCTATGACCGAGACTAAGTTGCCGATCTGCGAATACTTGTACTTTGTAGTATTACCGTTAGCATCTGTTATGCTTGTGACATTACCAACTGCATCGTAAGTATGCAACTTCTTCTGCCCTGTATTACTTGATATACAGATTATCCTGTTTAAGCTATCGTACTCATATCTCAACATATACCCATCATGTGACTTCTTGGATATGATATTTTTGTTCTTATCATAATCATATTCAACATATTTACCATCAGGGTATGTAATGCGTTTGAGAAGCCCTCCAGGGAGGTAGTCATATTTTGTCTTCCTGCCGATTGAGTCTGTGACCTCGGATATTTGTCCAAGGAGTGTATATGAAAACTTTAGTTCCCTGCTTGACGGGTCTGTTTGCGATATCTTCTGTCCAACTGTGTCGTACTCAAAGGTAGAGATATTACCCATCGGGTCTGTGAGCTTCGTCACCTGACCCATAAAGTTATACTCTACACTAAACTCTGCACCGTCAGGTTCGGTAACTGCACAAACCCTGTCGAGTGCATCATAAGATATCTTAACCTCTTCGCCTTTTGCTCCTGTTACCTTTATCCTGTTACCGTTCGGGTCATAGTCATAATGTACGCTTGCACCTTTTGTGTTAACTACTTTCTCAAGTCTGTTAAGTGCATTGTATTCAAAGAATGTCTCATTGCCGTTAGCATCTGTTTGCTTTGATACATTCCACATCAGGTCATATTCAAGCTTTGTTTCGTTACCCTCTTGATCTGTAAACTTGCTTGGTTTACCAAGACAGTTATACTTACTATTCATCACGCTTCCATCAAAATCAACAATGCTTGTAACCTTGCCGTTGGCATTATACTCATAATTGCGATCATTACCCTCGGCATTGGTGACTTTTGAGATATCATCATTTGCATTGTACTCAAACTTTGTGGAGTTACCGTTCGGGTCGGTTGCCACGGTTACCCTGTTAAGCTCATCGTATTCATATTGTGTGATGCCACCCATTGCATCAGTTATGGATGCTACATTACCGCGGCTGCCGTACTCAACAGCGATAACAGAGTCATCAGGTGCTGTTACTTTTACCGGTGAGCCTACGTCATCATATTCTATCTTTGATGTACGTTCTAGCGCATCTTTTGCTTCTGTTACATTCCCGAAATTATCGTAAGAAAGCTTTGCCATGACGTTTTCTTCACGGCTTACTTTAACTAAATTAGAGCCATTGTACTCAAGCTCTGTCGTGTAACCGAGCGCATCAGTTACTTTCGTAACATTACCACGCTCGTCGTATTCAAAGCACGTTTCATTACCATTTCTGTTAACATACTTCGTACGCTTATTCTGCCCGTTGTACTCAAAACGTTCCTCACTGTCTGAATAGATAGTGCGTATTGTACGGTACTTATTATCATGTTCATATTTTATCTCATTACCATTCTGCTCTGCAGTTGTAGTTATTCTATCTTTATAGCTGAGCGAACACTTACCGCCATCTGCAAAACTCTGTCCAGTCATTCTGCCATCGCCATCATAAGTGTTAGTTATGACCTCTATACCAAGTGGGTTCGTTACACTCGATAAGTTGCCATAAGAATCATAATAATATGTATACTCTGCACCTATTGGGTTCGTTATCTTATTAAGCAATACACCGCTATACTCAAGCTTAACCTCTCGCCCTGTATGGTCTGCTACTTTTATCAAAAAGCAATCATCATATTCAAATATTAAACTTCCGCTTGATGTTGACACTTTATGCAGCAGCATATCTTTGTGTTCAAACTTCGTTGCATTACCGTTTTGGTCGCATATATTTTGCACAAAACCATCTTTGTCAAAACTGTAGGTATCATTTACATTTGTCAACAGCCCCCAACCGGTATCTGTCTTCTGTAAATTGTTTTCACAACCAGGGGTGGATATATATTTGTTTTTCTCTGATTCTTTATCCTTTGACTTCGTATATGTTTCTACATGACCATCGCCGAACGTTACCGTTACTGCCGTCTCCTTGTCCTCAAGATATATATTGTAATTATGTGTCCAACCTGAGCCAAGCACATCACCAGTGCCCCCGATACTGTTGTAAAAACGTTTAAACTCAAGAGGGAAGCGACCGGAGATTGATATATCTTCTTTACTGTAGATAAAATTGCCTGTTGATAAGTTTACAGGGTCAAAGCCGAACAGGCAGAAGTCCCGTTTCCCTGCGAGTTCAAGCATTGCTTTTAGAAACAGAAGTGTCAGCGCAGCTTGGTCAACAGGCGACATCTGACGTTTTAACATCAACAGACTGTCCCAGTCAACAATACCCGCTACAGGACAGAAGCTGCTCATTATTACTTGGAACTTTCCTGACAGCGATTGCATCTGTGTTGAAAGTACCTGAAACTCTCCTGCAAACTGAGAATCACAGTCTACACAGAGATTGCAATACTGTTCATAAAGTTGCTTTGAATTAGATATATCCGTATCAAGATTGTCTGCCGCTTGTCCAAGCTGCTTGGCACCGTCACGGTAGTCCTGTGCTTCATTAACAAGCTTCGTTGTGTTTTGGCGTAGCTGATATTCCATATTCTGCTTGGCACTTATTTGTGTAGGTGTCGTAGCAACAGATTTTGAACTCATTTGTTTAATATCTACCTGAAGCTTCGATATTTGCCTATTTATATCTATTAACAGACTATCACATCTATCAGCATGGAATATTGCCTGTTTTGCGTATTTACGCATATCTTCACTCATATTCCGAAGGCAGGTTTCATTCTCAAGGCGGTATGAATCTGCCAAAGAACGCTGCAGTTCAAAGCCGTCACCACCGCCACCGATACTTAACATGGTATCTGCCTGGCGGCTCGTCAAACTTTCTGCTTTCCCCAGCAACCCTTTAAGTTCGGGGATTAAACGCTTGAGCATTTGTGTCACAAGCTTTACCTGTGCGCTCGTTTGCGGCATTTTTAAGTTTGACTCAACTATATCATCTATATCGTCATATATCTTCTGTAACTGTGACGATATTTCTTCACCAAACTTCTTATGCTCACTTGCTGCACTCGTATATGCTCCGGAAGAGGCTACTATGTTTGCACCCGATTCTATCCCTGCTGTCGCACCCGGGCTAAACACGGCATCTCCTTCGGTATGCGGAAGAAAGCGGCGACCGGGTCTCGGTATTACTGGCATACGTGCAGCTGCCGATGCTATCGCTACATCCGCTTGGGTATACGCTTCTTCACATATTCGTAAATAGTGCTTTGCCGGTGCTCCCGAATATCCTTGCATTCCAACTTTCCTCCTAATATTCCTTTACTCCGTAATACGGTCGTCTTTTATTCTCCGCACTTGCTCTATTGCAGTAAGAGTTATAGCAATGACTACAAACACTAAAAGAACTGCAATCCCAGCCCATAATAACAATGCAAACACATTCTCTGAAGAAAATCCTGTACTTGAATCTGATTCTGCACGAACATACGGCGTAATAAAATCAAAAGGTGCAATTGTAAAGTTTATTAAATCTTGATTGATTCCGGCTGCTGTCCGGCTTTCAGGTAACATACCAACAAAATCAGACAATCTCGCATAAGTATCTTCCCCACTATAGCTCACAGTCTCGAAAAACTTTTGTAATGTTTCAAGCAAATGTGTTCTTGCATTATATTCAGATTCCAATGCTGTTTCCCGTAACTCAATAAGATATTCCATATACTCATAACGCACTTCAAATAATAAATAAACATTTTCCATAAACTGAAAAGATAAATCCATACGAACAAAATCGAGATATGTATAATATGCATCAAGAAGAACGTCCACCTGTCCCCACAACTCCGGGGTCATATAATCATCAATTTCAAAGTGATTTAATAAATCATGTATAAATATAATGTCATTCCAAAGAGTTTCCGGTTCCGGCGGCTCATTGTCAGCAGGTATTTCCGGTGGAATATTTATTTCATCAGTATCATCCCACATTGGTGGAACATTTCGCTCGGTTGCTCCATTGAATGGTCTGAGATCCGGTGGTTTGGACGCCGTATTTACCGCCGCACCTGATGATGGACTTAATATAAAGTTCTGTAAATCAAAACCTGCAATCCACTCTGCTAAAAATACCAACTCTGCAACAGTAAGATTATTTACTGTACTGCTAAGCTCATCTTTAAAGATTGCTATATGCGTGTCCGCCGAAGCGGTAATATCATCAATTGAAGAAAGTTTGACTGCTTCGTTCTTTACATTACCCCATATAGATGAATTTAAGAAAGTTTGAGCTTGCAAATCTATTGCCTCAATTTGTGAATTGATAGTGCTAATTTGCGCAAGTGATTTTACACTTAGTCCATTACTTGAACCATTTTCGTTTATATCGTCAAACCAATCAGTAAGTGCATTTTCCCATGTTTCAAGGTCATTTTGCCATAGTTCAAGTTCGGCTTGCCAAGGCAGTGCTTCATCTTGATGCCATTTATACAAGAAATCTTGATACGAAGTAACGAGTGCAAGATGGTCTTGAACGTCGTAATTAAAAACTAACCAACCATTTAACCAATCATTTACTTCATTGACCCAATTTTCACGGTCTTGCGGAAAACCTTCTGTAAGACTTTCCATGATCTCTCGCATCGTAGTATATGTAGCTGCTGCGAGTTCAAAATTTGATGAATAAATTTCACTCACATTTTCAGCAAAATCCGTTACTGAATCAAAGTGTTCCGATGTGTCCACTTCTTCCGGTTCAAACTTTATATCCGGCAAAGACTCAAGTTGCAAGTCAGGTGTAAAATCTTCCAGATGAACAACTTCAAGTGCGTCTATCTTGTCTTCGGTATTACGAAAAACAATACCCATTTGGTCTTGGGCAATATGAAACTGTGAAAATAAAGAACTGACATAAGTATTTGCTATTGTCATGTTAATTGCTATTTGAAGTGTTAGCAAATCAAGATGGGTCATAATATAACGTGATTCAGGTAGATTTGGATTAACTCTGAACTCAAGCTGAACACGCTCCGGTTGTCCACTGTTAAAAGCAACAATACGAGTAGATACATTAGAAGGAAATGTTAATATTGCACTATATGTACCCTGCTCAAGACCGTTTTGAGCCATTGCGGGTGATACAAGAACAAACCCTTCACCAAGTGTTTCGATAATAGCAGCAGAGTAATTTAAGTTTTCACCATCAACCAATACACCTGTGTCGGAATTGACAACAGCAACCGCTGTTGGTGATATCGGCTCAACCTCAGCAGATTCCAGAGCACGTTGACGCTCAAAACCCGTGCCAAGGTGAACTCCTGCCAGAACAGCAACAGCTAGAGTAAATATTATCACTGGAATCCATCGTTTTTTCAAGGTGCTTCTCCTTTGTCATTTTTCATTCTCTCTTATAATTAATCATTGTTAGAGAGCCACACTCGTTTAACTCGATCCCATCGTTCTTCTCCCAAATCAAGTGGTATGCCACGAAATTCAATTAGTGGTTCTGCCATATCTAGTGTAAACATAATATCGAGCGTGATGCCTAACTCCCATATTTCTTCATGATATCTAATAACATCGTCTATTGAAATTGGGTGTGAAAAAGGTACAGAGTCCCAATCATCAAACGTTAATGGTAAGACCGCATTTAACCTTCTTGTCACATTTTCATAATAACTATCGGAAATCGCAGGTCCCAACCCAATCAAAGATCCGGAAAGCTCATATATGCTTAGTAGATCCCAAATAACTTCCCAATACTCAATTATATCCTCCATTGTAAGTGGGTGTGAAAAAGGTACAGTATCCCAATCATTAAAACGCACGGGTAAAAATGTGTTTAATCGCTTTAATATTTTAGGTGAATTAGATTGTGGCCAAAGGTAAAACGCTTTTTCATCCCCGGCTTGTGCATCTTGTTCACATATAATAAATTCAATTCTTTCTTTTCCACTCTCCGCTAACACACGTAAGGAGTTTCTAGAAGAATAAGAAATAAACTGATCACTATTATTAAACATAAAAATTTCAGCATATCTTATTTTTGCTATATGCTCCATTATAACTTCTCTAGGTAATTGTTCCCAACGCTCAGCATTTTTCATTTTTATTTCTTCCTCCGTAAAATCTCTACAAGCTACTACTCCAATAATTAAATATATTATCAATAAACATACTAAGAAGCTTGATTTTTTAATTGGTATTTTATTTGTCCTATTCAATATAGTATCCTCCGTTGTTTAGCGTTTTGTAAAAGTCAGCAAAAAATGGCAAATTTTCAAATAAGTCACCTATGTTGAATGGGTAATTTAATTGGACATTCGTTCCATGTTTCTCATTTAAATCTGCAGTGACTTGTGCTATATTGAATTTACTGCTTGGATTATTTATTGCGTTTTGAAGCTCACGATTAATTCCATCAATAATATTTTGTGTGCTTATAATCCCGTCAGTAGTATTCCTCTCTCCCGGAAACAAGGAAACCAGCGGAGCTGCCATACCAGGTTCAGAAATAACAACACCAGTTAGCTTAAATGTTTGTGCTATAGAAGATATGCTCCACGCTTCAGTTATTGCAGTTATATCATTTAATTTTGCAATACTTTCACGTTGCCTTTGCGAGTAGCCGTTAATCCATGCGTTTGTCATATTGCTTATTGCCTGACCTGTATCGACAGTTGCTGTAGCAATTCCAATCGGAGTTCCAATAATAGGGATTTCTCCTGCAAACCCTAATAACCCGTTAAATAACTCGGACCCATATTCAAATAAACCATTTAAAAAAATGTTATCGACATCAACACTGTATCTCCTCAAAGTTTCGTCATTTGTTTTGTTTATCATAAGATCTGCTAGGTTTCCGTTTCCTGCCCATGTCGCTTTACTAAATGTAATATCACGCTCTCTCCATTGTGAGTAGTCTTCTAAATGTATAGTAATATCAGTAGACTCCCAAGGTCTATCTCTAAATTGTTTAATATAAAGAATAAGGTCACCATTTTCATTTCTGGTTAAGTTAAGAAAGTCATTATCATATCCTCTACCAAACGGTGCTGGTGAAGAACCTATAAAACCAAGAATCGTTGCTACTTGCATCATGTGATTAAGATCAGAATTACTTTCAAAAGTAACGTTCGCAAGAATACTGCCAATCATTAGTGCTTCAAGGTTATTTATTAGCTCATGATTAAACCTGCGTAGAACACACAGCTCTCTAATATCGCACATTAGAACAGGCACAGTGAGTAGTTTAAAAAGATCCTGTAATGCATCCGGGTTAGTTGTATCTGTAAGTAGCTTTATTAGTAGATTATATTCCCATGGAGTTATATTAGAAACTTCTTTACTTAACATAGCTTCTAAATAAACTAGGTTAAACCCAATAATATTGCCGTATCCATCTCTGATAACAAGCCTCTCAAAAACTGCATTAAATAGTGTTTCTCTGCTATTTTCAATTTTTATACGCCAACTACTTAGAGCAGCGTTGTTATAAGAATTTGGTAGATTCGATGCAGCTTCTTCAATAAGTGCAATGCCGTGCTTTGCCTCTGTACGAAGGGTTATGCTGAGAGTAAAGAGGTTTTTTGTTGTGTTTTCTATTTGCGTAAAGTTCTCAGCTTTTTCTTCTAAATAGCGAATAACCTCATTTGCGTTCTGTTGAATCCTCTTCTGTGTATTTAAAGATGTGCCTGCTGCACTATGTACGGCGTTCAGCTCCTTACTAAAAAGCCTTTGAAGAAACGTTGTACTGCTACGAATCTGCTCATAATGAGCTATCCAGGATGTTGCATTATCTCTTTCGGTTTTGCTATTACTTAGTTCGCGAAGTATATCAGCACCTATAAAGTCTATATTGCCGACCATGCTAATAAGCTTACCATGGTCTGAGATATCAGCATCATTTGCATTCTCTAATGCATTTGACACTCTATGATAATCTTCCATTTTTAGTTTAGCACTATTGAAACTAATACCTCTATTAGAGTGGTCTGTAATGAAAGTCAATAAGGCATTATTTGCTGTTTTCAAATTTTCATTATCAGTTTGTAAAATCGTTATAGCACTATTTGATTGCTCTATGATAACACTTGGAATCAATTTACAATTTTCAGTCATCCATCTCACCTCCTATCATTTGTATTTCATATTTTAAGTCTTCTATATTGGATGCACACTTTTCACTAATTTCTTTTTGTACTTTTTGCATCCCTTCTATTGACTCACTGCAACAACGCTCTGCACTAAGTAGTAAGTTGTACTTTTCTTCGACTAGAGCTGTCCAACGTGAATCTCCACAGCAAGCATCAAAAGAAGAACCAAGTTTTCTGATACTATCTTGCAATTCTTCATGCATTTTACCTTCTCTAAGCAGACATTTTGACAAGAAGCTATCCGCTTCTTCTCTACACCCTTCTATCTTTCTGATTTCGCAACTTAAATCTTCTATTCTTGCTTCATTCAACATATTTATAGCTACTCCGTTCATCGTTATGTAGGCAATGTGTTAAATTGCCTGACTTGACTAACATCCAGATTTCTAAAACTGTTTGATATTGTGACTAATTGTCGACCAGATGCTGACAATGCATTTGCAAAAATGATGTGTGCATCCTGTGCGTTCGAAAATGCATCTTTAGCACCTTGATTTGCTGTAATTGTGGATATATTATCTGTTGATGCTAATGTCTGATGTTTAAAGTTAGTGCTGGCAGCATTCAGTCCTGTTACCATTCGATTAATAGTTGAACTTTGTATTGAAATTACCGTATTCTCCATATAATCCCTCCTAATAATTAAATACGTTTTGTTTTTCTACTCGACAAAAGGAAGCTTAAGCCTTTTCACATCGCCGCGCATATATCGGAAGCCTATGTCGGGTGATGGCGTTGCTACATTAGCAAATCGAACAGACGGAAAGTGCATTGAGGCATCAATCGGATTTCCAAGAATGACTGCTGATTGTGCACTTCTGAACATCCCGTCTATCTGCCCGCTCCCTCTGAATTTTGTGCTAAGTGTTGTGGCTACAAAGCAAACGCCAAGTTCAGCAGCTTTCTTCATGAGCTGCGGCATCTCCATAGCCTTTGCCGTGGTATAATCGATAAACGAATCAATGTCGTCAATAAGTACTAATGCTAGCGGTTGAGATGCAATAAACTCACGCGGTTTCATTCCTGATGCGTTCTTTTCATTATCTAACTTTGCTATTTCTTCTGTCAGTTTTTCAACAAAATTCTCAGAATCACTGACAGCACTCATATATGTGATGTTCATACAATCTGCAAAGTTTGCCAAATCACCTGATTGGCTGTCAGAAAGAAATACAATATTTTCTGCAAACTGACGAAGCAAAATTCGAATTACGTTTGTTTTACCCATCGCAGGGCTTCCCAACACCAAGTGAAATGGAATTGCCATATCAAGCGTGAGTGGTTCTGTGGATTCAGTGTCAAACCCGATATACGCTACTCGTTTAAATGGAGTAAAATTTGGCATTAACTCAGCAAAACTTACAGTTTCACCCAGTACACGCACGCCTTTAACTTTACCAACAGTGCTTTTCTCAGCAATATCCTTTATGAGCTCACCGACACCGGCAGCAAACTTCACATCACTTTCATGCTCAATTGGAAGGTAACATTGGGCAACATGCACATCGTCAAGCTTCACAAGTGCACGTCCACGTAATTCGGGCAATACATAGCTTGACCTGCCAACAAGAGATGTCACATCTGATTTATCAACCATAAACTGTGCCACCTTATTTTTGAAATTCGTGACTATTGAATATTTCATTGCATTAGCACCTGTGGCAGATGCAATTGTATAAACTCCGACACCAACACCGTCACGAGTAGTTTTTACAAAAAACTCATCAAGCATATCGCGTACTTCACGCACAACGTCGAAATTATCCACAAAGAGGAAAATAGCGGGAAGTTTTTCTTCAGCAACTTCATTGTACATTCTGAAGTTAAGCGCATTTTTCTTGGCAAATAAATGCTTGCGTTGCTTAAGCTCGTCCTCAAACAGCTTTATAAGCTTTTCGAGCTTCTCTGTATCATCAATAGAAAGATAATCAGCAGTATGCGGTAAGCCCTGTAGTTGAGCAAGTGCTGAATTTCCATAATCGAGTATGAAGAATTTGCACAATACAGGTGAGTTATTTGATGCGAGAGTTAATGCAATCGTCTGTAAAGTTGTTGACTTTCCGAAGCCGGATGCGCCAAAAACAGCAAAGTTGCCATCGTCAAAGAAATCATGGTCAAACTCTACTTGTTTTTGTTCTTCTGGAATATCCACTATTCCGAGAGGGACACGGAGCTCTTGGGTTTTTATCGCTCCAACATCATGCCCTGTTTTTATAACGTTTGTTATAATTTTTTCTTCAAGAGGCGGCAGCCAAGGACGTTCGACAGCTTCTGAACCAAGCTCGTCATATATAGCCTTTACGTACTTGACTGTGATATCAAGTTCTGTGCATTTAGCTTCTTTGGTTTTATCAACTTCGCTTAAATCCTCGTTGAGAAGTACTCCTTGCCCAAGTTGGTTTATTTCGTATACACGGCTGTCAAAACCACGTTCAATTACATCCTCAACATAAGGAGCACCACTCCATGCGGATTGAAACAATTCGTATATTTCATTATTGCCTACTTGTAGGTATGCTCTTCCCGGTTGTGTGATTCGTGCTGCATCAGGAGTTTTAAGCACTTCGTTAGAATCACTTTCATTTGCGACTTTAAGCGCAAGCTTAAATTTTGAGTTTGACCATATTTGATCGTCAACAACGCCGGAAGGCTTTTGTGTTGCAAGTATAAGATGAACACCAAGGCTACGCCCGATACGCGCAGTGGAGACAAGTTCCGCCATAAATTCAGGTTGCTCTTTTTTAAGCTCCGCAAATTCATCGGAGATTATAAATAAATGCGGCATTGGAAGTGATGTTTCACCTGATTTGAATAATTTTGTGTACTGATTGATATTGTTTACGCCAACATTGCCGAAGACAGCCTGACGACGCTTTAACTCATTCTTGATAGATGCAAGAGCTCGCATTGATTCAGAACCATCAAGATTTGTTATTGTTCCCAGCAGATGCGGTAGCTCTTGAAACAGGTTCGCCATACCCCCACCTTTGTAATCGATGAGCAGAAATCCCACCTCGTGCGGATGGAAGTTTACGGCAAGCGATAATATATATGATTGCACAATCTCGGATTTTCCCGAGCCTGTTGTCCCTGCGACAAGTCCATGCGGACCATGTGCATTTTCATGCAAATTGAGCGTGACAATGTCACCCTTTCCGCGTAACCCCAATGGTACAGCGAGTGATTTATGACACGCATTTTTGCTCCAAAGTTGTAATACCGGTATCTGTTCAGGGCGCTCTACTCCATATAGTTCAAAAAAACTAACCGCTTCCGGGATCTGAGTAGAAACACCTTGTACATGCTTGAGCGGTGCAAGTCTTCGTGACATTGCCTCAAGGTCTACACCATCAATTTTTGACATGACCATAGGTTTGTGCGAGAGTATGCCTTCATTCATTATTAATGTAGCATTATCGCCACCGTCAAGTCTGACAACAGTTTTTATATTGTCAGGTATATTCGCTTGTAAATGTGTAGTATATATAATTGAAAAACCCAGTGATGTATCAGGGCTTTGCAGAAATTCCATTATAGAGTGGTTTACTATGAGTTTTGGATTATCCGCAATAAATATAAAATGAGGAAGGTATCGGCTATCCTTCTTTGATTCTTCAGATTTTTGTTGACGTTGCTTCATCACTTGCGAAATATTACCTAAAGCTTGGTCACGATGATTTTCTGCCGATATAAGACCAATTACATTGATGGCTTTCACACGACAATGCGGATACCAGCGTATCCATTCAAAAGTATTGCGATGCTCCTCTTCAACTAATACAATAATTTCAATATCATGATAGCTATGGTAAAAACATAGTTGGGGTATTATGGTTTTTAGTTGACGATGTATGTATGATTTTTCACCAAAAATCCCCAGATGAGCATTCTTTAAGTCTATTACTGTCGGCATGTTTTTTATCAGTTTATGCCCGCTCGCAATGATGTCCATATCGTCATATAGATGGTCATGCTTTTTCTTTAAGTCCTCATCGGGGGTTTTTACTGTATAACTTGGTTCTGTGTCAGATAATCCAAGTGATAATGTCAAGAAGTCGCTGTCACTTGCAGCACGTTCGTAGACACGACTAGTATTTGACATTATCTCATTAGCAATTTCTTTTGTAGATAGATTGTGGTATGTAAGAGATTCAATCTGTTTATCTTTGAATTTTTGCAACTCTTTCCGTTTGTCGAGTAAGTAATTACTGTAGCTTTCAACATGCTCTGTTTCTTTCTTTATGCGTTCTTTGCGATTTGATATAAATGTGAATATAGAGTTTGCCAAAGTTGCAACCATCATACCGACACTCATAAGCATCATAATACCGCGACCCATGAGAACGCCCATTGCGATCATCATTCCTGCTGATAGAAGCGGAGGGATTAAAATTTTTATAAACGCACCCTTTTTCTGTTCTTCTTTATCAGGCGGCGCAGTCAAGGTTACAACCTCTGTCGGCATCCTATGAATTTCACGAGGTGGGCGTTTAAAAACTGGAAACTCCTTATAGCTTGCAGGATTCTGTGTTGCTATGTTTAACCTCGTTGAGTAGTTCAGGCCTTGAATTTCTATATATCCCTTATGCAGAATAATACGATTACTTGAAGCATAAATGAAATCACCAACTTCTAAAATATAATTACCACAGCCGATTTTATTTCCGTTATGATAAACCTTTTCCGAACCTATGACCTTAAGTATATTTTCAGTAAATGTAAAGCTTGCTTTGCTTTCAAAGAGCTTTATATGGTCACCTTCCATGTTGCCTACACGAACAGGACTTACATTTGTTGTAGAGTAATATTTTGAATCTATACTCACAGCCAGCACATTTATATCATCGCCAATATCACAGGGAACATTTAATCCGATTGGCAATTGTGAAACAATAGGCGTCTCAGAATCTAATTTTTTAAAGTTACTCGATGTTATTGGGATTTCTAAAGGTAAAACTCCAATTGCAAACTCAAAACATCTATCCTCTGTAAAGATGACTAAACTTTTCACTCATCATCCTCCGCTGAGAGAACTTCATTTAAACGAAGAATCTCCTTTTCAAGACGTTCTAATTCTTCCGTGCGTGCCTCTCCATCACCGGGGGAAATCATAGTTTCATCAATAAATGCGTACTTTCTCATATTTGCCCAAAGCAGCAAATCGGGTGAGCCTGTAATATGGGCTATATCAAATGCCTTATCAAACTCTAAACGCCCTATATGAATCCAAAAGTCAAACAGGATTCCATCTGTCATACGAGTTAAACCCATAAGAATATGTTCTTTTTGCATATCAGTCAGTGCTTCTGTAATTACATAAGCGCGGGCTAAGAAATGGCGGGTTTCAAACGCCATATCCTCAGGCTCAACATTGCGCAAAGCATTCTGTGAGGCAATATATTCTCCTGCTATATATGCCTGTGATGCTGTTATTATTTGTTCCTGATGCGGACCATTATAATAAATTGCACGTATTGCAAAAAACGATACACAGATAAGTGCAGCCATGAGAATCGGAATAAGAATGCGTGAAAGAATAACATTATTTTTTGAAACAAGTTTTTTACTCTTTGAAAGCTCTGCTATTTCTTTGTCGTATTCTGCTTCGAGGAACTTTTTAACCTCTGCTACGGACTCTAATTTAGATAACTCTAGGAGCAACCTGTTTTTCTTAAATAAGTCAGCACCTCCATTTATAAAATCGACATACTTGTATCTTGTCAACACGTCACCTATAACAGCCATATACTTTTCCAGAAAAGGTATATCACCGCAGTTAAGGTCGCGTATTAGTATAAAAGGGTACAAGCTCCTATTAACTACTAAGTTATCGAGAGCAAGGGAAAACGCATAGTCTTTGTGTAAACACTCTAGCTGAGCGATGTTTATTAATAATCGATATTTATCCGTTTTTGGCTTTGATTTAATAGCAGTAGCAAGTATCATGCTATCTGATTCAAAATGTAAAGCAATTCCATCTTCAGCTTCTTCTAATGTGCAAGGACAAAGCCCGGCAGCTGAATAACTTAAGAAATCTCGTTTTTCTCTTGGTATGTGCAGCTCACTATTTTTAATCACACAACATATATTTTTTTCTTTCATATTCCATATACTCCATTAAATAGTGATTGTCTTTTTTTGTTACTAAAGTGCGGTTAAGACGTCCCCGTCGTAGATAGCTTCATCATTAAATGTCTTATATGCACTTACAAGTTTTTCAACTTGTTTACTGCGATAATACGCAGGTGTCTCTCCTCCTGAAAACTTACCTGACTCGCGAAGCACAATAAGTCCCATGCTTATTTTCTGTTCAGGGTCAATTCGTATATCCGCTTTTTGGCCATATGCTTCCAGTGTGATGGTTATGTACACTTTTGTTTTTTTCCTTTCGCCTTGCTTTTCTCCTCAATGCTATAAGAAACCCAATACCTGCACAAGTTACGATAACAGGGATAATAATCCACATTGAAATTTCTGAGTCTTCTTCTACAGACATTATTGTACGCACCTGTACAGGTTGTATAAAAAGCATTTCATTATTTTCTGCTGCCTTAAACAATGCCACGTTTGGGTCGGTTTTAATAAAAGTATGCTCTTCTTGAAATATAAGTTTTTTCGCTCTTTCTATTTTATGCTCTTGTCGTTTTTTTCCTGTTTCAATTCGTGCATCAGAATTTTCGCTAAAAAGGTCAATACCCCAGCGTACTGAGAGTGCATCTTGACGCTCTTCTCTTTGTCTCCTGATTGCTCCTATATCTATTGGAAGGTCAATCGCAATGGCTGTTGCTCCAAAAGCAGTAAGAAGTAATATAGAAAAAACTAATATCAATATTTTTTTCTTTTGCATTTCTACACCCTTTGCAAGTGATTATTTAGTCTATAAATAGTCCGTACCCATATCGCAGCACCTAAGGACACGGACTAAATAGACAATGTTGCTTATTTTAGACTTGATATGCTCGGCTGAGAGTTTGGTCAGTTGATGTGAATTGATCACACGTATTTGTTATGGCACGTGCTGTTTGCTCACACATTTCTGAACATTGTTCCAGCACATTCGCTGCCTGACCTTTTGCATAAGCTTCAAACTCATTAGCAGCAGCACCTTCCCATCCGCCCGCACGGACAGCATCGCAAATTTGGATTAGTTTTGTCCTACATTGGTTAAGTTCTGCAGCCAGAGTATTGCAACCTGTTGCTGCGATACTGAGTTTATCTCGATCTACTATAATTTGTCCTGACATGATTTATTCTCCTTCATCCATAATATTATTGCTAATTTTCAATTATACTGTTATTCAACAGTGAACTTGCTCATTCCTTGAGGTACTTTCGGTTGATGGAAATTGAATATGCATACTGCTTGTGCTGATGCTACACCAAGCGACAATGCTATAGCTGTAACTAAACTACAGAGCCACATTAATGCAATTTTATACTTCTTCATTACTTTCTCTCCTTTCCTAGTTTATCCTTTTGCTTCCCTGATTTTTTATAAAGTTTGCCAGTAGCGATATTGCAACAGTAACATTTCCAAGAGCTATAGATAGTGCAAATAACTCTTTAGCAAGTATTGTTGTGCAAATTAGTACTGAAAACCCAACAATAGCCCAGCGACTTTTCTTTCTAAACTTATTGCGCTCTTTATCATCGATTGTTTTATTACTATCATCAGATGGTGCTAATAGAAAAATAAGAGTTATAGAAATCGGAAAACTCAGAAAAATTAAAGGAACGATTAAATTAATCGGAATGAATTTTGTAATCATTAAGAATGCTATGTACGTCAGTACGAATAAAATGTAGCACCTTAAATGGGTTATGGCATGATAGCCACCAGCAATTAGTCTGAGAGGAATGAAGCCAACCAGAAAGAAAATGGTGTTCAGCATTGAATCACTTATAATTGCAATAATGAGTATGGTAAGAAAACTTAATATTGTTGAAAGAAGTATTTCAAAGCTATATTCATAGACTTCTCGATCTTCATCTGAAATGACTTCATGTGAAATAAAAAATGATGATATACTTTTTGACATTCGGATAATCATAAAATCACCCCGTAAAAAAGTTATCATCATTTTTGTTATGCTTCAATAGAAGATGCGACTTCGTTGAATAAAAACCCAACTTCGTTAATTGGATTTGTTTTTTAGTAAAATTTCAACTGTAAATTTATATGATTCAGAATCATAAATTAAGTAAATATCTCCATCATATTTTTTTGCAATCGCTTTCATTTGCTCTATACCGAATCCATGACTGCTCTTTTCCTGTTTTACGGTTTTAAAACCTTCAATTATAGGAACAGAGGAATAGTTCTCAATAAGTAATGAAATGTAGTCAGGCACACTAATAAAATCAAGTTTAATAACTCTTTCAACATCATTGGACCGCAAAATGCCTTCAACTGCGTTATCTAATGCATTTGCAATAAGTATAGCTATATCGAACTGGTCGGTATGTAAAGCGTTATCAATTATTATCTTGTGCCTTATATTTATATTATTTGCTTTTGCTTTTTCTATTTTTGCATTTATAACTGCATCTATAGGCGGAAAACCTGTGTCAATAATTGTTGCTGTTTTCTTCACTTCGTTATCGATTCCATCGATACGCTCAAGCGCTTCAGAGATTAAACCGCTTGATAGTAATCCAGATATTGCTACAAGTTTATCACTAATATTATGCCGAATCGCTTTCACCTCACGCTGTGCAGTATAAAGCTTTTGATAATGTTCAATTTGCATTTCCAGCCTTAACTGTGATAACTCATATTCGCTTTTATATTGCAATGCTTTTTGCTGATTCCTAATTAAGAACATTGTTATGTATACAAGTAACAGTGATATGAGAATCGCTATTATACCCAAGGGTGAAGAGTTTATCATATCCGCATTTATTGAATAAATTGATACTAAAAAACAAATAATAATAGATTGCAACGGCATAACAGCCATTATCACGTTGAACCGATTATTGGTTTGCCTCTTGTAGCCCTTCATTATTGCTCTTAAAAATAACACAATAAAGAGTGCTAGGAGCTTTGAAATAATCACACCCATCATATATAGCGTTATATTGTTTTGTACTACTTCTATCGGGACTCGAATATAGTTAACAAATACTATTCCTACAAACTGCTCCGCTACAAATAAAACTGCCGTTATTATTAAAGTAAATAATACCTTGGATGATATGCTCGATACGAAGAATAGAGTTGTTATAAACATTATCATTGTCGAAATAGATGCAAGAATAACTGTACTCTGCAACAATAATGTTGAGAATGCATTTATTACAGTGAGTATACAAATAATGACACAACACGTAATATCTTTTATACTCGTTCTAGTCCAAAATGTTCCGTAGAGTACAATTGCTGCAGTTATTCCAATCAGTGCTCCCAAAGCGTCAATCAACAGTTTTTCCATACTTACACCCTATACTTTACAAGATAAGAGTTATATGCTCTTAGGCAAGACTGCTTTTTTCTTGCACTCATTTCTACTTTTCTGTTACATGTTGTGATTATAGCTTTGTCTTCAATGCTTTTTATGTATCGCATGTTTATTATCGCATTTCGGTGACACCTTAAAAAACCGTGTGATCGCAAGTCACGCTCATACTCTTCTAATTTTCCGTTGCATTCTTGCACATCATCTTTACTTCGAAATAACACCCTCCCGTGATATGCTTCAATATATACAATATCACTTATATCAAATGAATGTGTAGTTCCTTGCCATCTGAAGCTTATGATATGATGTTGGTCTTTATACTTTCTTAGTGCTCTACCGAGAGTTTCGCGAACTCTTTCTGCTGTGATTGGTTTTACAATATAATCGAATGCCTCTATAGTGAATGATTCAAAGACATATTGCGTGTGACTTGTAAGAAATATTATTATTACATCTTTATCGGTCTTTCTTATTGCATGTCCTGTTTCAATGCCGGACATTCCATCCATTTCGATATCAAGGAAAATGATATTATATGGGTTTTTTATATGTTTAATAATCAGAGCTTCACCGCTTTCTGATTCTTCAAGATCATATAATATAAACCAATCCTCGATTTTTGCTAATAGTGTACTAAGTTCTTTTCTCAGCTGCTCATTATCATCACATAATGCAATGCGCATAAGTTTGTCCCCTTTTTTTTGTCTCAAATTACTATGTTGGTTTTCATCCCTTATCTCAAATGTCGCTTTGATTGTCCACATTTCTTAACCCTACCTTTCTTAGCTTTCTGGTTTTGAATACAACACATTCTTCAGTTTGTTACATTGACTGCGAAATCGTTTAATTCTCTTTTTTTACATTATTTATATATGAAAATGCCTTTATTTGCTGATGTGCAGGCTTATGCTGCAAGGTATAATGACGAATATAACGTTTTGAAGAAGTTGTTACATTGTCTGTTTTTGAATGGAGGGAATTTCATAGTGCCTACTACACAACCTATACGCAACAAATATCAAGTCCGTGAGTTATCGCAATTCTACCTCAATCGTGGCGAACTTAGAAATTATCTGCTTATTATTATGGTTGTTCATACTGCTCTTCGTATTAGTGACCTGCTTCATTTAAAGTGGTATGATGTATATGATTTTAATCGCAATCGACTAAGAGAAAGTGTATCTATCACGGAAACTAAAACCCGTAAATCTAAAATTGTGAAGCTCAATAATGCGATATTATAAGCCTTGAACACCTGTATATGTCTAGCAAAGGAAGGAGATTACTTGTTTAAAAGTCGTAAAGGTGGAAATATTGGTAGAGTTCAAGCTTATCGAATTATTCCTACTGCTGCAGAGGCTCTTGATTTTAACACCAATGTTTCATGTCATTCTCTGAGAAAGACATTCGGTTATCATGCATGGAAGAGTGGCGCATCTCCAACAGTATTAATGGAAATTTTCAATCATTCAAACTATGCAATTACTCGAAGATATCTCGGAGTGACACAGGATGATAAGGATGAAGTGTATTGTAAACTCGAAAATGCTTTTTAATTCAATTTCTGAAAAGGATAGCATACCCAGCAAAAAACTATATACAATGCAACTTCACTGTTAAATAATCGAACTTCGCAAGGGTATCGCAATTTTTTCCATTTGATCTGCAACAACAGCCTTTACGCCAGTGTATTATTAAGAGTTTTCAAGAATTTTCAGAATATGTTGGCTAAGAACAAGGATACTGGCAATAATGGATGCAATTGAAATTAATATTCCCGCAATACTGCTTAGGTTCAGCGGTCTTCTATCCCGTCGTATTTTCACTGATAAATCAATGTAACGGTGCATATCATCAAATGTAATTTGGTCTTCGCTTTCATAAGGGTTTTTTCGTGCAATTGATTCTTCAATCATTTCCTTGTGGACTGCATACACTAAAAACCTGTTTGCTAAAAAAATGTATGATAGAAATAATAACAAGAAAAAAGGGAACATCAACCCCAACAAGAGAATTATTGAACTCGAATCTTCATGTAAAACTAAAAATCCAGAATAATTTTGAAAAGCAAGGGCTCTAATATTAAAATCTTCATTTAGTATAAACATACCGGAACTTGTAAGTAGTATTATATGCATTAGTAAATAAAGAATTGAGACAACAGAAAATATCACTGATATACGAGATGAAAATATCTTGATTAGTCTAAATTCTTTTGTGTTTGATGGAACAAGCTCATTATATTTAAACTGAGTTAATTCCTTTCTGATCCATAAATCAAAAATCAATTTCACTACACACAGACAATAATATGAACTGAAATAGTTCAGAAAAAATGAAATTACTAATACTATGACAACAAAAGCACCTTGAATGTCGTTCTTAATTATTCCATAGTAATATAGAGCAACGATATATAGTACAACACAGCAAATCCATACAATTGTATAAAGAATCTTATATGCAACAGCTAGTTTATCACTAATTTCCTCAGATTGCTTCGTATTCGTTTTTTTAGGTCTTATAATATGTATATGCGTATTAAACCTATCAAGAATCAACTTAAATTGCGCAGTACCCTCAAGACTTTCGAGATTTTTGTTAACTGCAACAACATAAACAGAAGAAGTTAACCAGATTACTATCATTGCTAGTGCAATTATTAAGACAAATAATCCACTGTTAATCTCTACAAGAAGACAATATACAACAACAACAATGATACCGGCAAGAATGCTAACTAAAAATGCTGTCGCTGTCCTCATTTTAAAGATAGTTTCCCCAAAAAATCTTATGATTCCCATAATTTGTCAACACCTCCGCACTGTTGTGTTAGTTTATATCGCAATAAACCTCCTGTAATTATGAAGACATGTAATCACCAAAATTTTGTTCACTCACAAAAGCCATTTTCTACTAAAATAGGGATATTTGGACACTATTCTACGCTCATCTCTCCTCCTAAATTATATATAACATATTAAAAGAATATATTCTATACACGATGCGACTTCGCTAAAAAAAAGAACAACTTCGTAACGTTCATTTACTTTTATTTATAAATCTGGCTCTTGGGTTCGTCTGCGTGGTCGGTCTTGGGCATGCTCTTGGGTTTGCTCTGCTCCGTCCATAACTCGCTCTGCTCCTCTTCTAAGGACTTCAAGATTTCGGATTTCATTTTTAAGTCCATAAAACTGTTCAGTAAGGGTATAGCGGTCTTGCAGTAGCTGTTCTCGCTCTTTTCGCCATGTTTTTTCAGGAATAACGGTTTTTCCGTTTAGATGGTCTTTGATGTATTTATGAGCCGCTTCATACTGTTCGATGACAGCAGCATTTGCGTGTCTGAAAGTATCTTGTTGTCTTGGGTCAAGCTGCGTATATTTTTTGTATATTGGCTTGGCGGCATCTAAGAGAACGACATTATGCAAATGAGTATCAAGGGTTTTAATCTTACGGTCTTTTTCTTTAATCGCTTTTGCAATATCATACTGCTCTTCTTGCATGTCGGAAACCCTGTCTGCGAATGATTCAATGGAATTAATATCATGTTCTTTGCAGAAATTGATTACATTTCCAAGAGTTTTAATATCCTGTAATTTTTGAGCTTTTGATTTTAAGCGATTATTAGCAGTAACGCTTTTTAAAACATCACTCATTGTTGGAGCATCTTCAATAGGCTGCTCGTATAACCATGTTTTAAGTTTCTTAATCCTGCCTTTTATCATGCGAAGCTCTCTGTTCCACTGAGATATTTGCCTGTTTCTATCGCCTTGCTCGGTTTGGATGCCTCTGTGTTCAAGATGATATGAATACCCTAAATGGACAGCCGGGATTTGCTCAATGCCTTGCCTTTGATATGAGCGGTGATTAACGCTTACATCATGTCCGTAGTGTTTTAATGCTTTATTTTGATACTCAGCCCAGAGTTTACGCCAGTATTCCGCTTTATCCTTGTCGTTCCAGTCAATAAGATTAATTTTTCTCGT
Source organism: Oscillospiraceae bacterium (assembly GCA_009784725.1). Classification (GTDB taxonomy): domain Bacteria; phylum Bacillota; class Clostridia; order Oscillospirales; family Oscillospiraceae; genus WRMH01. The sequence goes on from WQXS01000017.1 coordinate 40,107, forward strand.
TTTAAATGTACCATTACTGAGCATGACTTTTTTATCGTATTTATCAAAAACATACTCCTTCTTTGCCTTCGCTCCCCAGTTGCCATCTTCATCAATTGGTCGCATTGTCAGCATGATATGAGCATGGGGGTTTCCTGCTCCGGTATCATGTATGCAAATATCGGCACACATGCCATCTTTTACAAATGTGTCATATACAAACTTTCGGGCAAGTGCTATATTTTGTTTTGATGTTAATTCAACAGGCAGGGATATTTCAATCTCTCTTGCCAGCTGAGCATTGCTCTGTTTTTCAATATATTCGACTGCGTTCCATAAAAACTCTCTATTTATATATTCCTGCGGTGCATTTTCCGGTAATAATATTTCTTTATGTATGACTCCGTACTTTTTGCTGTAATCGTGTTTCCTTCCGTCATACTGACTTTCAAGTATTTCTCCTGCACGATATGCTGCTTTACATACTGCGGATGCTCCGTTGCCTCTGCTTATTATTTTAATACTCATATGATAATTAGCTATACATAAACTCCTTTCCCGAAAGTGAAACTTCCGTTTCGTTCTTTTTGTACCGACAGGGCAAAAACGCCTACTGCAAGTATCATTTTTGTCCGATAAGACACGCAGCACCCTTTAGGGTGTATAAGTGCGCCGTCATCACTCTCGCTCAGACGGACTGAGGGAGAGTGTATATTTCACCTCCTAACCATATGGTATATATGTTTGTAATTTTGCCATGTATTTTGCTATGTCAAGAGCATGATACTTTTTTTCTTTTCCTGTTGGATAACATGGTAAGCTTGCAAGAAATTTTCCACGCTTGTCTTTTGCCATTCCCAGATAACGCCCTGCTTGAGAAGCGTTAATAAAAGAAGAGCCAAACGTATCTTTAATATCCTTTGCTATTTCCTGTATTGTCGCCATCATCAGTAACCCCTGTTAATATACATTTAATCAACTTAAAATTTCTTCTTGACAAGCAACACTTGCTAATGTATACTAGTTGATAGTAACGATAACTTAACATCAGGCAGCGTGCCTGTCAACAGTTAATTGCTATTAACATTATTTTGTGAGTGTTACTTGCTATTGGGGAGGAAATTATGGCTAGAACGAAGACAAAAACTCTGAGAAATAAGTACAGTAATTCAGTATTAACTCAGAACTTGCGAAAGAGAATTAATCCCGAGAACACGCGCGAGCTTGCAGAAGCATGCAATGTTAGCGAGTCTGCTGTTCGATTGTGGTCAAGCGGAGCTACCCGCCCCGACATTGATAACATACCAACAATCGCACGAGTTCTAAATGTTCCCATTGATTATCTGTTTGGCTATGAAAGCGAAAAAATAACTGCAAAGAGCAAAGATGAAGTTCAACTTCTAAACAATTCTCTTGAAGAACTGTTCACAGACTCTATACTTTCATATGAATCTTTAGCGGTAAAAGAACAACTTTATGATGTCTTTCAAATCATAACAACAATGTTCATTATGCTAAGTGAGTCCGGAATAGATACTGCTGACACCTTTATAGACGATATTGAAAAGTTGCTATTGTATATTTCTTCAGGTTGTATACAAGCAGAGACAGCATCAATAATGATAGATAACAAGAAGGCTGTACCTGAAGAATTTTACGCTTATAATTATGAAATCCAAAGAGAGGCTGATGAGGCGAGAAAAAAGGCAGTTGAATTAGTAACCACACTCATTACTAATATTCAGGATGATACAGTTCAAAATCTTGCCAGAGTATTAGAAGTTAATATTGACAATCAAAGGGCGGAAAGTTTCAATAAAGACTTGTTGCTTAATAATGCAAATAGAAAAAGAAGGGATGATGTTACAAATGGTTAAGAGTGATTATCTTTCGCAGCAGATTATGCTTTAACGGTAAGCAGTACGATATAACAGGAAAGTCTCAAAAGGAGGTGGCGAAAAATGCTTAAATTACAGAAAGATGGATATTTTCGAGAGACATTTTATTTTAACAGCAAACAATATTCTGCAAGAGGAAAAACAGAAAAAGAGGCTATTAAAAAGGCTCATGAGAAAAAGAAAGCTCTTGAGCGTGGCGATATTGGTATAAGTAATAATATGACTGTGAGGTCATGGGCTTATGAGTGGCTTGATACTTTCAAAAAAGGCACAATAGTTGATAAGAGCTATAAGCGTTATAAAGCGCATATTGACAATGTTATTTTACCGGTTATTGGTAATATGCGAATTAGAGATGTACGGGATGTGCATCTTCAAAAGATATTAAACTTGCGTAAAGGGTATTCAAAATCAGATACAAAGAAAATACTATTTACTATCCAAGCGATGTTTAAACAAGCCCGATTAAGTCGCCTAATTCAATATGATCCGGCAGAAGGCACATTAAAAATGCCGCTCACAACTCAAGGCAAG
>WQXS01000018.1 GCA_009784725.1 Oscillospiraceae bacterium
TTAATTCCTTAGAATTAAGAGTTGTCATTTGTTCAACTTTGGCACGCCCGACTGGATTCGAACCGGTGACCCCCTGCTTAGAAGGCAGGTGCTCTATCCTGCTGAGCTACGGGCGCATATATCGTCTCGCTTGCGAGACATTAAGAGAATGCAAGCATTCTCCGTTTCTATGTACAAGCCCGTTTAAGCTCAGCATGATGGGACTACGGGCGCACATTCTAGTGATTATACAATGGGGCTTTATTTGTTGTCAAGCAGGATATATCTTGACAATGTGTGCTGTGATATTGTAAGATTCGTAATTAAACAGAGTGAAGGGACGCTGGTTTGATTATTAAAAGTAAGAAGTCGTTCGTATCGTTTGTTGGATTAATTTTATTAACGGTAATTATAACAGGTCTTATTGCGGGATGTACAAGTACACCTGTGAATCAGGCTGCCGATAGTGCTTCAATCAACACATTTTATGATATACCCGGAATTACGGAAGAGGAAACTCGAGCAATTGAAATATTGCTTCAAAGCAAAGACAGCTTTTCCTTCGGAGCACTACTGTCCACATATGCGTTTGTTTTGCCGGACGGTTCAAAAGCCGGCTTTTTTTCATTACTTGCAGAGCTGCTTGAGGAACTGTTCGGAGTCCCGTTTAATATAGAGTTTTATGACTGGGATGTTTTGAACGAGAATCTGAACGACTTTACTATTGATTTTACCGCAGAGCTTACGCCGACACCCGAGCGGCGTCTTCGGTATTTTATGACAGAAGCAATTGCGGAGCTTTCATTATCTGCTTTTATTAATGTAGATACAACAGAACTCACTACGGCAGAAAGCTTAAACGGATTAAAAGTAGGCTTTTGGAGCGAGAGCATAACCGAAGGTTATATACTCATGGCATATCCGGATTTGGTTTTTGAATCGGTTGCTATGGACACGGATGCCGAGGTTGCGGAAAAACTATTCACGGGTGAAATTGATGCTTTTGTAACTCCAACGGTTGATGCATATGTTTTTAAGGATTTCCCTTTTATTGTAAACAGGGAAATCTTTCCGTTTGTTTATGCCGTATCCTCCATGACAACCTTAAATCCGGAGCTTGCACCGATTATCACGGCTATAGATAAATATATGTCGGCAGGTGAAGGGTTTTACAGGATACATGATTTACACGTTGAAGGCAGACGAGCATTTTCCGCATATAGTCTTGCTCTTTCTTTAACTGATTATGAAAAAGATTATCTCGGCAATCTGCTCGGAAGCGGGGGAAAAGTACCGATACTGATGGAATCATCACTATATCCCGTTACATTTTATAATGAAGCAGATGATGAATATCAGGGAATAGCTCAGGATATCCTGCATGAAGTAAGCTTATTAACCGGAATAGAGTTTGAAGTAAAAAATGATATACATGCATCATGGCAGGATTTACTTGACATGCTATCGGATGGAGAGGCTGCAATGATTGCGGATTTATGGCATTCCGATGAGCAGCAGGACAGGTTTTTATTATCCGAAGTGCCGTATCTGAAATCAAATTATGCTTTCATTTCAAAAATTGATACGCCGTACACGGATTTTCTCATTCCGATTTTACGCACGGGTGTTGTAAAAGGAACCGTATTTGAAACGGTTTATCACAGGTTATTTCCCGACGGAGGTAATCTTTATCTTTACGATTCAAACAGTGATGCACTCAACGCACTTGAATCGGATGATATTGACCTGCTTCTGACAACCGATTTTTTACTTCTTTTTCAGACAAACTACAGAGAGAAGTCCGGTTATAAAATAAATATTCTCTTAAATTACCTTACCGGTGAATCCTTTTTTGGGTTTAACAGTGAAATGGAGCATTTAAACTCAATAATAAGCAAAGCACAGCGTTTTATTGATACCGAAAGAATTGCCTTGAGCTGGACGGGACGGGTGTTTGACTTTGAAAGAAGACTTGCAGATGAACGTGCCGACAATGCAAACATTCTTGCAATAATATTAGCCTTATCCATTGGAGGGCTCTTGGTATTACTGACTATTCTTGCAATGCTGCTCAGGAAAAACAGGGTCATGATATATAAGCTTCGCTCTACATCGGGTAAGCTTGAAGAGGCTCTTGTGGAAACAAATGCCGCAAGTAAAGCAAAAAGTGATTTTCTGTCAAACATGAGCCACGAAATACGCACACCGTTAAATGCTATTGTCGGTATGACAACCATTGGAAAAAAAGCAGATAATATGGACGATAAAGACAGGGCAATGAAAGAGATTGAAAACGCATCATCCCATTTACTCGGAGTTATAAACGATGTTCTCGACATGGCAAAAATTGAGGCAGGAAAGCTTGAAATAATACCGGTAAGCTTTATGTTTGAAAAAATGCTTCAAAAGGTTTTAAGTACAATCTATTACAAAGCAAATGAAAAAGAGCACAATGTAATAATTAATGTCGACGATGAAATTCCGCGCTTCATTACCGCTGATGAACAGCGTCTGTCACAAGTGATAATTAACCTTCTGACGAATGCTGTTAAGTTTACGCCGGACGGAGGAACAATAAATTTTGATGCTTCCGTTTCGGAGAAAACAGATGATTACCTTATTCTTCGCATAGAAGTCGCTGACAGCGGTATAGGAATATCAAAAGATCAACAGGAAAAACTTTTTGATGCCTTTGAACAGGCAAATACCGGAACGACACGCGAATACGGCGGTACGGGGCTCGGACTTGCAATTGTCAAACGTATTGTCGAAATGATGGGCGGGGAGATTTGGGTTGAGTCCGATCTCGGAAGAGGCGCTGTATTTATATTCACTGCACAGGTCACATACGGTTATGATGATGAAAGTTTATCGGAAAATAAAAAACCGGAAAGTTCCGGCGCATTCGAAGGTAAATATATGCTTGTTGTAGAAGATGTTGAGCTTAACAGCAGAATTCTTGCCGCACTGCTCGAGGATACCGGTCTTATACTAAAATGCGTTGAAAACGGACTTGAGGCAATCGAAGAGGTGGAAGCATATCCTGATAAGTATGATATTATTTTCATGGACCTTCAAATGCCTAAAATGAACGGCCTTGAAGCGACCCGCCATATCCGTAAAATGCCCGGGCATAGCCGTGATAAGCTTCCGATTGTTGCAATGACTGCAAATGTATTTAAAGATGATATTGATAACTGTATTGATGCGGGAATGGATGACCATCTCAGCAAACCGCTTGATATTGAAGTGGTAATGCAAAAACTTCACAAATATCTTGATAAATAAAGATATATTAAACGGGTTATATTAATTAAATTAAGAGTACATAATTATTCACGATTTTTAAATACTGTATTGATTATTCCAATCAAATATGATAAAGTCCATTTTTAGGGACGCAAGTCCAAAAAATGACATAAATGTCGAGAAGGAGATTAGTAAATGAAGAAGTACATAGCAGAGATAATCGGCACCATGGTTCTTGTGTTTATGGGGTGCGGAAGCGCAATGGTTCTGGGATGCGATCCGGACGGCGGGCATCTTGCGGTAGCCTTTGCATTTGGTCTTTCCATAGTCGCAATGGCATATGTTATCGGGAATGTTTCCGGCTGCCATATCAATCCGGCAGTTTCTCTCGGAGCATTACTTGACAAACGCATTTCAATCGGCGAATTCTGCGGTTATGTTGTGGCTCAAATAATCGGCGCTGTCATCGGTGCTGCCAAATTATTTGCAATCGTTAAAATCACAGGCATAACAGATATTACAGGCGGATACGGTTCAAACGGTCTTGCCGGAGTTAACGGCAGCATTTTCGGCGGTCTTGCCGTTGAGATTATTCTTACATTTATCTTTGTACTCGTAATTCTCGGAGTTACTGCAGATAAATCAAAAGGTTCAGTTGCAGGCATTGTTATCGGTTTATCATTGGTTTTCGTACACATCGTAGGAATTCCGCTTACAGGAACATCCGTTAACCCCGCCCGCAGCATCGGACCGGCTCTCTTCGCAGGCGGACAATCGCTGATCGATCTTTGGGTCTTCATCGTAGGACCGTTTGTCGGAGCAGCTCTTGCAGCACTTGTATATCAAATATTCAAATGCAAATGCGGCAAGGATGAATCAGCCAAAGAAGAAACTGCAACCGAAGAAGGGGAATAATCCGTTAAAGTGATTTTTTATGGAGCTTTTAGATAATCTTGGTTCATCCGAAGACATAAAAAATAAAAGTATCGCGGATCTTTACAAATTATGTGAAGATCTGCGGTCTTTCCTATTGTCAAATGTATCCAAAACCGGCGGGCATCTTGCATCAAATCTTGGTGTTGTGGAGATTACCGTAGCAGTCCATAATGTGTTTGACACATCAAAGGACAGACTGATTTTTGACGTAGGACACCAGTGTTATACGCATAAGATTCTGACCGGCAGAAGAGACGGATTTGCGAATCTTCGAAGCACGGGAGGGGTATCCGGGTTTCCGAATCCGCAGGAAAGCGGTCATGATGCATTTATCAGCGGACATGCTTCGACTTCTGTGTCGGTGGCACTTGGAATGGCAAGAGCGAGAACAGCCTTAAACGGGGATTATTCGGTAATCGCTCTTATAGGTGACGGTGCACTCACAGGCGGGCTTGCATATGAAGGTTTATCCGATGCAGGTCACAGCGGGGAACCGCTTATTGTCATATTAAACGACAATGAAATGTCAATAACCCAAAACGTCGGAGGTCTCTCAAGGCATCTTGCACGTCTGCGTGTACGCCCTTATTATCTTAATTTTAAGAAGTTTTACAGGAAAACCGTTAAAAAAATACCGTTTTTCGGAAAGCGTTTTGATAATTTACTCCGGAGTGTAAAGTCGGGAGTAAAGGATACGCTTCTGCCTTCAAGCATGTTTGAAAACATGGGTTTTATATACCTCGGCCCTGCTGACGGTCATAATATCAAAGAGGTCTGCAGGCTTTTAAAGGTGGCAAAGGAAATGTCAAAGCCTGTAATTATCCATCTTACGACAGTTAAGGGCAAGGGTTATAAATATGCCGAGGAAAGCCCCGAAATATATCATGGTGTATCCGAGTTTAACGTAAAAAACGGGGAGGCTCACTCGGTTCCCGCCGAAACCTTTGCATCTGCATTCGGAGATACTCTGACGAAGCTTGCCGATGAAGATGAGCGGATATGTGCAATCACCGCTGCAATGCAGTCGGGAACGGGGCTTGATGATTTTGCGTTAAAGCACAGCTCAAGGTTTTTTGATGTGGGAATTGCAGAAGGCCATGCCGTTACAATGGCAGGGGGACTTGCAAAGCAGGGGATGATACCTGTTTGTGCAATTTATTCAACCTTTATCCAACGTGCTTATGACATGATATTTCATGATGTCTGTCTTCCCGGTTTGCATGTTTTGTTTGCGGTCGACCGTGCGGGATTTGTTTCGGATGACGGACAGACGCATCAGGGGGTTTTGGATGTCGGTATTTTTCTGCAAATGCCGAATATAACTGTTTTATGCCCTTCTGCAATTTCTGAAATGGAGCATATTTTAAAGTATGCGGCTTATGAAATACCGGGTCCGGTTGCCGTAAGATATCCGCGCGGAGGTTCCGACAGATTTGCGTCAGACGGGCCGCCGTATGAACCGGTGCTGCTAAAGGGTTCAAACGAAAAAACCGACGTAACACTGATAAGTTACGGCAGAATGGTTGATAATATAATGGATGCGGCGGAGCTGCTGGAAAAACGGGGTGTTACCGCAGATGTTATAAAGCTTATAAATATAAGCCATATTTCAACCGACAGGCTGCTCCCGCTTATAGGTGATTGCACTAACGTATTTATTGTTGAAGAATGTGTTTCCGGCGGTTCTCTTGCATCGAAGCTGATATTTGAACTTGTTTCAGCCGGCTATAAGGGAAGCCTTTTCGCACTCTATCCCGATACATCCGCCATTCCCTCTGCAAGCGTCGAGGAGCTGATGGAAATGTACAAACTGGACGCCGCAGGCATTGCAGATACTGTTATAAATAAAAAGGCCTGAGTTTTCACTCAGACCTTTTATTGCTATAAAATCCATTCGTCGAGAGTTGATACGAGCTTTCCTATTTGTGGTTTTGAAAGGTGGGCGCTGACTCCGAGTCTATCGCCGAGTTGTTTTTGTGCGTCATCTATCAGGCTTGAAAATACGACAACGGGTACTTTTACAAGGATTTCATCAGCTTTTACCAGCTTTGTAAGATGATGCCCGTCCATTCTCGGCATTTCTATATCGGTAATTATTATTGATACATATTTCTCAATCGGGCTGATGTTTGCGTGAGCCTGACTGCGGCACTTGATAAGATAATCCCATGCATCCTCTCCATTGTCAAATGATGTGATATTTGTATATCCGGCAACCTCGAGTGCTTCAATAAGCATTCTTTTAAGGAAAACGGAGTCCTCGACAACCACTATTGGTTTTGTGTTTTGAGCACGTTCACCCATTTTCTGGACTTCGGATATTTGAAGACCCGTTTCGGGGTTTATATCATAAAGAACCTTTTCGAAGTCTATGATAGTTATTATTTTATCACCGATTTTTGTTGTTCCCGTAATAACACTGTCATTGTTTCCGTAAACGATTGATGAGGGTTTTTCTACGTTTGCCCAACTGATTTTATGCATATCCTCAACTGTGTGAACAAGGAAAGCCGCATTTACATTGTCAAAGTTCGTCAGCATAAACATGTCCTTGGAAGGCTCTTCACTTTCCTGAAGCTGCATATATCTCGGAAGATTTATAACGGTTATAAGGTTGCCGCGAGGTTTAAACACTCCGTCGATGCAAGGATGTGAGAGTGTCATAGGGGTGATTGGTGTATAACGCATGATTTCGGTGACTTTAGCGACATTAATGCCAAAAGAATCACCTGCCATCGTAAATTCCATTAATTCAAGCACACTGGTTTCATCCGTAACTCTGGCACCGCTGCTTTTAGGTGTATTTTCCACAACATATCCTCCCGCTATCAAATAATTTTTAATACAATTTATCATAAACCAAAAAAATAATCAATCGGCATAACACAGGAAAATGAAAAATCTTTGAAAATGCTTAAAAATTCTAGCAATTTTACAGAAATATTGCAAAAATAGTACCGGGAAAATTGACCAAGAGGGGAAAAAATGGTATAATATCAGCCCGTAATTAATGAAAGGGAAAATCTATGCCGGAATTATCGAAAAAAAGAAAATATTCCGCAGCGGGTAAGCGTAAGCGTTTGCCTGTGTTTTCCATTTTGCTTGTGATTTGCTATATAGCTGTCGCAGCATTTATTATTTCATATGCTTTAGGCGGTATAAGACCTTCCGAGGATTCGCACGAAGTTATGTCGTTTGATTTTTCAGCGGTCCGTGATGAAATTCTAAGTATGGCTTCCGAGCCCGATTCCGCAGAGCCGATACCCCTGCCGCCGCCTGTTCAGGTAAAAGGCGTTTGGCTCGGTGCATGGTGGATTGCCGAGGATGATACGCTGATTGACAGGTTTATTGAGATTTGTGAAACTACGGAGTTAAACTCACTTGTAATAGATATAAAAGAAGAGTACGGATATGTTGTAATGCCGCTCGATGACGAAAGATATCCGCAAAATGAAAATATCGTAATTGAAGACCTTGCCGAAGTAATAGAGGATTTAAACGACAGAGGTATTTATACAATTGCCAGAATCGTTTGTTTTAAGGACCCGAGATGGGGGTCGAAAAATCCTCATCTTGCTCTTCGCGATAAAGACGGAAACCGCTGGAGAGACAGAGGCGGTGTAGGATGGCTTAATCCGTATGAAAGAGAAAACTGGGAGTATATTGCAGAGCTTTGTCTCGAAGCAGCGAAGTTTGGTTTTAAGGAAATTCAGCTTGATTATGTCCGTTTTCCCGCTGACGGCAAGCTGAGTGAAATTGACTTCGGTGCAGCAGGGGAGGCTCAGACTAAGGCTGAGGTAATAGCCGAGTTTATGTCCTTTATCCGTGATACCATGCTAAAGGTCGGTGTAAGGACCTCTGCCGATGTTTTCGGGATTATAGCACTAAGTGACAATGACGCACAAATCATAGGACAGGACCCGAAGCTGCTCTTTCATTCGCTTCATTACATAAGCCCGATGATTTATCCGTCACACTTTTCAAACATAAACCAAAACGGGGTCGGTCAGTTTATTAACAGTGTTTTATTTGAAACTCCCGATACCGAGCCGCACGGAGTGGTTTATCATACATTACAGCACTTTTTACGCCTTCGGGATGCGGACAACCCGGACAAGGCGATTATAAGGCCGTATCTTCAAAGCTTCACGGCAGGTTATCTCGGCGAGGGTATGTTTATAAATTACGGCACCGACGAAATTAGAGCCCAAATCCGGGCAGTCTACGACGCAGGCCTCGAAGAATGGATCCTCTGGAGCAACCACAGCCGCTACAACCCGGAATATTTCTTAAGTGAATAAAGTATATATTTTGCGACTCAGAGTCATTATATATACTTCTTTTTCGTTCGAAGAAACGTCCGTGTTTATACTCACGCACCTCCCCGTCCATGGGTCGGCTGACAGAAGTATATCTAATGACTCCGAGCCGCTGATAAGATTTACTACCTCCAAGCCGCATGTAAGATTATCTATATCCCCAGCTTTTTCAGCAGCTTCTTTGTAGGGATGCCGTTTTCGTCCCAGCGTCTTATTTTGTAGTATTTTTTCAGCATCGGTTTTAGTTGGACGGTGCTTTTTTGTTCTTTTTGGGGGTCGTCGGTCAGTCTTTTTGGCAGGGAGTCGCCGGAAAGGCCTTGGTTTATGTTGATGATGCGTTCGAGGTTGTAGATTCGTTCGCCTGTGCGGACGAATTTGCCCAAGTTCATTTTATTGCCTGTTATCTGCATATAAACATATGGATAGGGAACCATTGCGGGTAAATTGAAGTCGAGAAGCCCGGGGTGCTTGTGCAGAAATGATACGATACCTCCGAAGCTTGGTATAAGGCTGTTTACGGCTCTGACAATTTGATTTTTCGGTTTGGTGATTGCAGGTGCGGGGAATACTGCATATGTTGTGAACAGGCAGCTTCCAAGAGCGGACGCAGCTTCCATCAAGTCCTGGAAGAAGATGGTAAACGCTGGTTTGCCTCTTGTGGTTGCACCTTTGACTTTTAAACCGAGTCCTTCGAGAACAACCATATAACCGCCGTTTAAGTGGCAGCCGCCTCTGTTTGCTGTTGCGTAGCCGAGTCCCATACCCTGTGCCGAGTGCGGGTCGTAGGCCGCAAGCTCGAGACCCTTGCTGTGTACGGCAAATTCTTTTCCGCCATATTTTTCCGACATTGCTTTTACGCCGTTTGCGAGGTCTGCTCCGATACCCTCACGGGTTGCAGTCATTTTAACAAGCTCTTCAAGCTTTTCACAGGCTCCGAACTGTAAGCCGTTATCCCATAAACCCTTTTCGGAAAGCTCCATTGCAAAGCCTACAGAGCCTCCAAATGACATTGTGTCCAAGCCGTATTCATCACATAAATAATTAACGGCAATTATTCTCTCGAGATTGTCATGGAGCAGGTTTGGACCTAAAAGACCGATTGTTTCAAGCTCGGGTCCTTTGACTTCTTTACCTTCATAGCTCACAACACGGCCGCATTGAATAGGACAGGTTATGCAGCCTTTGTTTTTAATCAGATATTTATCGCGAAGTGTCTCACCGCTGACATTGTCATAATTGTCAAATGTACCGCCCTGGAAGTTCTTGGTTGCAAGAAGATTTCTTTCCTGCATTTGCCGTACGAGTGCTGCGGTTCCGAGCTCCGGAAGCTGTTTTCCGGTCAGGGGATGTTTTTTAAGGATTGAAACCCATTTCTTACTGAAGTTTTTCAGTTTTTCACTGTTTGCGATGCTTATCGGATTTGCCGAGCCGTCTGCTACAATTGCTTTTAAATTCTTAAAACCGAATACGGCTCCTGCTCCACCGCGGCCTGCGACCCGCTCACGGTTTACGACACAGGCGTAACTGACCAGATTTTCACCGGCTGCACCGATAACAAGCTTACCGCCGGAGCCAAGCAGCTCCATTGCTTCGCCTGTTGCTTTACCCCATAAATCACCGGCATCGGTAAGTTTTATCCCGTCACTGTCAATTTTAATATATGTTTTACCCTGTGCTTTACCGAGTATTAGCAAACCGTCGTAACCGGACTCTTTAAGCTTCAGACCGAAATCACCGCCGCAGTTGGAAGACATCAGAAGACCTGTAAGCGGTGATATTGTTGATATGTTAAAGCGTGAAGAACTTGGAACACCCGATTTATTAAACGGCGATGTTGTAATGATGATCGGGTTTTCCTCGGAAAATGCTTCTATCTTACTATTTTCATTATTGACAGCATTTTTTTTTATCATAACCGAATAGTCATAAAAAATCTTTGCAGCAAGACCTTTTCCGCCTACGTAAGCAGCAAGGTCATCTTTTTGCGGCATAAATTCTTTAACATCACCGGTCGTCAGATTGATTTTTGCCATTTTTCCGGCATATCCCGTGCTGCCCGATTTTCCGAGCAGACGCATGTACAGGCTTTTAAAATCGTTTCGGGAGAAAATGCGGGGGACAGGATATGTTGGGTTTGCTTCATTGTATGAATGGTTCGATAAATATGGGATATCATCTTCGACGAGTTTATCGATTACCGTCGGGATTCCCATCTTTGCATTTAATTCTCTGATTGCGGAAATAAATGCTTTTGCTTTGATTTCATCTGTATCGCCTTGGATTTTTACAAGGGTTGCAAGCTCGGCAAGCTGTTTGTATATACTTTTGCCGTAATCATCGAGGACGTAGGGGAGGATAACAGCGTTTGCAAGCCCGTGTGCAACGCCGTATAAACCGCCGAGTGCGTGAGCTGTTGCGTGTACATTTCCGACATACGCCCTTGTAAATGCAACTCCACCGAAAAAAGCGGCTTTCAGCATGTTTGCTCTTGCGTTTACGTTGCTGCCGTCTTCGTATGCTGTATATAGATTGTCAAAAACCAGAATCGTTGCCATTTTTGCCATTTCAAGGGTCTGCTTTGTATTACTTCCGCCTATGTATGCTTCTATTGCATGGGTAAGTGCGTCCATTCCCGTAGTTGCGGTGACAAACGGCGGGAGCTTTAAGGTTAAAAGCGGGTCGAGAACCGCAACCCTCGGAATTAAAGCAGGGTCCATGATTGCGTATTTTTCTTTTGTATTACTGTCGACAACAACGGCAGCGACCGTTGTTTCACTTCCTGTACCTGCTGTTGTCGGTACAGCATATAAAAGCGGCAGAGGTACGAGTACTTTTAACAGTCCTCTCATGCGGCGTATATTTGTACGGGGGCGTGCAACCCGGACGCCGACACCTTTGGCACAATCCATAGGTGAACCGCCGCCGAATGCAATAATTCCCTTACAGTTATTTTCTTTATAAAGAGTATATGCCTCTTCGATATTATCAAGTGTAGGGTTTGGAACGGTTTTATCGTATATTGCCGTTTTAATATCTGCGCTTCGGAGGGCTTCCTGTAAGCTGTCTGTTAATCCGAGTGACATTATCATGCTGTCGGTGACAAGCAGTATACTGTCTATACCTTTTGACTTAATCAGCTCGGGTAATCTTGTGACCGAACCTTCTCCCTCAAGAAGCTCCGGCTTCCGCCAGGGCAGGCAGTATGCCGCATATCTGAATATGAACTGATAAATTCTGCAAAAAATCTTAAACATAACCACTCCTTTACTCCGCAATATTCAGTCTGCGGAAAAGACACTGTCAGAGCCTTGAAGCATTGCTATAAGTCCCGAACGGCAAACTTCAAGGATTCCTATTTCTCCGGCTGCTTCAATGAATCTTTCGATTTTTTCGGAGCTTCCCGAAATTTCCGCTGTAATAAAATCGGCACCGAAGTCCATGACATTTCCGCCGTAATCATTAATAAGATCGCTGATTGCGGCTTTCCCTTCATTTCCGAGCTTAAGCTTAATCAGCATATGCTCAATTGAAACGGAACTGTCATTATTTAATAATGCAACCATTTTAACATCGCTAAGTTTTTCCAATTGTCTGAGAACCTGGTTTTTCATATACTCGTCACCGGTTGAAACGATTGTCATTCTTGAATATTCGGGGTTTTCGGTTTCCCCGACCGCAAGGCTGTCAATATTATAGCCGCGCTTTGCATAAAGACCTGCAACACGGTTCAACACGCCAAAATGATTGGAAACAATGATTCCGACAATAAATTTCTCGCTCATAAATAGTCCTCCTGTCTCCTGTCACTCTAAAATTACATCATTTATAGTGCCGCCGGCAGGTATCATCGGAAGCACTTTTTCATCTATATCGATTTTACATTCTATAAGAAATGGTAAGTTACCGGATGCTTTTTCCAAAGCTTCAGAGAGTTCGGTAATATTTTCTGCGATAAGTCCTTCAGCTCCGAACGCTTTGGCAAGTGCAGGGAAATCTGTTTTCCGGTTTATTGTTGTATTTGAGTAACGTTTATCAAAAAAGAGTGTTTGCAGCTGCCTTACCATTCCGAGTGAGCCGTTATTTAACAAAATAATCGTAATAGGAAGCTCCATAGTAACCGCAGTTGCAAGCTCGGCAAGGTTCATGCCAAAACTTCCGTCTCCCGTTATAAGAACGGTTCTTTTACGATTGCCGGCTATGCAGGCACCAACTGCTGCACCCATACCATATCCCATTGCACCGAGGCCGCCCGATGAAATAAGTTTTCGCGGTTTTTCAAATCCGTAATACTCTGCAACCCACATCTGATGCTGTCCGACATCGGTGGCAACAACGGTATCATCACCGTAATAGCTGTTTACGCAATTGATAATATTTGACGGTGTGAATTCGCCGGATGGAATAATCCGGTCTTTTTCTTTTAATTTTCTGACATGCTCCACCCATTCGGTGTTGGTTTTCGTTTTTACTTTATCGACAAGAATCGGAAGAACATCATTTAAATCGGCGCAAATGCCTACAGTTGGTCTTATGTTTTTTCCAAGCTCGGCTGCGTCAATATCAATGTGGATCACTTCGGTGTTTTTGGCGTAATCGCCTGCTTTGCCTGTTGCACGGTCAGAAAATCTAACGCCGAGAGCGATTATAAGGTCTGCTTCCGACTTTGCCGTTATTGATGCCAATCGTCCGTGCATTCCGCTCATACCGAGATTTAAAGCAAAGGAAGCGGGAACAGAGCCTATCCCCATCAGCGACATACCGATAGGAGCACCGATTTTACCTGACAGCTCCATTACAAGCTTACCTGTATCGGTTGCCGAAACACCGCCACCGCAATAGATATAAGGGCGTTTACTGTTTTGAATCAAGCTGACGGCATCGTTTATATCCGCGGAGTCTTTATCATAGGATGGATGTATTACTCCCTTTTTATCGGACGGTAGTTTGAACGAGGGGTTATATTCTGCAGCTTCAATTTGGATATTTTTAGGAATATCAATGTGTACGGGACCTTTTCTGCCTTTTTCCGCAAGCGAAAACGCTTCGTTAATAATAAACTGCAGGTCGTTAATTTTCCTGACGACATAGCTGTGTTTTACAATCGGCAATGTAACTCCGACAATATCGATATCCTGAAACGAGTCTTGGCCAAGCATTGGAACGGCAACGTTTCCGGTGATGAAAACAACAGGAACCGAGTCGAGGTATGCATTTGCAATTCCTGTGATTAAATTCGTCGCTCCCGGTCCGCCCGTTGCGATAACAACACCGGTCTTGCCGCATACCCTTGCATAAGCGTCGGCAGCATGTGCGCCGCCTTGTTCATGAGCAGGCAGAATATGGCTGATAAACTCTTTTTGCTTATAAAGCTCATCATAAATATTAATAACATATCCGCCCGGGTAGCCAAACACTGTTGTTGTACCCAAACGGATCAGCTCTTTAACTAAAATTTCAGCACCTGTAAGTTTCATAATGTTCAGAGTAGCACAGTAAAATCATCATGTCAATGAGAGTGTATTTATGGTATAATCCTTAAGTCATGTTATTAATTTTTGATAATTTAAATAATTTGGAAGATGATTTTTGCAGCGATTTCAAATCCTTGCTTTCCGTGCAAAGAATCACTAAAATAAACGGGATAAAATCACAGGCAGGCAAAAATGCTTCAGCAGCCGTATATCTCTTATTGCGCTTAGGTTTATTAAGAATGTACGGTATAAATAAAGCGGTTGATTTTGAGTTTGTAAATCACAAAAAACCGATATTACCGGAGTTTCCGGGTATTTTCTTTAATTTGAGCCACACAAAAAATACTGCTGCATGTGCGATTTCGTATACAGATGTCGGGGTTGATGTTGAATATGTCAGACCCGTGTCGGATAAGCTTGCAAAGCGTGTCCTTACAAAAAATGAATACAAGGATTTTATCGCATCAAGCAATAAGGATGAGTATTTTTGTAAAATCTGGACCATAAAAGAGAGCTTTTTGAAAAAAACGGGAGACGGGATTACTAAGGAATTATCAGATATATCGGCAGCAGAGCTTGAGGAAATTCAAACATATAAGGGCGATGATTATTTTTGTTCGGTCTGCGGGCTGAAAATGGAGATTTTACACATCGGGAGGGAAGATTTTGAAGAGTTACGAAGCTGACAAAAAGGTCAAGGCATTATTTGAGCTTTTGACAGAAACAAGTTCAAGCCTTGCGAAAAGGGATATCCTTATAATCAATAAAGATAATGAAACCTTTACATCTTATCTTGATTATTTATTGAATCCTTTTTTAGTAACAGGTATTTCCGAAAAGAAAATATCTAAAAAGCCGGACAAGGTACCTACATGCTCATTTGAGTCATTTAATGAGCTGATGGAATACATTTTGCAAAATAATACCGGAAGCGATGAGGTTATTGCAAATATAAGGCAGTTTTTAGATACGCATGAGCCGGATATGAGTGGATTTTATATTTCAATAATAACAAAAGCTGCAAAGCTTGGATGTGATGTTAAATCCGTAAACAAAGCATTCGAAAAGGAATTTATCCCGCAATGGGAAGTCCAGCAGTCGTATAATATAGAAAAGTCACCGTTAAAGGAAGGTGAGTGGTTTTCACTTTCGGAAAAACTGAACGGAGTAAGAGGTACGTTTTTTGAAGGTAAAATGTTCAGCAGGCAGGGTAAGGAAATAACGGGACTTGAACATATAACAGCGGATATCTCAAAGCTTTTTGATGATGCGGATTCATGGGTGCTCGACGGGGAGCTTGTAAGGAAAAACACAGACGGGGTCTCCGATAATGAAAATTTCAGAATCGGTACAGGCCTGCTCGGACAGGATGATGCGGATAAAAGCTGTATGCAGTTTGTAGTTTTCGACTTTTTACCGAAAGAGGAATTTAAGCATGGTGAGAGTGTATTATTATATAAAGAAAGATTATCCGCTTTAACAGAGCTTAAAAAGAAAATAACCGACCTTTCTCTGTCTGCACTGACAGTTGTAGAGGTACTCTACACCGGCACGGATGCGGGTAAGATTGATTATTTCCTTGACCGCATGGTAAGTGAAGATAAAGAAGGCCTGATGCTTAATAGAGACAGTAAATATTCATGCAAAAGGCATAACGGTATTTTAAAGGTCAAAAGGTTTTATACGGTCGATCTGAAAATTGTTGAAACAGAAGAAGGCTCGGGGAGAAACTCGGGGAGATTAGGTGCATTTGTTGTTGAGTATAAAGGGAACTCAGTGAATGTCGGTTCGGGCTTTAGTGATGAGCAAAGAGAAGAATATTGGAAAAACCGTGAAGCCATGCCCGGGCGTGTTATTGAAGTGAAATACAAGGAAGAAAGCAGTGATAAAAAAACCGGTCAGGTCAGCCTGCAGTTCCCCGTATTTGTGTCCTTAAGAGAAGAAGGTAAGGAAGAAAGTTATTATTAATAAAAGTAAAAATTAATTAACCTGAGGTATAAAGTTGAGAAATACCAACGTGTTTGAAGAGCTGCGAGAAAAAGCGTCAAAATTACCGCTGCTCCCCGGGGTTTATCTGATGAAGGATGAGCAGGGGACGGTTATTTATGTCGGTAAAGCGGCACGCCTAAAGAACCGTGTAATTTCTTATTTTCACAAAAGCCCGGAGCTTCTTTCAAATCACGATATCAAAACCGACTTAATGGTATCGAAAATTGCTGATTTTGATGCAATTATTGTTGAGTCCGAGTTTGAGGCATTAATTCTGGAAAACTCTTTGATTAAGGAATATATGCCGAAATATAATATAAAACTACGTGATGATAAAGGATATCCGGTTATAAGGGTAGACGTAAAAACCGAATATCCGGCATTTAAGATTGTATCGATTCCCGCTGATGACGGTGCGCTTTATCTTGGCCCGTATGGAGGCAGGCAGGATACACGAAAAGCCCTTGCAGCTGTCAGCAAAGCGCTTCTCGTGCCGACATGCGGGAAAAATATCAAACAGATTCTTGGTAAACAACGTCCGTGCCTGAATTTTGATTTAGGTAACTGCAGGGGATACTGTCAAAAAAAAGAACTTGCAGATGATTACAGAAACGCAATTGCTGCGGCAATTGACGTATTTCAGGGAAAAACAGGAAGCCTTGCAAAGAAACTGACAAAGGATATGGCAACTGCATCGGATAACCTTGATTTTGAAGTTGCGGCAATTTACAGAGACAGAATTAATGCAATAAAAGTTCTTCAGCAAAAACAGTTTTTCACCGAGGAACCTATAGAAGAACATGCGGCTTTATACAAGGAGAAAATACTGAAAACCCATCAATGGCTCGAAAAGGCCCTTAAGCTTGATTCTATCCCGAACAGGATTGAAGCTTATGATATATCAAATACCGGCTCTTCAAATATAGTCGGCGGGATGGTAGTGTTTGTAAAAGGCAAGCCGCTTAAAAAGGATTACAGAAGATTTAAAATCAGAACCAAAAAAGGTCAGGATGATTACGGAAGCATGAAAGAGGTTGTTTCAAGAAGACTAAAGAGATTCATCTCGGGAGATGAAAAATTCAAACCTCTTCCCGACATTATATTTATTGACGGCGGAGTAAATCATGCATCTGTAATATCTAACCTCCTAACCGAAATGGACATAAAAATACCGGTGTTCGGAATGGTTAAGGACGAAAAACATAAAACAAGGGCTCTTGTAACACCAAGCGGAGAGGAAATAGGCCTTGCGGCAAATCCCGCAGTCTATGCACTTATCGGAACAATCCAGGATGAAACCCACCGCTATGCAATTCAATACCACAGGTCACTTCAATCAAAAACAATGCTGAACCGTAACCCTCGTCTAAAAACCGATGCGAAGGCGAGTAAGGGAGACTAGCATCGGAAAGGACGAGCAACGTAGTGGAGCGGATAACCATAGAAGATGGATGGAGCGGAATGGAGTTTGTGAGGACGTAATGAGGATAATTAGCGGAATGGCCCGGGGCAGAAGATTAAAAGAGCCGAACGGGAATAGAATCAGACCAACAAGCGACAGGGTAAAGGAATCGGTTTTTACCATAATTCAATTTGATATTGAAGGCAGGCGGGTGCTTGACTTATTTGCGGGTACGGGTCAATACGGTATTGAAGCACTCTCTCGAGGTGCAAAGTTTGTAAAGTTTGTTGATTCGTCAAAGGAGTCGGTTAAGCTTGTGTGCGATAATCTCGAAATATGCGGATTTTCCGATTCGGCAGCCGTTTACGGACGGGATGCACTTAAATATCTTGAAAACGATGAAAAATTTGACCTTATTTTTATAGACCCTCCGTATGAAACAGGGCTTGCAGCCAAAGCGGTTCAGAAAATTACGGAATTTGACAAACTTAACATTAATGGTATAATAATATGCGAATTAAGCGCTGATTCAAAGCCGCCTCAGACTGAGCTTCCGTATGTATTGTTTAAAGAGTATAAATACGGAGGCGTGAAAATAGTAAAATACATACGTGAAGAATAAGACCATTTGAAAGAACAGCAAAAAATGAGCATAGCCGTATACCCCGGAAGCTTTGACCCGATTACTCTCGGACATTTGAATATTATCAGGCGAACCGCATCAGTATTTGACAAGGTATATGTTTGCGTAATGATTAACTCGGAAAAAAGTCCGCTCTTCACTCATGAGGAGAGGGTTGAGTTCATCGAGCGGACTGTTGTAAGATATAAAAACGTAATTGTTGAATCATCCGATGACCTTCTCGTTAAATATATGGAGCAAAGAAAAGCAAAGGTCATAATTAAAGGGCTTCGTGCCGTATCGGATTTTGACAGAGAGTTTCAAACGGCTCTTATAAACAGAAAACTTGACCCGGGTATAGAAACGCTCTTTATGCCTTCAAGTGAAAAGTATACTTATATCAGCTCCTCGGCAGTAAAGGAAATGACACGATACGGTGCAGACCTTAAAACCTTTGTACCTCATGAAATAATAGACGATGTAATCAAAAAAGTTGAATGTGAAGGGATGATGTTCAAATGAGCAGCAGGATTCCGGAAATGCTAAATATGCTTCACGCCATGATTACCGAAGCGTGGGGAGTACCGCTCGGGGCAGAAAAATGTGTTATCGACAGAGATAAGGCTCTGGATATACTCGATGAAATAAGAGGACAGTTCCCGACGGAAATCGCCGAAGCAAAAAGACTTCTCGATGCAAGAGCAGATTTTATCAACAATGCAAAAAGGGAAGCGGATACAATCAAACGTAATGCGGAAGAGCGGGCAAGGCATTTGATTGATGATCAGGAAATTATTAAGATTTCACGAGCAAAAAGCAACGAAATGCTGTCTCATGCAGAAACATCCTCCACAGAACTTAAAAGGGTTGCAAACGAGTATGTAGATGATGCAATGCAGCGTACCGAGGAGGCTTTGAAATCAGCACTTGACGAAATAAATCAATCAAGGCAGAGATTCCGTCAGGCGGCTAAAGCAGCTGCCGAGGCTCCGCAGCCGGCACCTCCGACAGGACCGCCGCCACAGCCGTCATCATCAATACAGGATTTTGATTTTGATATTGATTAAGCGGTATTTGACTGTTTGAATATGAGAAATTCTATCATGAGGATTGGATTTCTCGTATTTTACTTGAGAGTTGAAATTTAATTTATATTATGAAACGGAAATAAAAGTATGAAGAAGTTAATAAGATTATTTAAGTTTGCAGGACCGTGGGCATATCTTCTTGTAATTGTAACGCTTGCATTATTTGTTATAACTGCAGTAAATCTGCTTGCCCCGGAAATTACAAGACAGATAATATCGATTATGGAGCACGGAGAGCTGGAAAACTCAATAGGCAGGATTACAATGCTTGCTCTTGTTCTGCTTGCATGTTTTGCTCTTCGGGCTGTCTGCCAGTTTATCAACAGCTATCTTTCGCATGTCGCTTCATGGAACATGGTAAATAAAGTGCGGGGTATTGTATATGACCATTTGCAAAATCTGTCAATGAGTTATTATCACGACAAGCAGACAGGGCAGCTCATGTCAAGGGTAGTCAATGACACCGGCACCTTCGAAAGCCTCATAGCACATGCATTGCCGGAGGTTACAACAAACCTGCTTACAATTATCGGTGTCCTCGTTATTTTATTTATGATGAATCCGCTTCTTGCGCTTCTTGTATGTATTCCGATTCCTTTTATTGCCGTAGTTTCAATGATTCCAAGGTTGATGAGAAAGCATTTCAAAAGTGCGCAGGAGAAGATTGCAGATTTAAACGCAGTGCTGCAGGATAATTTTTCGGGGATAAAAGAAATCCAGGTATTTAACAAACAGAGTCAGGAATCGCAAAGGGTTTTGGCAAAATCGACACAGTATACAAAGGATATCATCAAAGCATTGTTTTATGCGGGGATTTTGCATCCCTCGGTCGCATTTATAACAACAATCGGAACAATTATCGTTCTCATTGCAGGTCCGGTAATTGCATTAAATACCGGTCTTGATATAGCGGATGTTGTTGCGTTTTTGCTATATTTGAATCTTTTCTACGCTCCTATCGCAATGCTGACGAGAATTGTTGAGGATATTCAGCAGGGGCTTGCAGGGACGGAACGTGTTTTTGAGATACTCGATGTAGAGCCCGATATCAAAGACAGCCCGGATGCAAAAGCCGTCAGCAGGCTAAGCGGGCAAATTGAGTTCAGGGACGTTACATTTTCATATGAGGATGATATCGAAGTTTTAAATCATATAAGCTTTGAAGCAAAGGCAGGTCAAATGATTGCAATTGTCGGTCCTACCGGCGTGGGTAAAAGCACGATTTCCGGCCTGATTGCACGGTTTTATGACCCTACCTCAGGCTCAATACTTATGGACGGAATTGATATAAAGGATATGACGCTGGAAAGTCTGCGAAATCAACTGAGTCTTGTTTTACAGGATGTTTTTCTGTTTAACGGCACGATTGGCGAAAACATTGCATACGGTACAGATGATGCAACATCGGAAATGATACAGGATGCAGCGAAAATCGCCTGTGTCGACGAGTTTATAGAGTCACTCCCGGATAAATATGATACATATATCGGTGAGAGGGGAATCAGGCTCAGCGGCGGGCAAAAGCAACGCCTTTCCATTGCACGCTCCGTTTTACGCAACTCTCCGATTCTGCTGCTTGATGAAGCAACATCGGCGGTTGATACCGAAACCGAGCGGGAAATCCAAAATGCAATCAGCAAAATTATCGGTCACAGAACAATAATCGTCATCGCCCACAGGCTTTCAACCATAAAAAAAGCAAACAAAATAATCGCTCTGCAGGACGGCAAAATAGTCGAATCCGGCACCCACGACGAGCTAATCGCCAAAGGCGGCGTTTACTCTGCACTGGTCGAGTACCAAAGTTTGAGTTAGTATATCTTATCGGCGGCTTGGAGGTAGTATATATATTTCTGATAAGCGTACCCATGGACGGGGGAGCGCGCGAGTATAAACAGGACGTTTCTTCGAGCGGAAAAGAAATATATATACTACCTCCAAGACGCTAATAAAACCCTTTTCAAATTATATTGCATTGTTATGGTGTTTTTGATAGAATACCTTGGTGTGCGTAGATTTATAAATGATACACAATAGTAGGAGGAAAACAACTTGAAAATAAAGGGTACAAAATTAAAAGATAAAACCGAGGTTGAGCTGATTGTTGAGCTTGAACAGGAAGAGCTTGAGGCATCGGTTAATAAAGCGTATCATAAAAATAAGGGGCGCATTGCTGTTCCCGGCTTCAGAAAGGGAAAAGCTCCCCGTAAAATGATAGAGAAGATGTACGGGGCGGAGATATTTTTAAGTGATGCTTTGGATGAGCTTTTACCCGAAGCTCTCCGATTTGCAATGAAAGAAAGCGAATATAATATTGTCGGATATCCGAAAGTATCCGATGTTGATTTTAATGAAGATAAGAGCAAAGCGGATGTTGTTCTAATTGCGGCATTATATCCGGATGTAAAGGTCGGGAAATATAAAGGGTTAAAAGCACCAAAAGCGAAGGTGGAGGTGCTCGACAGTGAAGTTGATAATGAAGTCGAATCCACCCGTTCGAGAAATGCCCGTATAGAAAAAGCCGACCGTGCAGCAAAGGACGGGGATATTGCTGTTATTGATTTTGAGGGTTTTGTTGATGATAAAGCCTTCGAAGGCGGAAAAGGCGAAAACTACGAGTTGACACTCGGTTCGGGACAGTTTATTCCGGGATTTGAGGATAAGGTTATCGGTATGAAGACCGGTGAAAGCCGTGATTTGGATCTGGTTTTTCCGGAGCAGTATAAAGCAGAGCTTGCAGGAAAACCCGTTGTTTTTAAAGTGAAGCTTAATGAAGTCAAGGAAAAAATACTTCCGGACCTCGATGATGAATTTGCAAAGGATGTATCCGAGTTTGATACATTAAAAGAGTATAAGGCGGACATAAAAAAACGCTTGGTAACCGAAAGACAAAAGGATGTTGATGAAACATTTGAAAATCTTCTCATTGAGCAGGTTGCCGATTCTCTCGAAGCGGATGTACCCGAAGCAATGATTGAAGAGCAGGTAGAAACTTCGATGGAAGGTATGACCCGCCAGATATCGGCTTACGGAATGCAGCCCGCTCAGTACATGCAAATGCTCGGAGTCACTCCCGAAGCCTTTAGGGAAAGAATGCGCGAAAACAGCGAAAAGCAAGTAAGAGCATCTCTTGCACTTCAAAAAATCGCCGAGCTTGAAAAAATTGAAATCGGCGAAAAGGAAATCGAAGAAGAGTACAAAAATGCCGCAGAGCAGTACAAAATGGAAATAGAAAAGCTTAAAGAATCGGTGCCGAAAAAAGATATAATCCGTGACCTTAAGCTCAGAAACGCAGCAAAATATATTGTAGATAATGCAATAGCCGAGGAGTTTAAAGAGCCGAAGAAGGATAAAGCAGAGGAAAAGACTGCAGATAAAAAAGCGCCTGCAAAAAAGACCCCTGCGAAAAAGCCGGCGGCAAAGAAAACACCTGACGCAAAAAAGAATACTGAAGAGGAGAAATAGAAAATGAGTTTAGTTCCGATGGTAGTTGAGCAAACCTCGCGCGGAGAGCGGTCATATGATATTTTTTCAAGACTGCTCAATGACAGAATAGTTATGTTAAGCGAAGA
Source organism: Oscillospiraceae bacterium (assembly GCA_009784725.1). Classification (GTDB taxonomy): domain Bacteria; phylum Bacillota; class Clostridia; order Oscillospirales; family Oscillospiraceae; genus WRMH01. The sequence goes on from WQXS01000018.1 coordinate 22,628, forward strand.
GGTAAACGATGTTACTGCAAGTTTAATAGTCGCACAATTTTTGTATCTTGAAGCACAGGACCCCGATAAGGACATTCAATTTTATATCAATACCCCCGGCGGTTCCGTAACCTCGGGACTTGCAATATACGATACGATGCAGTATATAAAATCGGATGTACAGACGATTTGTATCGGAATGGCTGCAAGCATGGGTGCTTTTCTGCTTTCCTCGGGAACAAAAGGAAAACGCATTGCACTTCCGAATGCAGAGGTTATGATACATCAGCCGTCCGGCGGTTTCAGAGGTCAGGCAACGGACATTCAAATCCATGCCGATAAAATTCAACGCACAAAAGAAAGATTAAACAGGATTCTTTCGGAAAATACCGGGAAAACCATTGAGGAAATAACACTCGCATCCGACAGGGATAACTACATGACAGCCGAAGAAGCAAAGGATTTCGGCCTTATCGATAATGTGATTTATAAACGTTAAATAATTTAACAGGTTTATAAATCACATCAGTGATATACAAAAGATAAATTAAATCAAATAAATTTTACACGTTTATAAATCACATCGGTGATATACAAACGTTAAATAAACAGGAGTTGCTTTTATGGCAAAGTATGATGAGAACAAGGGTATACGCTGCAGTTTTTGCGGCAAGCAGCAGGACCAGGTTGACCGGATAATTGCGGGGCAGGGTGCGTCGTATATCTGTAATGAATGCGTTTTGCTTTGTATCGGGATTCTCGAATATGAATATATTCCGTCAAAGGTCATTACCACTGAAAGGTTTAATGATTTCGGGCGTATTCCGAAGCCTGCCGAGATAAAGCAGACACTTGACGATTATGCCATAGGGCAAAATGATGCAAAAATTGCTCTTTCCGTAGCTGTTTACAATCATTATAAACGTCTTGTTCACCAAAATGATAATGAAGCGGAGCTCCAAAAAAGTAATATTCTGATTATCGGCCCTACAGGCAGCGGAAAGACACTGTTTGCTCAGACTCTTGCAAGGATTCTTAAGGTTCCGTTTGCAATTGCCGATGCTACAACACTTACAGAAGCCGGGTATGTAGGCGACGATGTTGAAAATATTTTACTCAGGCTCTTACAGGCAGCGGATTTTGATATCGATGCCACTCAAAGAGGTATAATCTATATTGACGAAATTGATAAGATAACAAGAAAAAGCGAAAACACATCGATTACAAGAGATGTTTCGGGTGAGGGTGTTCAGCAGGCGCTCCTCAAAATTCTCGAAGGAACTGTTTCGAATGTGCCGCCGCAAGGCGGACGGAAGCATCCGCATCAGGAATTTATCAGCATTGATACTACTAATATTCTTTTTATCTGCGGTGGTGCTTTTGAGGGGATAGATAAAATAATCGAAAAACGCCTTGATAAAAAAAGCATCGGTTTCGGTGCAGAGATTAAATCAAGCAAAGAGAAGGATATCGGTGAAATCCTCAAGGAAGTTCAGTCTCATGATTTGCTTAAATTCGGTTTAATACCGGAGCTTGTCGGACGTTTGCCTGTTATTGCTTCGCTTAATGCACTTACAAAAGAGGATATGATCAGAATCATGCAGGAGCCGAAAAACTCTCTTGTGCGGCAGTATAAAACACTTCTCGGATATGACAAGGTTTCGCTTGATTTTACGGAGGATGCGCTCGGAGCAATCGCAGATAAAGCAATAGATATGAAAATCGGGGCCCGCGGCCTTCGCAGTATAATGGAAAAAACAATGCTTCAGACAATGTTTGACATTCCCTCGGAAGGGGATATAGAAAAGGTGACGATTTCAAAGGAATGCATTGAGGATAACTCACCGCCGATAATCGTTAAGCATAAAAAGCAAAAAACCGGCTCGGAGGCAAGCTCCGCATCTGAAGCAAGCTCCGCATCGTAAGCTGCAGGAAGAAAGAAATATAACGGAATGTTCCGGGACAGATAAAATAGGAAATTGGTTTTATGGAAGAAAATATCAGCATGATAACAGAAAAATTACCTCTGCTTGCACTGCGGGGTTTGTCTGTATTTCCGAATATGCTTTTGAACTTTGATGTCGAGAGAGCAAAATCAACGGGTGCTCTTGATGCTGCTTCAAATAGCGACAGACGGGTTTTTCTTATAGCTCAAAAGGATATTTCAAAAGAAGCACCCGGTCAAAACGACTTATATAAAATCGGGACTATCTGTTATATAAAACAAGTATTAAAAATCCCCGGCGGCGGAATGAAGGTTCTTGTTGAAGGGAAATGCCGGGCACGTTTAATCTCAATGAAGGAAGAAACCAAATACTTTACCGTAGAGGTTGAATCGCTGATTGAAGAAACACAGCTGAGACGAACGGCAAAAATCGAGGCTTTAATGCGCAAGGCAATAAGCCTGTTTGATACATATGCAGCTCTTTCTCCGGGGGTATCAAAGGAAACGGTTCTTAATATGTTTTCTATTTCCGACCCAGGGAAGCTGTCCGATTTTATTATTCAGAATATCTATGCAAAGCCTGAAAGCAAGCAGTTGATTCTTGAAACAGTCAAGCCTGTTAAACGCCTTGAGGTTTTATGCGACATTATCGCACGGGAGATAGAGGTTTTGGGAATTGAACGTCAGATTGATTCAAAGCTCCGTGCCAAGCTCGAAAGCAATCACAGAGACCATGTGCTCAGAGAACAAATGAGGGTTCTTCAGTCCGAGCTCGGCGATAGTTTTTCGGACGAGGCGGGAGAGCTTTATAATTACAGAAAGCAGATAACAGCACTTAAGCTGAGTGATGAAATTGAACTAAAAATCCTGAAGGAAGTCGATAAGCTTGAAAAGCAATCATACGGCTCTGCAGAGTCATCGGTTATAAGAAACTATCTTGATACCTGTCTTGAGCTTCCGTGGAATAAAACAACCAAAGAACGGATAGACATAGTAAAAGCGAGAAAAATCCTTGATTCCGACCATTTCGGACTTGATAAGGTCAAGCAGAGAATAATTGAGTTTCTTGCAGTCAGACAGCTTTCTCCGGATATTAAAGGTGCAATAATATGCCTTGTAGGACCACCGGGTGTCGGGAAAACTTCTGTTGCAATTAGTGTTGCAAGAGCTCTGAACAGAAAGCTCGCCCGTCTTTCACTCGGCGGAGTCCATGACGAGGCCGAGATAAGAGGACACAGAAAAACATATATAGGAGCAATGCCCGGAAGGATTATTGCATCACTGAAGCAAGCGGGAAGCAGAAATCCGCTTATGCTTCTTGATGAAATTGATAAACTCGGACGGGACCACAGGGGAGACCCCGCTTCCGCACTTTTAGAGGCTCTCGACCCCGAACAAAATGTTACTTTCAGGGATAATTATATGGAAGTACCTTTTGATTTGTCGGAGGTTATGTTTATAACAACCGCAAATACAACCGATACAATTCCACGACCGCTGCTTGACAGAATGGAGATAATCGAGCTTACAAGCTATACAGATATTGAAAAACTTGAAATCGCAAAAAAATATCTCATACCAAAACAACGCAAGAAACACGGATTATCAAGCAAACAGCTTTCTATATCCGATGCAACGGTACTTGAAATAATATCAACTTATACACGTGAGTCGGGTGTACGCCTGCTTGAGCGCGAAATAGCTTCGGTTTGCAGAAAAACAGCTGCGGCAATAGCATCGGGCGAAGCAACCTCCGTTAAACTCAGCATAGATATGCTCGATGAGTTTCTTGGTGTAAGAAAATATAAACCGGAAAAAATTGCTCAGGGTTTTGAGATTGGGATTGCAAACGGTCTTGCATGGACAACAACGGGCGGAACAGTTCTTGAGGCGGAAGTAAATATACTGCCGGGGACGGGTAAGCTTGAGCTTACGGGAAATCTCGGCGATGTTATGAAGGAATCGGCACAGGCTGCAGTTTCTTATATCAGAAGCAGGGCAGATAAGCTCGGAATATCTTCCGATTTCCACAAAAATCATGATATACACATTCATTTTCCGGAAGGCGCAATACCGAAGGACGGTCCTTCGGCAGGAATAACAATGTGTATCGCCGCCATATCGGCTCTCAGCGGCGCACCTGCCCGCCGGGATATTGCAATGACCGGTGAAATTACTCTGCGGGGCAGACTTTTACGTATCGGAGGTCTCAAGGAGAAAACTATGGCAGCTTTACGTTCGGGAATCAAAACAGTTATTATCCCGTCTGAAAATGAACCCGATCTTGATGATATCGACCAGGCCGTCAGAAATGCTTTGAATTTCATCACGGCAGACAGTATTGATGATATATTAAATATAGCTCTCGACTTCTCTGTTGTTGAAAAAAACAATCAACCTGACAGGGATACACCGATTATAACCGACTCAAGCTCAATTGCGGCAACCGAATCGGTAATAAAGCATTGATATTATGAACATTAATAATACAGAATTCATAAAATCAGCGGCAACAGCCAAGGATTTAATTGAAAGCCCGGTGCCGCAGATTGTTTTCTCGGGAAAATCAAATGTCGGTAAATCATCGGTAATAAACCGGCTTCTTAACCGCAAGAGCTTTGCACGTGTAAGCTCATCGCCCGGTAAAACCATCCATGTTAATTATTTTCTGATTGACGGCAAGGTTTACTTTGTCGATTTACCCGGCTACGGTTATGCAAAGGTGGCAAAAACCGAACGTTCACGCTGGTCAAAGCTTATGGAAGAATTTTTTCTGCAGCCCGACCATATTACACTTGGTGTAATGATAGTGGATTCAAGACATAAACCGACGGCGGACGACATCACAATGGCACACTGGTTTAAGGCCTCGGGATGTGAGTTAACGGTTATCGCAAATAAAATAGACAAGGTTAAAAAAAGTGCCGTTGAAAAGAATATTACCGTAATTCGCGAAACACTTGAGCTAAATAACGAGACGGAAATAATTGCGTTTTCTGCAGAGAAAGGCACAAACAGAAATATACTGCTTGATAAAATTGAACAAGCGGTTACGAATTGGAGTCAGTAACATTGGGTGGGTTATTCGGAAATTTCGGTAATATCGGGGATTTTTTGAATGTTGCGCTTATGAGGATAATTCCCGCTCTGCTTTGCATAACCGTACATGAGCTCGCTCACGGTTTTACCGCATACAAGCTTGGTGACCGGACAGCAAAGGACCTTGGAAGGCTTACACTTAACCCTATAAAACATATTGACCCGATCGGACTTCTAATGATGCTGCTTATCGGTTTCGGATGGGCAAAGCCGGTTCCGGTGGATATACGCAACTTCAAGCATCCGAAATGGTATATGGCAGTGACCGCTTTTGCCGGCCCGCTTTCCAATATAATCCTTGCAGTAGTCATTATTTTTACACTTGGTCTTTTTACGACATCACTCGGAGTAATAGTTGATCCGAACACCGGACAGTTGTTTTATACAAGCGAAACAGGTTTGACGATTTATACAATGATCAGCAGTGCCGTATTTTTAAGTGTTGCTCTTGCAGTATTTAATATGCTTCCGCTGCCTCCGCTGGACGGTTCAAAGGTATTGTTTTCACTTTTTCCCGAGCATATATACTATAAAATCCTACGATACGAGAGATACGGAATAATTCTTCTTTTAGTATTAATGAACTCCGAGCTTCTTTTCGGTATAGATATTTTCCGCAGAACAATCGGCAGTATGTCGGGATTCATTATAAGTAATATTTATGTTTTTTATGATTTTGCATATAATCTTGTAAACTGATTTTGATATAAAATATTCGGGAAACCGCAGCGGGGACAAAGTAATGGAAACTCCTGTTTTTAAGCTTGAGGGAATAGTGAAGGAAAAAGAGGATATGTCGGATTTTGAAGGTCCGCTTACCCTTATTCTTCAATTGCTGAGTAAGGATAAAATAGAAATAAGAGATATAAGCATATCTTCGATTCTGGATCAGTATCTTGCGTATCTCGACGAAATGTCAGAGCTTGATTTGGATATAGCAAGTGAGTTTATAACAATGGCATCCCACCTTATGTATATCAAAACAAAAATGCTCTTATCCGGCGGTGAGGAAATATCAGAGCTTGAACAGCTTATTTCATCTCTTGAAGAGCTGCGGCGGGGTGATGTATATGTCCAAATAAAAGAGATTGCGCAAACTCTTTCGGGCATGTACACAAGAGACGGGCTTATGATGGCGGGACCGCCCGAATATTTTTCACCGAATACGCAGTATGAATATGTTCATATAAGCACGGAGCTGCTTGAAGCGATATTTAATGTAATCGGAAAAGAAAATATGCGTATCAGCAGTATTAATAAAAATGACACGATATTACCGAGCCAGGTGGTTTATTCGATTTCCGAAAAAATCGATGAAGTGCTTACAAAGCTTAAACGGAAAAAAGAAATGCCCGTTGAAAAATTATTTTTTGAATGTAAAAGCCGTACGGAGCTTATTGCTACTCTTGTAGCCGTACTGGAGCTTTGCAGGGTGGGCAGCGCACAAATATCCGGTGACTCAAGTGATATGAAGGTATCATATACAGGAACCGGAAGAGCGGCGGAAGTAACTGATTTTACAACAGAGGAACCGGCATATGATGAGTCTTGAGCACATGGACAGCCATGAAGTTGAATCTGCAATAGAAGCAATTTTATTTGTTTCGGGAGAACCTGTTAAAATTTCGCGGATTGCGGATGTGCTTGGTGTTGCCGAAAATGAAGTGGAACTTGCAGGGGACAGGCTTCGCGACCATTACAGTTATGTAAGGCGGGGAATCAGGCTTGTCAGGCTTGAAGATACCTTGCAGCTTTGCTCTTCACCCGAGTATGCCGATTATATAAGAAGAGCGCTTGAAACAAGAAAACCGCCGCAGCTTTCACAGCCTGCACTTGAGGTGCTCTCAATCATAGCGTATTTCGGACCTGTTACAAAGGCTTATATTGAGCAGATAAGAGGTGTTGACAGTTCATATACAGTAAGCCTGCTGCAGGACAGAGAGCTTGTTGAGCCCTGCGGAAGACTTGCGGCTCCCGGCCGTCCGATGCTTTTTAAGACAACACATGTATTTTTACGGACCTTCGGTCTTGAGTCATTAAAGGAATTACCCGAGCTGCCGCAGGTTGAAGGAGCCGAGGACGAAAAAGAAGGCATTCAAAATGCAATTATGGAGCTCAAGGCACGAGAAACAGAGCTTGCAGCAGAGCTTGAGACACCAAAGGAAGCGGATTTTGCAAATGATACAGAACCTCAGGACGGAGATAACGTGACTGATTTAAGTGATGCCGCTTTGACCGGTGATACTGCAGATATGCAGGAAATAACGGAGCAGTAAAGTATGTTGGCACTTGCTATAATTATAACTGTACTTGTTTTGATTTCATTCTTGCGCTTTGGTGTAATTGTGGAGTATAGTAAAGACGGTTTAAGATTATGGGCAAAAGCAGGATTTCTCAGGTTTGAACTGCTGAGAAAGGATAAAAAGAAGAAACAAAAAAAAGAAAAGAAAAAAGACAGAAAAGTAAATATTAAACCGGGCAGCTTTAAAGATTTTAAGGATATGATAAAAGCCCTGTTTGAAATGATGGGACGCCTTAAACGAAGGCTGCTGATAAAGGAACTTACGCTGTATTATGTTTCGGGCGGAGACAACCCCGTTAGTACAGCAATCAAATATGGTGCGTCAAATGCAGTTATTGCAGTTCTTGTTACGCAGATAAAGAAAAGGTTCAGGGTTAAAAAAATTGACTTGAAGTCATGGTTTGATTTTTCATCACCGGAGCAGGGGATTTACGCAAAGGTGATTTTATCCATAGCAGTTTGGGAAGTCTTTTATATATTATTTGCACTAAAACCTGTTTTTGCAGGAATGTTCAGAAATGCAGCAAAGCAAGGTGACAAAAAAAGAAAAAACAACAGCGATATAAACGATGCAAAAGACAACAGTAAGGACAATACAGATAGAAATAGACGAAAGGATGGAAAAGATAATGGAAAAACGCCCGATAAGCGATTTAATGGAAACGACAATGCAAAAAGTGAGAGAGATGATTGACGCCAATACAATTGTTGGTGATCCGATCATAACGGCAGACGGTATTACATTAATTCCGGTATCCAAGGTGTCATTCGGATTTGCCGGAGGCGGTTCTGATTTTTCCGCAAAACAGGAAAGCAAAATCGGATTCGGCGGCGGAACGGGTGCCGGTGTTCACGTAACACCCGTGGCATTTGTTGTCGTAAAAGGCCCTGATGTCAGCCTTATCTATATAACTCCGCCTGTTATGTCTACGGTTGACAGAATCATTGATGCCGTTCCCGGAGTTCTTGACAAGGTCACCGATTATATCGGCGGCGATAAGGAATAACGGGGCGAATTCCGCTTTATGCATCAGAAAAAAGAGCGTCTTCAAAAAATCATTTCAGCCTGCGGTATAACCTCCCGAAGAGAAGCGGAAAAAATCATAGCGGAGGGCCGTGTTAAAATCAACGGTGTTACCGCAACTCTCGGGCAAAGCGCACAGCTTGGAACGGATACAATCACTGTCGACGGTACTGTCCTTACAGATACGGGTAAGAGCATCTATATAATGCTTAATAAACCATGCGGATACATTACCACGGTGAAGGATCAAAGAGGCAGAAAAACAGTGATGGAGCTTGTTTCCGATGCAGAGCAGCGGGTTTTTCCCGTAGGAAGACTGGATTTGGATTCCGAGGGGCTTCTGCTTTTTACTAATGACGGTGATTTTGCAAACAGGGTAATGCATCCTTCATACAGTATTAATAAAACATATGAGGCAGATGTAATCGGTGATGCGGCAAAAGCCGCAAAGCTGATGAAAAAACCGCTTAAAATAGACGGACATACAGTACAGGCACACTCTGTCAGGCAAATAAATGAAACAAAAACCGGGGGAACACTTGAAATTATAATCGCCGAAGGCCGAAACAGGCAGGTGCGCAAAATGTGTAATATCTGCGGAGTGAAGGTCAGTGTTTTAAGGCGTATATCCATCGGAACGATTAATCTTGGCGGGCTTAAACCGGGGCACTGGCGCCATCTGACGGATGATGAGGTGAATTCAATTGGAAAGAGACATACTGCATGTAATTGAAGCTTTTTCGGGAAGCATGTCAAAATCCCAGAAAAGAATTGCAAAATATATTCTCGATAATATTGATAAAGCTGCTTTTATGACTGCAGTGAGGCTTGCCCGCTTTGCCGAAGTCAGTGAATCGACCGTTGTCAGATTTGCCATGGAGCTTGGTTATGACGGATATCCCGATATGCGCCGGGCACTACAGGATTCAATGCGCGGAAAGCTTACATCCGTTCAACGCATCAAGGTTGCAAAGGACAGACTCGGAACAAAAGATATTCTGACACAGGTTCTTTCATCAGATATTGAACAGATTCGTCAAACCATGGAGGAAACAGACAGCGCCCATTTTGATAAAGCGGTCGATGCCATTGTTGATGCAAAGAGCATTTATATTCTTGGGCTTCGTTCGTCATCATTTCTTGCCAAATTTATGGGTTTTTATTTTGACCTTCTTTTCAGCAACTCAAGGGTAATCAGTGAAAGTCCCGATAGTGAAGTATTTGAACAGATAATCAGGCTCTCCGAGGGTGATGTTCTTATTGCTATAAGTTTTCCCAGATATTCAAGAAGAACAATCAAAACAATGCAGTATGCGCGCAGTGTCGGGGCGACAATTGTCGCAATTACGGACGGGCTTGCATCACCGCTGACGGAGCTTGCCGACATCACATTGTGTGCAAGAAGTGATATGATATCGTTTTTAGATACACTTGTTGCACCGCTCAGCCTTGTAAACGCTCTTGTTGTTGCTGTCAGTGAAAAGGCTCCCGGTGATTTGTACGAAAATTTCGAACGTCTCGAACTTATCTGGGATGAGTACGGTGTTTACGAGCAGATTTAAATAGTCTTGCAAGCGAGCCATTAGGAAAACGCAAGCGTTTTCTGCCGGATGAATTAAACGAGCCACTGGAATAAAGGAATAAATTATGGAAAATAGAAGCGTTGCGCTTGACGGGCCTGCGGGAGCAGGGAAGAGCACACTTGCAAAAAGAGTATCAGAGCACTTTGGTCTTATTTATGTCGATACGGGAGCACTTTACCGCTCTATAGGTTTGTTTGTATTTAGAAATAATGTTGCTTCAAGGGATGCCGAGGGTGTTTTGAAATTATTGCCGGAAATACGGCTTGATATGAGATATGATGATTCCGGTGTCCAACGGATGATTCTAAACGGTGAGGATGTTACAGAGGATATAAGACTCCCTGAAATTTCCGTATACGCTTCCGATGTGTCGGCTATGCCGGCGGTCAGGGAGTTTTTGTTGGAAATGCAGCGAAGTATGGCGGTAAAATATAATGTTCTTATGGATGGCAGGGATATTGGAACTGTTGTATTGCCCGATGCGGGCCTTAAGGTTTTTATTACCGCCGATGCAAGTACACGTGCAAACAGAAGATATCTTGAGCTGAAAGCAAAAGGTATTGAAACCACCTTTGACGAAGTAAAAGATGCTATGATTAAACGCGATAAAAATGACAGCGAAAGAGAAGCTGCTCCTTTAAAAGCAGCCGATGATGCTGTTATACTGGATACCTCAGAGTTAAATCTTGATGAAAGTTTTGATGCGCTGTGTAATTTGGTTACAGCAAAATTTGGTGAAAAATGAAAGTGAAACCAAAAAAAGCAAGCAATAAGTTCTACAGATGGTGCTTTAAATATGCAGGGCCTGTTATCCGTTTTTTCAGGCCGTTTGAGCTCATCGGTGAAGAAAACAGAATAAGCGGGGCTGCAATGGTTTGCTCAAATCATTCGGCAATGATTGACCCGTTTCATATTGCCCTTGCGTTCGGAATAGATACAAATATCCATGTTATTGCAAAAATTGAAATATTCAGAATACCTGTTTTATCAACGATATTATGGAAGCTTGGAATGATATGCGTTGACAGAAGCATAAACGATATCACATCCGTAAAGACTTCTCTTGCGTATCTGAAAAACGGCGAAAAGGTTGTTATTTTCCCCGAAGGGACACGTATGTCCGATTATCACAACGATGCGGCAAAAAGCGGTGCAATCAAAATGGCGGAGCGTGCAGGCGTGCCGATTATACCGGTATTTTTATCTCGAAAAAAACCATTCTTCAAAAAAAGCAAGGTTATATTCGGCGAGCCGTATACGATAGAAAAAGCAAAAGACAAACGGACGCCGGAGGAATATTCGGCACTTGCGACGGAGCTCATGAATAAAATTCAAGCTTTAGATCTGTAAAAATGTGATTTTTAAGAAAAATAATAAGGAGTTGCCATAACTTGGAAATAATTGTTGCCGAGTCTGCGGGGTTTTGTTACGGAGTTAACAGAGCGGTTTCAATTTGCAAGGCTGCAGCTGAAAAATACCAAAATTGCGTGACACTCGGACCGATAATTCACAATGAATTTGTAGTACGGGACCTGGAAAGCAACGGAATCCGCGTTGCTTCGGATATATCCGAAATACCGGAGAACAGCACCGTTATTATAAGCTCTCACGGAGCAGGAAGGGAAACATATGAAACCCTTACTGCTCTTAATGTTGAAGTGATTGATGCAACATGCCCGGATGTTAAAAAAATCCACGAAATAGTACATTCGGAATCTTCGGAAAAACGCCTTATTATTATTATCGGACACAGACATCATCCCGAGGTTGAAGCTATTACCGGATGGTGTGAAAATTATTTAGTTTTTGAAACTCCCGAAGAGCTGTCCGAGTGGTTAAATATCAAGGAAAATGCAAAATTATGCCTCTCTTTTGTCTTTCAAACGACAAATGCCGAATCAGTATACGCAAAGTGTTGTAAATTAATAAAAAAAGTGTGTACAAACCATAAAATCTTTGATACAATATGCAACGCTACGCTTAAGCGTCAGCATGAGGCTGCCGAGATATCCAAAATCGCTGATATGGTAATTGTTGCGGGCGACAGTAACAGTGCAAACAGTCTCAAGCTGGCGGACATCAGCAGACAGTATTGTAAGAAAGTCTTATTTATTCAAAGCGCAGACGATATTGATACTGCAATTGTCCGTCCGGCGGATGTAATCGGCATTACAGCCGGCGCATCCACACCGGCGTTTATCATTAAGGAGGTCACCCGGAAGATGAAAGAGGAAACAATCACAGAGGAAACTGAAGTAGAGCAGGAAGTTAAACAAGCTCTTATTGATGAAGATGACTCTATGGATTCCATGGATACCGAGTCATTTGAAGAAATGCTTGAAAAATCAATAAAAACACTTCGCACAGGTGAAAAGGTTACAGGTATTGTAACATCTATTACCGCAACGGAGGTTTCGGTTGATTTAGGAACCAAGCAATCCGGCTATATTCCGATAGCCGAGTTTATTGACGATGAAAATGCAAACATTGACGATATAATCAAAGTCGGAGATACAATTGAATCATTTGTAATGCGTGTAAACGACGTTGAAGGAATGGTTATGCTCTCCAAGAAACGTCTTGATGCAATAAAGAACTGGGATATTGTTGAAGAGGCAAAGGAAAATAAAACCATTGTTGAAGGCCTTGTCGTTGAAGAAAATAAAGGCGGAATAGTAGTAAATGTCAAGGGTGTAAGGGTTTTTGTACCTGCATCTCAAACAGGGCTTCCAAAGTCCTCGCCGATGACAGAGCTTTTGAAGAAAACCGTAAAGCTCCGCATTACCGAAGTCAATCAATCAAGAAGGCGTGTCGTCGGTTCAATACGTCTTGTCCAAAATGATGAAAGACGCGAGAAGTCCGATCAGGTTTGGAATGATATCGAAGTCGGCAAAAAATACGAGGGTATCGTCAAATCAATGACAACCTACGGTGTCTTTGTTGATATCGGCGGTGTTGACGGAATGATTCATATATCCGAGCTCAGCTGGACCCGTATCAAGCAACCGTCTGAGGTGATGTCGGTAGGTGACGAGGTATCTGTCTATGTCCTTTCATTCGATAAGGAAAGCAGAAAGATTTCACTCGGCTACAAAAAAAGTGAAGACAATCCCTGGACACGTTTTACAAGCCACTATGCAGTCGGTGATGTAATTAATGTTAAAATAGTTAAAATGATGCCGTTCGGAGCATTTGCAGAGATTTGTCCCGGAGTGGACGGGCTGATTCATATTTCTCAGATAACAGACCGCAGAATAGGTTTACCATCAGAGGTCTTAAACGATGGTCAGATGGTCGATGTTAAAATAACAGAGATTGAAAACGAGCGCAAAAAAGTTTCACTCAGCATCAGAGCACTTATCGAACCGACATCACAACCTGACGGTGAAGCCGAATCCGGCGAAGATGCATCAGATGACAAGACTCCCGTGATAGTGTACGACACCGATTCACCACCACCGCCCGAGGAGCCTGATGATGTTGACGAACCGGCTGCAGAGAAAGCAACTGCAGATGAACCGGCAGAAGAACCGGAAGCTGCAGAGACAGCAGAGGAACCGGAAGAAGAGCCGGAAGAATCTGCAAAGGATTAATAAAAGACGAGGGTTATACACAAAAACAGCCGTGGGGAGTTTAAATACTCCGACCGGCTGTTTTTATATATTAGTTATACCAAGTGCCCGATGAGCGAAATAAGAGCTTCTTACAAGAGGTGCCGATTCGACATGCTTAAAGCCAGTTTCCAAAGCAGTTTTACCGTATTTTTCAAATTCGGACGGCTCTATGTATTTTAGTACGGGTAAATGATTTTTGCCCGGTGAGAGATATTGCCCGATGGTCAGAAAATCGCATCCGGCTTTTAATAAATCATCAAAAGCCTCCGATATTTCGTTTTCGCTTTCTCCTAGACCAAGCATTAATCCGGATTTTGTATATATTTTCGGGTTTTGCTCCTTTATGGTCCGAAGCACTTTCAATGAACGTTTATAATCGGCTCCGGGGCGGACGGTTTCATAAAGTGACTTTACTGTTTCTATATTATGACTTATTACAGCAGGGGACTTGGCGGTTATAACCTCAGGTCCGGTCAAATCCGGTATCAGGACTTCAACAGCGGTTTCGGGAGAGCTTTTTCGGATTGCTTTAATTACTTCGGAAAAATGAAACGCTCCGCCGTCGGGTAAATCATCACGTGTGACAGAGGTTATTACTACATATCTGAGCTGCAGCTTTAAAACTGCGGCGGCGATTCTCTTTGCTTCATCCTTATCGGGGGTGTCGGGTGTTCCGAAGCGCACATTGCAAAAAGTGCATTTGCGAGTGCAAATATTCCCGAGTATCATAAATGTTGCGGTTTTATTTGAAAAACATTCACCGCGGTTCGGACAGCTCGCTTCCGTGCATACGGTATTTAATTTCAGTTCCTTTAACAGCTCAGTTACATAGCTGCTGTTTTCGTTATCTGCATAAGGAACTCTTAGCCATTCGGGTTTTGTAGGCATTTTTCACATCCTGTAATTCCAGTCGTCATTTTTGTATTTTTCGTTGTATATCTGTGTGATTTTCTGAATTTCATTATCCGCAAAAATATATTCTTTATGTTCCGTGTTAATGATTAAGTTGCTTTTTAACGCTGCAATAAACTCACCGGTTGAAAAACCTGCTTTTGTAAATAGTTTTATGTTTGTGACTCTGCTTCTGACGGAGGATATACCTTTCGGGCGAAGCTTTTCTTCATTTGGTATGAGAACATTTGTAAGAGTCTCAAGGTCTGCATCATATAACAAAGAGCCGTGTGTACAGACATGATTACCCGATGTATATTGAGCGAAGCCCGATACTTTTTTATTATCAACCAAAATATCGTTGCGGCCTTTGCGCTCTGCAGGCACTCCCATTTTCCCGAGAGCTTTTATTATTTCCGAGGCAATATTTTCTCTGTGAAGTGATATATCACCCGATATCGGCTCTATCACTGTATAAAGAACAGTTCCGGGATCGGTGTAAATAGCTCCGCCTCCGCTGGAACGGCGCACAATCAAAATATCCGATTTTTTTGCATAATCAACATCAATTTCTGCAGAAAGCATCTGATTGCTTCCGAGCATAACCGTTTTTCCTGTCTGCCAAAGCATATATACAGCTTCTTTCAATTTTGCATAACGTGCAAAATACTCTTCGGCAGAAAAGTGATAAGCCGCATCATTACTGTCGTTTTGAACAAAAATCACATATAACCTCGCATGTTTTAATAGCAATAATCTACACTAAAGAGGCAAATATTGCAATTATTTAATTAATAATTACGTAAACTCTTGCATTTACTGGGAAAATGGGTGTATAATAGAATTTGGTGGGGATGATACCGCATCGCCACGGTTTTTCTGACACGAAAGGACTGCAAAA
>WQXS01000019.1 GCA_009784725.1 Oscillospiraceae bacterium
AATGCAGGATATACACTCGATTTTGCTGATATTGATGTTGATGACCTTATGGTAGCTACAATTCATTCAGCACGAGGTGTTCGAGATGGATTAACCAAAATATTTTCATCTGCAATAAACCTTGCATAATAACCATATATGCACAATAATTTATAAGAACTCCAATCGGCGAGCGGCACATCATCTTGCATAGCGTTATATAAAAATTTTGGTGAGCCGGAAAATACATGAGGTGTTGTTCCGTCTTTTTTACGTCCGAAATCAGTCAGGTAATACGAATAGTTTGTAATTTCATTTTTCAACTTTTTAACGACTTCAATCAACGTATTGTGGTACTCCTGTAATGCTTGTTCATTTATACTCTCTCCGCCGTGGTTCATATTATGCATAAAAAGAGTAAGTGCCTCATCCCAAACGGATCCGGATTGCAAAAAACGTGTGTGAGACGGCATATTATCCTGAGCATATCGAAACAAGTCAAAAACCAAGTCTCCCCTTGCCAAATTTTATCTCCCAAGAATCCATGTCATTATTTCTGCAACCCAATCCCAAGTATCCGGATATTGGTCTAAAATTACCTGTTTTACTTCCTGTCCGCTGATAGAGGAAAAGTCACCTGCTCCCGAAGTATCTATAAATTCAAAAACACCTCTTACTTTTCTGCCTACAGCAATCGGAGCATATGCATTATCACCCACAGCTACCCGGGATGCAAGCGATAATGCACCTAAAGAATAGACACCTATAGATATTGCACCTATTGTGAGAAGACCTATTGCGATCGCTCCAATGGAGAAAGCACCTATTGAAATACTGCCGACAGCCATGAGTAATCCAATGGATAACAACCCAAAACTTAATAATCCTAAACTGACAAGTCCGAGAGATAAAAATCCTGTTGATACAAGACCGATAGATATTAAACCTGTTGCAATATTTCCGATTGCAATTACACCTTTTGCTTTCTTTACCCCAAATCCGATATGAACGTGTAAAAGCGGCAATCCGTTAAAAGTTCTCTCGCTTTTATATTCGTATACATTACCCCGGTTTACCCAATATGGTATTGAAATTGTGTTCTGATAATCAATTTCAGTATCGACATCCTTTAGTAAACTGTCAACTGTTACCCCGAATATTTCGCTTAGTATGACCAGCTTATCCGTTTCGGGATATGCTCCCCCGCTTTCCCATTTAGAAACCGACTGCCGGGATACCTGCATCATTTCTGCAAGCTCCTCTTGAGACAATCCCTTTTCTTTGCGAAGGTTTTGAATTTTTTCATGAAATTTCATTTAATCCACCATCCTTAATATTTATGAAGTCTGTTTTTATACGCATGTAGACTCCATATTTAATGGTTCTGATTTTAATAATACACACATTATAACACTACCAACCAATGATTGCTTTTTGTCAACTTTTGGTTGCATTTTATAAAACGCAACCTATATTATCCAATAAAAAACGGAAACGCACAACATATTTGTACGTTTCTGTTTGGATAACCGGTTTTTCTGCCGTCTTATACGTATATAGTGATTCAAGTTAAACGGATTCCCAGTTCTTCTAATTGCTTGTTATCAACTATATCCGGGCAGGCAGTCAGGAGTTCCGAGGCGTTTTGAACTTTCGGGAAGGCTATAACATCACGGATGCTGCTGAGTCCTGCAAGGTGCATGACTATTCTGTCGAGTCCGTAGGCAATGCCGCCGTGCGGCGGTGTTCCGTACTTAAATGCTTCAATTAAATGTCCAAACTGCTCCAGGGCTTTTTCATCGGAAAATCCGAGTGCTCTGAACATACGTTTTTGCAGTTCAGGCGTATTAATCCGTATTGAACCGCCGCCAAGCTCCGAACCGTTAAGAACCAGGTCATATGCTTTTGCACGGCAATTTATCTTATCTGTTTCAAGAAGGTCAATATCTTCATCCATTGGAGCAGTGAACGGGTGATGCTTTGCAACAAACCGTTCATCCTCCTGCGAATATTCAAATAACGGGAACTCTGTTATCCAGACAAATTCGTATTTTGGAATACAATGGTCCGGATTGCTTCGTGCTCCCTGTGCGCCACAGATTGCTCCCTGTGCGCCACAGATTGCGCTCGCAATGACGGATGGGTCGGCTATGAGCCCTAAACGTTTTGCACATTCTATGCGTAAAGCTCCGAGTGATGCAAAAACAACGTCATCTTTTACGTCTGCAACGATTAGAATTAACCCACCCGCTTTTGCACCTGCACGGGTTAATATTGCGTTATTCTCATCTTCTGTTAAAAACTTCGCATAAGAAGAGGACATACTCCCCTCTTCATTGCTTGGATAGTTTTCGCCAAGCTTTGTCCACGCAAGCCCTCTTGCTCCATATGTTTTAACAAATTCAACGAGCGCATCAATCTGTTTCCGGGGCATTGTCCCTCCGCCGGGTACATAAATCATCCTTACACTTCCGCCGTTTTTTACAGGTTCCGTGAAGACTTTAAATTCACATTTCCCGACAATATCACTTATATCACACAGCTCAAGTCCAAATCTCATATCAGGTTTGTCAGAGCCGAATCTGTCCATCGCTTCTCGCCATTTAAGCCTTTTAATCGGCAAAGAAATATCGACACCAAGTATTTCACCAAATAATCTTTTAATATACCCCTCGTTCATTGAGATAACATCTTCTTCGTCCGCAAATGACATTTCAAGATCAATTTGCGTAAACTCAGGCTGACGGTCTGCACGCAGGTCTTCATCCCTGAAGCAGCGGACTATCTGCATATATCTGTCAAATCCTGCAAGCATCAATAGCTGCTTGTATTGCTGCGGCGATTGAGGAAGTGCATAAAATTTCCCGCGATGAACACGGCTTGGCACAAGATAATCTCTTGCTCCCTCGGGAGTTGATTTCGTGAGCATGGGTGTTTCAATTTCATAAAAACCCTGTTCATCAAAATAATCGCGCGTTATTTTTGCTGCTTTGTGCCGAAGTTCAATATTTCTTTGCATATCGGGACGCCGCAAGTCAAGATAGCGGTATTTTAGCAGTAAAGCATCATTAACATCGGTATTTTCTTCAATTTCAAACGGCGGGGTTTCCGCTGTTGAAATAATGTTTAATGACGTAACCTCAAGCTCGATGTCACCTGTCGGAAGTGCAGGATTTTTTGCAGATCGCTCCCGCACTGTCCCGGCTGCTTGTATTACAAATTCGCTGCGCAATGTAACTGCAGCATCAAAAACATCTCTGCAAGTATTTTCATCAAAAGCCAGTTGCAATATACCCGACCGGTCACGTAAATCTATAAACAGCAACTGTCCGAGGTCACGGCGGCGCTGAACCCATCCGCAAACTGAAATTTCCTTCCCGATACTATCAATACGCGGCTGTCCGCAATAAATTGTCCGTTTCATTTATTTGCTCCTTAATTTACTCGGAAATCAGTATAACAACTTTTTCTCAAAATTGGTATATATTTGTTAAATAAGACATGCTTATGTCTTATTTAATGTGATATACTAGCTTGAATAAAAAACGGGAGCATTAAAAAATATGTTAAATAAAAATGATTTCATCACATTCATGCAGGATGCGGGAGTCCTGACTTTTGGGGATTTTACCACAAAAAGCGAGCGGAAAACACCTTATTTCGTGAATACGGGGAATTATAAAACCGGAAAACATATTTCTGTTTTAGGGGATTATTATGCCGATTTGATTATCAAAAGCGGTGAGAAATATGACGCTCTTTACGGTCCCGCATATAAAGGAATTACTCTTGCAGCCGCTGCTGCAGGTTCCTTATACCGTAATCACGGAATTGACAAACCTTACTTTTTTAACCGAAAAGAAGCCAAAGACCATGGTGAAGGCGGTTCGCTTATCGGATATAAACCAAAAGACGGAGATAAAATCATTATCATTGAGGATGTTGTCACTGCCGGCACCGCCGTAAGAGAAAGTCTGCAGCTCTTAAAAGCAGCAGCCGATGTTACGGTAACCGCTCTTTTTGTCTCAGTTGACAGAATGGAACGAGGAACGGGAGCGCTCTCTACACTTAATGAATTAAAATCAGAGCACAATATAAATGTTTATACAATAATAAACGCAAGAGATATAATCGATTCATTCCCGCAAGGCGATGAAAGAATAGATAAAATGGAAACATATCTCAGTGAGTATGGCGGGCGGTAACCGGTAAAACAATATGTTTTCTTTGATATGAAGCACTTAAGATTCTTCGCTTTACTCAGAATGACAACAATAAATGAGGTGTAAATGGCACAGTTCAAAGTAATCAGCGAGTTTAACCCCGCAGGCGGACAACCCGAAGCAATTGAAGCACTCGCAAACGGGCTTGGTTTGGGTTTTGACGAGCAGACCTTGCTCGGTGTAACAGGCTCGGGCAAAACATATACAATGGCAAAAATAATTGAAAAAGTACAAAGACCAACCCTTGTGCTTGCTCATAACAAAGCCCTTGCGGCACAGCTATGCAGCGAGTTCAGAGAGTTTTTTCCCGAAAACTCGGTTGAGTTTTTTGTAAGCTATTATGATTATTACCAACCCGAGGCATATATGCCGACCACAGATACGTACATTGAAAAGGACAGCTCAATAAACGATGAAATTGAGCGTTTGCGCCACTCGGCTACCTCTGCACTTTTCGAACGGCGTGATGTTATTGTAATCTCATCCGTCAGCTGCATCTACGGTCTTGGTGACCCTATTGATTACAGCAGTATGGTCATTTCATTACGGCAAGGCGCACATTTAAGCCGTGATGAGCTTCTCGCCAAGCTTGTTGAAATACGTTATGAACGTAACGATATTGCATTTGAAAGAAATGCCTTTCGTGTAAGGGGAGATACGGTTGAAATATATCCCACCTATGCTCATGATTATGCGGTGCGGGTTGAATTTTTCGGCGACGAAATAGAACGTATCAGCGAAATTCATGTTGTAACGGGGTCAGCTACAAGAGAGCTTTCACACGCTGCAATCTACCCTGCATCACATTACGTTACAACAGAAGAAAAAATCCAAAACGCAATTGCATATATAAAAAACGAAATGAATGAACGCCTTGATTATTTTGAAGCAAACAATAAACTGGTTGAAGCTCAAAGACTTGGGCAGCGTACAATGTATGATGTCGAAATGCTGACAGAGCTCGGTTATTGCAATGGTATAGAAAACTACTCCCGTATAATCACCGGAAGAGAGCCGGGCAGTGCGCCTATGACATTGCTTGACTATTTTCCGAAGGATTTTCTTATGTTTATTGATGAATGCCATGTTACGATTCCGCAGGTCCGCGCAATGTATGCAGGTGACAGGTCCCGCAAGGACAACCTCATCAATTACGGTTTTCGCCTGCCTTCAGCATATGACAACAGACCGCTCAATTTTGATGAGTTTAACGAGCGGTTAAATCAGGTTATCTATGTATCTGCAACACCGGGTGAATATGAACGTTCACGCTCAAGTCAGGTTGTAGAGCAGGTAATACGTCCGACAGGACTTCTTGATCCTGAGATTTCCGTCCGCCCGGTCGAAGGTCAGATTGATGACCTTATTTCCGAAATAAATATCCGCTCTGCAAATAATGAGCGTGTACTGATAACAACGCTTACAAAAAAAATGGCAGAAGACTTAACCGCATTTCTAAAAAGCGCAGGCATAAAAGTCCGATACCTGCACCATGATATAACTACAACCGAGCGAATGGAAATAATCCGCGACCTGCGCCTCGGAGAGTTTGATGTTCTGGTAGGAATAAATCTGCTTCGTGAGGGTCTCGACTTGCCCGAGGTTTCCCTTGTTGCAATACTGGATGCGGATAAGGAAGGCTTCCTGAGAAGTGCAACATCGCTGATTCAGACAATAGGGCGCGCAGCAAGAAATGTTTCCGGTCTTGTAATTATGTATGCGGATAGAGTCACCCCTTCAATGAGTATTGCAATTGAGGAAACAGACATCCGCAGAGATAAACAAAAAGCATTTAATGAAGCCAACGGAATCGTACCGAAAACCATCATTAAAAATGTAAGAGACCTGCTTGAAATCTCCAAGCGTGACTCCACGGCAGAAGTTGACGGCGTCAAGCTTACCAAGCGAGAGCGTGATGAAGAAGTAAGAAGGCTCGAAAAAGAAATGGCCGCTGCTGCGAAGCTGCTCGAATTCGAGTATGCAGCTGCACTGCGCGACCGTATTATTGAACTTAAAGGGAATTAATCGGCTTCTCCGGATATACTTTCATCTGATATACCGGAAGAACCGTCCCCTTGACTTATTGCGTTAGAACTGCCTTCCGGAGAAACTGCCACTTCTTCGCCGGATTCGGTTCTGTTCATTATTCTCCCGAGTACCATAAACATAATGGAAATACAAAAACCGGCTGCAAGCATTATTCCGCCAAGTGTCCATGTGAAATTTTCTTCCGAGAGAAAATGGCTTTGGTATGCTATGCCAATTAATGAGCCGAACTGGAAACCAAGAACCGTTGTGTTTGATATCCCCGGATGTTTATCAAACACATATTTTATTCCTTTAGCCGTACACATCAAACCGATTACAGTACATAAAATAAATAATCCGATTGGTACTATAAATGAAAAATTCATTCGCATCAGTGCTTCAGCGGCATATAACAGCGGACCGTATACTCCGAGTACAACAAGCACCGTCGAAAGACTCATTCCCGGTATAAATGCAGTTATTCCTGCCGCAAAACCTCCCAACGCAAGCCCCCGCCAATCCGCCATTGAAGCAGTATCACCGGACATAAGTCCTTCTCCCGAAGCGAAGACACTGACAGTAACAGCAATGGCACAAGCAATTGCGGCACCGATAAGATATATCGGTTTAAATCCGATTTTTCTGACTTCGATAAAAACAAGCGGAATACTTCCTGCAATTAATCCTATGAAAAGCAGGTAAACCGCCTTTTCATAGGAGTCAAAAAGCTGCCTGAAAGCAAGTACAAAGACCACCGCACTTACCAGTACTCCGACTCCGAGAGGAATACAATAAAAAATGTTTTCCTTAAGCTTTTTAAATGGATTTGATATTATCCGCACAAGCTCATGATAAATACCCATTGCGATTGCAACAAGACTTCCGCTGAAGCCCGGTGCAAAAACACTTAGACCTAAAAAAAATCCGCACAAAATTCTATATAAAAACTTTTTCATATAAATTATCTCACTTTTTATTTTTCTTTAACAGGCTCACCCTTACGTTGGGTTTTTATTTTATCCAGAATTCCCGCTGTCAGGATTCCGTATGATGCTATTGTCTGCTCTCCTGTTGCCATATCCTTAACTTTAATCAAACCCTTGCTTATCTCGTCTTCGCCAAGAAAAACAACAAAAGGTATTCCAAGCTTATCTGCATAAGATATTTTATTCTTAAATTTCTTGTTTTCGGAATATATCTGCACTCTTAATCCCGACTCACGCATTGTTGTTGCAAGCTTAACAGCATGTGAACATTCTTCTGTCATAGGAATAATCAAAACATCGGCAGGTGCCGTTAAAAGCGAATCATTTAACAACCCTTGCTCCTGCAATATATAAAATAGACGTGTAAGACCTATTGACAGCCCGACACCCGGCATTTTTCTGTCGGTATAGTGCTCAGCCAGATTATCATATCTGCCGCCCGAGCATATTGCTCCCACCTCGGGATAATCCGTAAGATATGTTTCGTAAACCGTTCCCGTATAATAATCAAGACCTCGGGCAATTGACAGGTCAATTTTGTAATGGGTTTCAGGCACACCTAAATCCGAAAGATACTTTCGCAGGGTTATTATTTCCTCTGTCCCTTGGTCAAAGGTTTCATTTTTACCCTTGTATAAATCCAAAGCTCCAAAAGGTTCTGTTTTGTTGGTTATGAATCCAAGAAGCCCGTCAACCTGTGTTTGCGTCAGGCCTAAAGCATCAATCAAAGTTTCCGATAATTTTTTCTCTCCGATTTTATCAAGCTTATCAACAACCCGCATTACTTCGGTTGATAACTCATTTATTCCGAGAATTTCAAAAAACCCGTTTAGTATCTTCCGGTTATTTATCTTAATAATAAATCTTTTCAGTCCAAGTGATGTTAAGCTTTTATATATAACCCCCGGTATTTCCGCCTCGTTCATTAAGTCCAGGCTTCCATCACCGATTATATCTATATCCGCTTGGTAAAACTCCCGAAACCGCCCTCTCTGAGCACGCTCGCCGCGGTAAACCTTACCAATTTCATATCTGCGAAGCGGAAATGTTAAATCGTTGTAATATAATGCTGCATACTTTGCCAAAGATGCCGTAAGCTCATAACGGACAGCAAGGTCGTTATCTCCCTTGCGTAAAGTATATATTTGCTTCTCTGTTTCACCGCCGCCTTTTGCAAGCAGAATTTCCGACGCTTCCATTAAAGGAGTGTCCAGGGGTGTAAATCCATATAATGAAAACGACTTGCGAAGGTTTAGCATCATCGTATCAAAACACACTTGATCCGGGGGTAATAACTCCATAAACCCGGAAAGAGTGCGCGGTTTTATTTTGTTCATAAAAATTCCTCTATGTCTTTGGATTAAGTCTTTGGATTAAGTCTTCGGATTAACAATATCCCGCCAGTCAAGGTCACCCCTGCTGAGCCCGTGTATGAGTACCTCGGCGGTTGCAACATTTGAAGCAAAGGGTATATTATGCTGGTCACAGAGTCTTGCTATATCGGTTACGCTGCCGTGGTATTCCTCAATAAGCTGCGGGTCGCAGAAAAATAAAACCATATCAAGCTCGTTATATGCTATTCTCGAACCTATCTGCTGACTGCCGCCCTGATTGCAGGACATATATAAAGTAATCGGAAGTCCTGTTGCTTCTGTAATAAGGCGGCCTGTTGTATTTGTTGCGCATAATGAATGTTTTGCCAAAATTCCGCAATAAGCAATACAAAACTGCACCATTAATTCTTTTCTTCTGTCATGAGCAAGAAGAGCTATATTCAAAATCGGTCACATCCTATCTCTTGTATTACCGGAGCGGTACATCGTTTCCGGCAATACGGCGTGCGGTGTCCAGAAATTCATATGCGGAAAATCTTTTTTTGTACATTATAAGCGGTGTATTATCATGCAGAGCAGCAAAAATGTATTTATCTTCGGGTATCAGTCCAACAAGCTGTGCTCCTACCGTATCAATTATATCATCAATGTTGGTTTTGATTTTTTTGAGATTTTTCGGCAGCAATCTGTTCACAATCATTCGAATGTTATCGACACCAAGTTCCCGGACTGCATTTGCCGTCCTGTTTGCATCTCTTATTGCGGCAAAATCGCCTGTTGTCACAATTATTGACATATCCGCATCAGTATGTGCCAAACGAAATCCCGGACCGATTCCGGCAGGACAATCTATTAAGCAATAGTCGAACTCACGGCGTATATCTGAAAACATTGCCTTGAAATTTGAAATATCAATATCCTCGGGGACTTTTCCGGTTGGTGCCGAGAGGAAAAAGAGGTTTTGGATTTTCGGTGATTCACTACAGGCAGCCGTCAGATCCAAACGCCCGCTTACAACATCCATAAAATCCATGACTGCAAAATCTGTCATACACAAAGCAAGATCAAGGTTTTTAAGCTGCTCGTCAAAATCAATACATAGTGTTTTATGTCCGAGCACAGCAAGGCAGGAAGAAAGAGCAGCTGTAACCGTTGTTTTACCGGTACCGCCTTTTCCCGAAGCCACAGCTATAATCTTACCCATCTTTGCCTCCCGTCGGTTTCGTCCGAACAATATGGTATTATATACAAAATATAACTGCTTTTCAAATTAATTTATCTGTCCCATTTATTTGAAAGTGAATCTACTTGATCGGCAAACTTTGCAAGGTCTTTATTTGTTCCGCCTTTATTTCTCGATATAACATCAACCAGCCTTAAGCCGGCAAGCATAAGTCTTTGAAAAACAGGAGAGTCCCTGCGCTCCTGCCTGTCAATATCACTGCGTTTTAAGAGGTCCCGTCCTTCAAATTCCGCTTCGAATGTCAACAAATCATATATTGAAGTATACTTCGGCGCAATTGCTTTAAAGTCTTCTTCTATCAGCTTGAGTGTAAACCCGTTACAGATTTCTTCTTCTCCGTGGACAACAAATACACATTCGGGTTTCTTTATAAAGCTTCCTATCCAATGCAGCAGCTCTCCTTTATCGGCATGTGAGCTCATGCTTCGGAAATTATGTATTTGGCATCGAATTGCAATTTCTTCACCAAAGAGAGAAACACTTGATTCTATCCCGTCAACAATTATTCGCCCGAGAGTACCAAGAGCCTGAAATCCCGTAAATACCACAGCACATTCCTGCCGCCAGAGATTATGCTTGAGATGGTGACGGATTCTGCCTGCATCACACATTCCGCTCGATGATATTATTACCTTTGGTGTTTTGTCATCATTTAATCTTTTTGAATCTTCTGATGTTTCTATTATGACCAAACCGTCAAACGCAAGAGGTTGCACTCCCGATTCAATCAATGCAAGGGTTTCGTCGTTAAGATAGTCTGTAAGCTCTTCCGAATACAGCTTTGTTGCCGCCTTAGCCAGCGGACTGTCGAGGTAAACCGGGAAATCCGGAACAGAGCGTACAAGCCCTTTCTCTTTAATCTCTCTTATATGATATAGCAAATCCTGTGTTCTGCCTATCGCAAATGACGGGCATATAACGTTCCCGCCTTTTGCCAGTGTTGCCTCTATTACTTTTGCAAGCTCGGTAACAGTATCAAATGAATGGGCATGGCTTCTGTCGCCATAGGTTGACTCCATAACAACGATATCGGCTTCGTCAACAAACTCGGGCTCTCTGATTATCGGATGACCGGGTGTTCCGATATCACCCGAGAAAACGATTTTCTTTCTTACAAGCCCTTGTTCGGTATTATCCTCCGTCAGCCACATCTCAACATATGCAGAACCCAGTAAATGTCCTGCATCCGTAAATAGAAACGATACTGCCTCATCAATCTCTATTTTTTCTCCGTATCGGCAGGGAATCAATAACGGAAATACACGAAGCGCATCTTCCATGGTATATAGGGGTTCTGTTGCGGCTGCACCTGCACGGCGTTTTTTTCTGCTTGACCAAAGAGCTTCAAGCTCTTGAATATGCGCACTGTCTCTGAGCATTATATCAAGCAGCTTGCATGTCGGCTCCGTGGCAAAAATGCCGCCCTTAAAACCGTTTTTGACAAGCAACGGAAGTCTTCCCGAGTGGTCAATATGTGCATGGGTAATAATTACATAATCAATTTCTCCGGGATGAAACGGAAACGACTGACCGAACCCATTGCTTCCCCCTTGCTGCAAACCGCAGTCAACAAGAACCTTTTTGCCGTCCGCTTCAACGCAAAAGCAACTCCCCGTAACCTCTCTTGTTGCTCCATAAAAGCTTATCCTCATAATTCACTTGTTACCATTCCTCTTTATTTTATATCGCTGAGTAATTTGTCAATAAGTTCAATTGCTTCGTCATACTCCACTATCAGAATGTGTTTTGAGATATCCCTTGCAACCGCCATTACATTATCCTCGAGTGCCGAACGCAGCAGATTGTCAATGCTTTGATTTGTTACATCAATATCGAAGTTCTCCAGTGCCGTCTTCAGCTGACCGAGCAGCTTTTTTAAATCCGCGGCATCAATTTTCTTAACATCCTTGTCGCTTGCGAGCTTCTGTTTGAGCAGCTCATCGTTAATTTTGC
Organism: Oscillospiraceae bacterium; assembly: GCA_009784725.1. Lineage (GTDB taxonomy): Bacteria > Bacillota > Clostridia > Oscillospirales > Oscillospiraceae > WRMH01. The sequence goes on from WQXS01000019.1 coordinate 11,747, forward strand.
CGAGCAGCTTTTCAAATGCCTTTAAAAACGGAACATTATTATCAGAAACAAAATCCATATCCTCATCTATTGCCGCATGCTCAAGATTTGCAGCCATCTCCGAGACTTTATTCGCACCGATATTTGCAGAAGCACTTTTTAAGGCATGAACATTTGTTATATACATAGGAATATTTTTTGACTTAAGATACTCAGCGATGGTATTCAGCCGCTCAAGCCCGTCACTGTGGAAAGTCGCAAGAGTTTCAAGATAGTATTCAACCGTTCCGCCTGTCAGTGCAATTCCTTTTTCTACGTCCACTCCTTCGATTGCAAACTTCGAGCCTTCTTTTGCCGGTTTTATTTTTACAACTCCCGGATTTTTTCTTTTCTCTTTTGGTATAAACTTTTCAAGAACAACAGCAAGCTTGCTTGTGTCAATCGGTTTTGACATAAATTCACTAAATCCGCTCTCCATAAACATTTCTTTCATGCCCGAAACGGCATTTGCCGTTAATGCGACAATAGGAACATTAGCATAATACGGATTATCTTCTCCCATCGCTCTTATCCGTTTTGTAGTTTCCACACCGTCTATACCGGGCATCCTGTGGTCCATAAATACAATGTCATACTGTTTTGATTTGATTGCTTCAATTGCTTCAAATCCGTTATTGCTTAAATCAACCGACATTTCATAAGGCAGAAGCAACCCGTTTGCGACTTTGAGATTCGTGTTTATATCGTCGACAACAAGTACACTTGCATCGGGAGCGGAAAATCTGACTGTATTTTTTTCGTTATAGCTATACGTGTAACTGTCACTATCGCTCACACGATTGAGAACGCTTGCTATTGAAATTGAATGTGTCGGCATAGAAAGTGAGTTCCAGTTTCCTGCAGGAATCGAGTCTCCGAATTCCGTTAAGAAAACGATTTGTGAGCTTTTGCTTGACTCAAGAACAGGCTCTTTATTTCGTTCAAACAGCAGATATGAAACAAATATAAAGGAAAAGCCGTGCTTTATGCGTTCAAGAAACTTATCTTCACTTGTAACAAGCTCATAACTTACACCAAGGTTATCAAGCGACTGGGCAATTGAGTCTGCATAAATTGCTCTGCGTTCAAAGAGTAATACAGTTTTTTCGCTTGCGTTCTCTACTTTTGCAATCTTGTCGGGTTTGCAGATTTCCTGAGGCAGTTTTATCGTAAATATACTTCCCTCTCCATAAACCGATTCGACAGAGATGCTGCCGTTCATTGCCAAAAGTATATTTCTTGAAATCGCAAGACCGAGTCCGGTTCCTTCGATTTCTTTGTTGTGCTCTTCTCCGGGCTGAAAATAATCCTGGAACAGATTGTCTATATCTTCTTGTTTTATGCCTCTGCCGCTGTCCACAATATCGACTGTTAGGTTTACTTTATTTGTTTCCTCATCTATCTTACCTGCAAGTGTAAATGAAACAAAACCCGTTTCGGTGAATTTTACGGCATTACCTAAAATATTAATCAGAACCTGACGTATTCTGGACTCGTCACCGATAAGTGCATCGGGAATATTACTGTCGATATTAACAACAAATCTCAGCTGTGAATCAAAGGCTTTAATCCTGATAATGCTTATTACATCATTAATAAGCGAAGACAATGAATATTCTTCCAAAGTAATCTGCATTGCTCCCGACTCGATTTTGGAAAAGTCTAAAATATCATTAATTATGGAAAGAAGATTCGTTCCCGCTTGTCTTACGGTAACAATATGATCCCGGACGGCATCCGATACATCCTCACGCAGTGCAAGCTCTGCCATTCCTATGATTGCATTCATCGGTGTGCGGATTTCATGACTCATTTTTGCAAGGAAGATTGATTTTGTCTGGCTCGCAAGCTCAGCCTCTTCACGTGCTTTGCGCCGTTCATATGCGGTTATTGCCAAAGCCATAAGGTCTGATAAGGAGGATGCAAAGTTCTGCTCTTCCGCCATCCATTCACGGCTGTCCGTATACGTATCGGATTTCATCTGTTCAATACTTAATGTACCTGCCAGATTGCCGTCAATAAATATAGGCGCTTCAAGTGATGCACACATATCCTTGTTTGATTCTTGAATATAAGGAAGAACTTTTTTGATATCCGAAACGGAGTTCATTGCAACAAGTCTTTCCGACCTGAGCAGTTTTGCATATGTATGCCGGATTGAAAGATCATAAACTTCATTAGATTCATCAATACCTTTTAGTGCACTGAACCGTGTTTGGCTGATTAAAGAATTTTCATCTGCCGATAAACGCCAGAACCCTACACTGCTTGCATTCATAGCCTCACATGCCGCTTGCGTGATAACCCGTGCAGCAGCCTTTAAGTCACCTGCCGAAATTGTCGGTGATTTTGTAATGCTTGCAAGAACCTCCCTCAGAGCGCTTGCATATTCGTATCTTCTTGCGGTAAGTATTTCAGCTTCGAGTGTTCTTTTTGCAATAAGCGCATGCCTGTTAATTGCGCTTGCCATCATGAGGCTGACCGAACGCAGGATTGAAATTTCTTCTTTCGTAAAGTCACGTTCGTTATGACAATCGTCAACACTGAAGAATCCCCAGAATTCTTCATCTAAAAATAACGGGATGACAGCAATGGACATTACATCATACGGCTTGACAAATTCTTGTTCTACAACCGACATTTCGGAAAGCGGACCGCTTATGCTTTCGCCTTTAATAAGCTTCTCATGCCATCTTGGCCCTTCGTCAAAATCAAGCTTATAGTCTTTAAACATTTCCTTTTTTTCAGCACCGATTTCATTATACCAGTTATATGAGCAAACATGATACAGCTTGCCGTCGATCGCTTCATTTTTCCATATGTGTACCCGGTCAACATTATTTGCCCGTCCTACAAGCTCCATGCTCGCCATCAGGTTTTCATCGACATCTTCACCGTCTTTAGTTGTTAAAAGCATTGCAGCTGCCTGATTGACCGCCATAAGAAGCTTATCTCTTTTACTGAGGCCGTCCATCATTTTATTATGCTCGCGCAGATCTCTTGTATACGCAATTATAACATCACCGCTGTCATAACTTGCTCTTATTATAGTAACCTCCGTCGGCATTTCAGAGCCGTCGGCGGGAATGCGGTGCATATACTCAAAAATTGCATGGCCTTCTTCAAGTGCAAGATTATAATAATGTCCGGCTTTTTCATTAGAGCGCTCTCCGTCAGGCTGAAGCTCCGGCGAGCATGTTTCAAGGAAGCTTGCAAACAGTTCCTTTTTATCCTTTAGCCCGAAAAGCCTGACCGCTGCTTCGTTACAGTCAACTAAATTTAAGTCTTTATCCCACAAAATAGTACATAGCGGCGATGAATCAAGCATCAGCATTGTACGTTTATTTGCTTCGTCTATCTCTGCTTCCAGGCGGTGGCGGTCTGTATTTTCCAATGCTACCGAAATAAAGTTTGCGAGGATTGCAATGAAGTTTTGCTCTTTTTCACCCCATTCGCGTTTTTCGGGATATGCCTGACAACGGTGCTGTTCAACTCTCAGTATTCCGTAAAGCTCTCCTCCGACTCTGACCGGTGCGTCCATATATGCACAAAGTGTTGGGTTATAGTCACGTGTCGAGCTTGATAGCGCATTCGGAACAGAGATATCGTCTACGACAAAAATCTGTTTTGTATTAATCAGCTTTAAGTATGTTGAATTTCCCTTAAGATTGATTTTGCTTTGCCCAAGTACCTTCTGCGACCTTGTATCATATGTATTTACCCTTGTAAGCGTAGACATGTCATCTGAAAATTTCATAACAACGATACTTTGTACATCAATCGCTTTACAGCCTTCTTCTGAAATTAAATCCGCAGCATCATCAAAAACTCCCGCATATAAAATCGGCGAGCTCGTAATTGCTGTCATAGTATCCCTGAAATGTGAAGTGTGCAGGTTCTGAACATATGTTGTATATGAAAGGTACACAAACGGGATAATTGTGAAAAAGTATCCTATCGGCGAAAGGTCGTAAGCTGCTCCGAATAATCCGAAAATATAGAACAGATTCAAAATGTAGGGGATTATTATTGCTATTCCCGTAATAATCAAAAACGGGTAGCGACGCAGGTTTTTTGTAATATATGTTACAAGCTCTATATAGAAATATACAATTAATGACGAAAGAACGACATAATGAAGCCAGAAGATAAACCCTGTCTGAGGAATTATACGGGGAGCTACGGGATAATCCATATTCATGAAAAACAATCCGTGAAGGTTGGTAGTAAGCAACAGAACTATGGTAAATGCCGGCATGAAAACCAAAAATGCCCGCATTGATTTGGAAACAACCAGTTTAGATTCTATATAATTCAGGATAAACCAAAATGTTAAAAACGTAACTATGATTGAAAGAGATATTTTCGCCGGATATGTAAATGCAAAATAAGCGGGAGCTGCAAAAATATTGGCAGTAGAAACAGCAATCCATGCCAACGCCGCAACACACATTGGATAAAAGCCCCTCATACGGCGCTCATTTGCAACTATCGGCCGCAGCTTATAGAGAAAAATGCTCGCTGTAGGAATAATTGCTATTGAAATGTAAAAAAGTATTGTATCTCCCATTTCCGTTATTAATCCTTCCCATAAATACTGATGCTAACGAACTACTACATTACTTTCTCCCAGCATGGTGCTAAGTTCGGCTATAAACGCATCATGTATTACACATTTAGCCCCAAGCTTTTTGTTTGTGTCTCCAAAGAGAATAACCATCTGTTCTCTCCCCGGAAACATTGTGTGAACAAGCTTTAATCTTTCATATTCCGGTGTATCCTCGCTGCTTAGTTTTATATATAATTTTTTCTCCGGCTTTACGGGTGTATTTATCTGCGATTGCTGCGGTGCTTCCGTTGGAGGTGGTTCCCTGTTGCTTATTTCCGGTGATGTTAAATTTTCCGAATCCGATATCGGACGAAGCTTGTCTAAAACTATTTGCGGTTCTTTTTCATCCCTTTCGGAGATTTTACCATATGCAATTACCAGTGATTCCGCTTGCATATATCCGCCGGACTCATCTATAACCCGTTGGAATGCAAGCATCTCTATGGTGCCTGTTCCGTCATCAAGTGAAATATATGCCATCAATGAATTATTGCGTGTCGGTTTGGTTTTTACCGATTCAACTACACCTGTGATAATAACCCGCTGGTTATCTTTAAATTTCAGCTTTCCTTCTTCCCGCGCATAATCTGAGATTATATCACCAATGGATACAGCGTTTAATCTTTTTACGGCATCTCTGTATTCATCCATCGGATGACCGGATAAATAAAGTCCCGTAACCTCGCGCTCCATTCTGGTAAGCTCACCCTTTTTATAGTCAGGTACATCGGGAAGCTCTATTTCTCCGAATGATTTTTCACCATTATCGCCCGACATACCGAACATGTCTATCTGACCTTCTACATTTCGTCTGTTATGCTCGGTAACACTGTCAATAACAGTCTGGCATATCATCATAAGCTGTCTTCTGTTTGCACCAAGACCGTCAAAGCAGCCGCATTTTACAAGGCTTTCAAGTGCTCTGCGGTTTAAATCCCCACCGTGCATACGTTTGCAAAAGTCCTCAAAGCTTTTAAAGTCACCATTTTTATCACGTTGACTTGTTATCTCATTAACAAATCCGGAACCGATATTTTTTACGGCTACAAGCCCGTATCTTAAATCATTACCCGAAACAGTGAACATCGCATTTGATTTATTTATATCGGGCGGTAATAGTTTGATGCCGAGGTTTTGACATTCATGTGTATACTCCGCAATATGCCCGAGAGAATATAATACCGATGAGAGTAGTGCCGCCATGTATATCTGAGGGTAATGACATTTTAAATAAGCGGTCTGATAGGAAATTACCGCATATGCTACAGCATGGCTCTTGTTAAATGCATAATTTGCGAAAGCATATATTTCATCATAAATACTTGATGCGATTCTCTTTGGGATGCCGTTTTCAACTGCGCCTTTTATGTTACGCTCCGGGTCACCGTTAATAAATGCTTCTTTTGCACTTTCAATCTCTGTTACCTTCTTTTTTGACATTGCGCGCCGTATCATATCTGCCTGACCGAGCGAAAATCCTCCAAGCTTTCGAAGAATGTCTATAACCTGTTCCTGATATACAATGCATCCGTATGTAACAGATAAAATTGATTCAAGCGACGGATGTTTATATGTTATTTTATCGGGATTGCGGCTGCTTTCAAGAAAACGCGGTATTGACTCCATCGGACCCGGGCGGTATAGCGCAATAATTGCAGTGATATCTTCGATGGTTTTTGGGCCGAGACCGACACAGACACCGGTCATACCTTGTGATTCCAGTTGAAAAACACCCGCAGTTTTCCCTTCGGTCAGCATTTTATATGTTTCCGCATCATATTCCGGTATATCTTCAATAGAAAAGTCCGGCTCCGTTTTTCGTATCTCCTGCACGGCATCTTCAATAATCGTAAGGTTACGAAGACCTAGGAAGTCCATCTTCAAAAGGCCTAACTCCTCGAGGGTATTCATTGAGTACTGCGTAGCAATCGAATCATCTTTTTTTGATAATGTAAGCGGAACATACTCACATACCGGCATTTTTGTGACAACAACACCCGCTGCATGTGTACCCGAATCCTTCGGCATATCCTCGAGTACCATCGCTGTGTCAATGACACGTTTGATTCGGGGGTCCTCGTCATACATGGAACGAAGCCTGTTTGATGCTTTAAGAGCTTCTGCGATTGTTATATTCAAGCGGTCGGGTATTTCCCTCGCAAGTTCATTTTCTTCTTGAAACGTCAGGGACAATGCTTTTGATACACTTCTGACTGCGTTTTTCGCTTTAAGAGAATTAAAGGTTACAATCTGTGCAACTTTATCCGCTCCGTACTTTTGCTTAACATAGTCAATTACCTCGCTTCGTCTCCGTTCGCAAAAGTCCATATCAATATCCGGCATACTGACACGTTCCGGATTTAAAAATCTTTCGAAATAAAGATTATACTTAAGCGGGTCAATCGCAGTAATTCCAAGGCAATATGCAATTATACTTCCTGCGGCGCTGCCTCGTCCGGGACCGACGGGAATTCCGTTTTTCCTGGCAAAATCAACCGAATCCGCAACTATGAGAAAATAGTCGATAAACCCCATATCTTCAATCATATCGAGCTCGTACCGGAGCTGCTTACCGACATCAGGGTTATCCGTTCCGTAGAGCTTTTTCGCGCCTGCAAGACATAGTTCCTTTAAATAATCAGCGGCATTTGTTTTCCCGGGCGGCAGTGAAAATTCCGGAAGATGGTATTTTGAAAAATCAAAGTCAAAATTGCATTCATCAGCGATTTTAGTTGTGTTGTCATACGCTTCGGGATATTCGGGTAACAACAAACGCATTTCATCCTCGGATTTTATATAAAACTCTTCCGATTCAAAGCGCATCCTGTCGGTATCGTCAACTGTTTTTCCGGTCTGGATGCACATAAGCACGTCCTGTGCCTCTGCACCGTCCTTGTTTGTGTAATGTGCATCATTTGTTACAACAAGCGGAATACCTGTTTCCTTATGAATCCTAATAAGTCCGTTATTTGTTTCAGACTGCTCTGTATAACCTTGATCTTGAAGCTCTAAATAGAAATTACCTTTGCCGAATATTTGCTGATATTCCAAAGCTTTTTCTTTTGCTTCCTTAAATCTGCCGCTTAAAATTAATCGCGGAATTTCTCCGGAAATACAGGCAGAAAGTGCGATAAGACCACTGCTGTATTCTTTTAGCAGGCTTAAATCAACTCTGGGTTTTATGTAAAAACCTTCCGTAAATGAAGAACTGACTATATGGCAAAGATTTTTGTACCCTGTTTCATTTTTACAAAGCAATATTAAATGATGTCGTGTGGAATCGAGCTCGTAATCTTTGTCGAATCGTGTTCTTGCTGCTACATATACTTCACATCCGATAACAGGTTTGATTCCGGCTTCTTTTGCTTCCTTGTAGAAATTTACGGCTCCGTACATAGCTCCATGGTCTGTAACGGCAACACTTGTTTGTCCGAGTTCTTTAACACGTGCAACAAGGTCGCGTATTCTGCATGCGCCGTCAAGTAAACTGTATTCACTATGAACATGCAAGTGTACAAAACCCATACTTAACTCACTTCATAAAAGCTGTATTTTTATCCGAGTATAATACCATAAAAACGCCTGTGTGTCAAAATGATTCAACCCCGCTCAATGCTTTTGAGCGGGGTTGAATTTCATGCATTATTTATCTTATTATAAACTCTCCCGCAATGTAAAAAGCAGGTTTATCGGAATTTGAATATTTAATCTGTTTTACAATACGGTATGTCCCTTCGGGAAGAGGTCCGTACATCACCGACCAATCGGCTATCAGTGAAATGTCATCACCCGGCTGCCCGATAAACAGTCCGCCGTTAAAACCAAAATCACTCTCTTCTGCAACTATGTCGACCCATGTTGCGTCACTAAATACCTGTATGAAAAACTGCTCGCCAAACTCTATTTCATCATCCTGTTTATTTGAAATAGTATATATTACTCCGGCCGGGGTGAGAGAATTTTCATCTATGGTGAGCGGTATCAGCGGTTCTGCCGATACTTCTATATCCGAGCTGCGGGTTTGGAGTGGTCCCGTTTGTGAACGCCGTGATGGCAATGGTGCCAAGTCATCTGTCACCTGCGACGTCATATCAATACTTTCATTGGTAGCAGAACCTCCGGTGGTAAACCCTCCGCCGGTGTCCGCCTCCTCAGGAGCCATATTGTCTTCACCACCCATATCATAGGCATATGAAGCAGTTTCAGGCATGACATTTAATGCGTCCGATGTTTCAGGTGCGCTGCTTCCTGCAGGCATAAATGCTCTTATAGGATTCCAAAATTGAAACACAAGAAGCATAACTACCAAACATGCAGCTATCGGTGCATATCTTGTAAGAATATATCTGTATTGCCTTCGTTTTTTGCTGATTGTCGCTTTTTGCGGTGTTTCCTCGTTTTGGATTCTGTTCATAACACCTATACATAATGCATCAGGTGCAGGAACGTTTGTATCATTTACAGAGCTTGATATTTCACCGTACATCTTAAGGATGGCGGAGCAGTTTTCGCAAATAACAAGATGATCTTCAACAAACTTCTTATTTGAATCATTTAACTCGCCGTCTGCATATGCACACAATAACTCCGCAATTCCAACACAGTTTTTCATCCTACTCCACCTCCTTTTGGTGTTCTTGAATATTTAGACGGAAACTGTCGGGAAATGTTCCTTTTTGTTTAAGTATCTCTATTAGCTTCAATCGTGCTCTGGCAAGACGCGACTTTACAGTGCCTTCATTAATTCTGAGAGACTTAGCTATTTCGTCATAACTCATGCCGGCTATTTCCCGCATAACGAGTACTTCACGGTGTTTGAGCGGAAGCTCTTTAATACCTTCATCTATGTTTTTCCGCATTTCCTTGCGCAGTATTGTATCCTCCGGAAGATTGCGGATATCAGGTATCTCAAGCGGAGCCGTATCGCCGCTTTCGTCTTCATGATAGAGTGATGTTGTGGTTGTTTTAGGTTTTTTACGCAGAAAGTCAATGCACAGATTATAAGTCAGCCTGTACATCCAAACCGAAAAGCGGCTGTCTCCGCGGAAATTACGAAGCTGCCTGAACGCTTTGACAAATGCCTCTTGAGATATATCAAGCGCATCATCTTCATTGCGTGTCATTTTCAGAGCAAGGTTATATACGTTTTTTTGATTTGTAAGTACCAAACCTTCAAACGCATTCTTATCTCCGCCGATGACTCTTTGTATTATTTCTTCTTCCAGTTCTTTGTTCATAACTCTCTTTTTATGCCCTCGGTAATTTCACGTAAATCATCAATTGTGGTTGCTTTGGAAATTTTTTCTTTAAAGTATCCTGCGTACGGTACTCCCCTTAAATACCATGAATAGTGTTTTCTCGCTTCGAGACATGCTATCTTTTCACCTTTTTGCTTCGCTGCTATTTCAAATTGCCTTAGTGCGGTTTCCGCACGTTTCCCTATCGGCGGTACAAGAGATCCCGGGCCGGGAGGACGGTTCTCGCAGTCAAGGGGACGGTTCTCGCGGCTGTCGTTTTTCAGCAGCTCTGCCGCCAGCTCAAAGAGCCAGGGGTCACCCATTGCACCTCTTGCTATCATTGCCATATCGGCTCCGGTGTAGTTAAGTATCTTCACAGCATCTGCAGGTTTGAAAATATCGCCGTTTGCAATAACCGGAACACTTACTGCCTGCTTAACTTCTTTAATTATATCCCAGTCTGCCTTGCCGGAGTACATTTGCGTCCGTGTTCTGCCATGAACCGTTATTGCAGACGCTCCTGCTTCTTCTGCCATTTTCGCAAACGAAACGGCATTAACATTTCCTTTATCCCAGCCTTTCCGTATTTTAACTGTTACAGGTGTTTTTACTGCTTTTACTACGGCGTTAATTATTCCCATTGCTTTATCAGGGTCTTTCATAAGTGCGCAGCCGTCGCCGCTTTTTACAACCTTACCGACAGGGCAGCCCATATTTATATCAATAAAATCTGCTCCCGATATTTCAAGCGCTTTGATTGCTGCTTCCGCCATACATTCAGGCTCGCTTCCGAATATCTGAACTGCCGACGGGTGTTCATCATCCCCGAGCTGCAGCAGGCTTTGTGTCTTACGGTCCTGATATACAAGTGCTTTTGAGCTTACCATTTCGGTATATGTAAGCCCCGCTCCAAGCTCACGGCATATCGTACGAAACGCAAGGTCCGTAACCCCCGCCATAGGCGCAAGAGCAAGCCTTGAGTTGATGATAATATCACCTATTTTTATCATAAATACATAATACCACACTGAGCAATTACTGTGCAATTGTATTTGTATTGTTGAGCAGCAGACGTTGCGGCGAACACGAAAAGGAACTGTTGCAAAATGTGCAACAGTGCATGAACTCCACAAGGTAATCGTTTTCTTTATAGAAATTTATTTTTTTTGCAGTATATAAGTTGGCAAATTAAGTTATTATTGAAAATATGACACACAGTTGTCATATTTTCATGTTATATTGACATGAAGAAGCTCCAAAACGGCATTTTGTTTACAAAAGTTTTTGATTTAAAGTATGGCATTTTGGGCATAAATGTGATATACTATGTCACTATTTGTAACTTTTAATTAACTTTAGAAACTTTGGAGTTTGGAGAATTCTTGTGCTCGAAATATCATCTCCTGCAGGTTCGCCCGAGGGAGTTATCGCATCAGTTCAAAACGGAGCTGACTCAGTTTATCTGGGTTTTAAAGAGTTTAATTCATGTTTGGACGCAGAAAATTTTACATTTGATGAGTTCGGGCGTGCTCTTGAATATTGTCGTGTTCGGGGTGTAAAGACCTATCTTACACTTAATACTCTTGTGTCCGATTATGAGCTGCCTGTTATTGCACATCAGGTAAAGGAAGCAAACCGCTACGGTATTGACGCTGTAATAATACGGGATTTTGGTGTTATGCAGGCAGTTAAAGAGGTTGTTCCCGAGGTTCCGTTACACGCAAGTGCCGATATGAATGTGCATAACCTTGAAGGCGTTAAAATGGCAGCAGCAATGGGGTTTTCCCGTGTCACCATAGCACGGGAGCTGTCACGGAAAAAAATAATACATATTTGCAGATATTCTCCCATTGAAATAGAGATATTTGTTCACGGAGCCTTATGCATGGGATATTCCGGGCAGAGTTATATGAGTGGGCTTTTAGGAGGCAAAAACAGCAACCGCGGTCCCTGCTCCGAACCTTGTCAGTTGAATTACAGCACAGCAGGACATGTAATCACATATCCTCTTGCCCTTAAAGATAATTGCCTTGTAAGATATCTCGAAGATATTGAATCGATTGGTGTTGCAAGTGTAAAAATAGACGGACGTTCAAAACGCCCCGAGTATTCTGCGCTGGTAACAGGTATATATTCAAGAGCAGTACGAGGCGTAAAGGCACCAACCCAAGAGAGCATTAAAATGCTTCAGAAATCATTTTCCAGGCAGGGCTTCACCGACGGGTATTATACGGACAGGCGTGATATAAATATGCTTGGTGTCCGTGACGAGGATAAAAGGTCGGATACTGCATTATTTTCATCAACCCGCAAAAGTTACTTAAACGGCGAATTTCAACGTGTGCCTATTCGATTTGTAGGTTCGGTTAAAGAAGGAAAACCGGTAAAGCTTGCTGCTGCCGATGATATGGGAAACTCTTCCGTTGTCTACGGTCCCGTTCCCGAAAAGGCTTTTCATAAAGAAATAACAAGTGCTTTTTTACAGACGCAGCTCCACAAAACATCAGGTACGCCGTTTGTCTGCCTTGGTGTTAAAGGAACGGTTGAACCGGGGTTGACAATACCGATGTCCGCTTTTAATGAAATGCGCCGTGAAGCATTCGCAGAGATTCTTGAACAGAGAAAACCCTTATCGATGCGTGCCGAAGGCAAATATTCACCAAACTGGTTACCCGATGAAAATGATTTACCCGAAGAAGATGAACCGGTTGTCCACTCGTCAACTCCTCCCGCAATAACGGTTTCTTTATCCGGAGAAAATCAAATATCTGACGAGCTGATAGAGCTGAGCCCAAAAATACTATATATTCCGGTCACGGAGTTTGATTTTGAATCAAAAATGATAAATAAATTAATTAAAAACAGGGAAATAACAGTTGCTGTTTCGTTGCCGCGTGTTATTCATGATAACGAAAAAAAGCAACTTACGGGAATGCTCGGGAAGGCAAAAAAACTTGGTGTAAATACTGCGCTTGTAAGCAATATAGGTCACATACAATTTGCAAAAAAGCATGGAATGGTTGTGCGGGGTGATTTCGGATTTAATGTTAATAATTCCGAGACCTTGTATGTTCTCCAAAAGCTGGGGTTAATATCCGCAACATTAACATTTGAGCTTCCTCTTACCGAGCTTCGGGATATTGTTAAACCGATTGATACAGAGCTTATAACGTACGGACGTTTGCCGCTGATGATTACGGAAAACTGTATTGTAAGAAATTGCACAGATGCATGTACATGTGACAGTTTTACAGGTCTTATAGATGAGCAGGGTGCAGTTATTCCCGTAGAGCCGGACTTTAATTGCCGAAATATCGTATTAAATCCAAAGAAGTTATTTATGGCAGATAAAAAACGGACAATATCCACTCTTGGAATTTGGGCTGAAAGACTTAGTTTTACAACAGAAAATGCAATCGAATGCGTAACTGTATTAAAAAGATATATGGGTCAAGGGGATTTCACGCCGACGGGATTTACAAGAGGAATGTACTTCAGACACACAGCGCAGGATTAGTTTTAAGCAACAAAAAGGCATTGGTATAATTTTATGAAAGCACTTATTACAAAAAGGTCAATAATAATAGCATCGGCTTCGGTGCTGATTGCGTTAATATCACTTGTTTCAATTAACCTTTTCAGCAGCGCAGGGCCTGTTACGGGGTTTGCAAACACGGTTACAAGACCTGTTAGAGCTCTTGCAACAACCGTTGCCCGCACATTCGGAAATATATTCGCATCCATCTACAGGTATGACGAACTGGAAAAACGTCATGAAGAGGTGCTGCAGAGACTTGCACGATATGAAGCAGACCTTCGCGAATCAGAAGCACTTGCGTTAGAAAACGAACGCTTGCGCAGAGCTCTGGATTTTCGTGAACGGCGTCCCGACTACACACAGGAAATGGCAACACTTTCAGGATGGAACAGTGATAACTGGTCTCATTCATTTACAATTAACAAGGGGTATATGAATTCCAATATAACTACAGGAATGGGAGTCGCAACCGAATACGGTGTGTTGATCGGGCAGGTTTCGGATGTGGGGCCGACCATATCAACAGTTATATCTGTGCTTGATACAACATTTTCGGCTGCAGTATACGTAGGCGGCGATACAGAAAGCACTTCGGACGGTACGGCAACTGCAAAAGGAAGCTTTTCGCATATGCGCAACGGGTATTTAATACTTGATTATATAGACGAGGATCTTATTGTCTTAAACGAATCCACCATTGTTACTTCGGGTCTTGGCGGTGTTTTCCCGCCGGGTCTTACAATCGGTGAGGTTGTACAGGTGTTCGACCATCCGAGCGGTATCGGGCGATATGCAACAATAAGGCCGATGCGTGATATTGAAACACTTCAGGTTGTATTTGTTATCCTTGATTTTGAAAATCCGGAATAGAGAAATCTAATGAGAAGAAAAGAACTTATAATCTCGATATTGCTTCATTCGCTATTTATAGTTTCGGTATATGTTTTTCAGGGAGTTATATTCCCTCATATGCGGATTCTCGGGCTTGTGCCGCTACTTCTTCCAATTGCATGTACCGGAGTAGCACTGTATGAAGGGCGGTATTACGGAGGTATAACAGGTCTCTTTGCAGGAATATTATGCGATGTGTCATTTAATCAGCCTGTCGGTATTTTTACGGTTTTCTTAACACTGACAGGGCTTGTTGTCGGAACTATGGCGGAAACCGTCATTCTTCGCGGATTTGTAACGTATTATATATGCTGTGCATTTGTACTTGCCGGCTCGGCGTTTATCGGAATGTTTCCGCACTTCTTTATTACTCAGGTTCAAAGCGTCCCGATTCAGGAGATAATTCCCGAAAACCAAAGCATACCCGTACAGGCACTTATAACAACAGCAGTCCAGCAAACTATTTATTCATTAATTCTTGCTCTCCCGATATGGTTTTTTGTACGGGCATTAGGAAACAGGACAGATCGGATTTCACCATCGGGAAGAATGTATTAACGCGAAAGGAACGAAAAGCTAAATGCAAAAGATGTACACTCCGGCGAGAATAGTAGTTATATTTTCTATCCTTGTCGTTATGCTAACGGTATATGTGTCGGCTCTTTATATAATTCAAATACATGACCCGATGATTGTGGATGATAATCAGGGTCCGCGGAGATTTATAACCCGCAGGGATACACTTGTAGCGGCAAGGGGAAATATTTACGACCGCAACGGCGTTCTGCTCGCCTCCGGCCGGCCGTCCTATAATGTAAAAATCGACAGAAGAGCAATGCTTGCATCGGGGCGCCCGAATGAAATTGTGCAAGAGCTTGTATATACCGCTATGGATGAAGGTCTCACATACACGGATACATTCCCTGTTACACGCGGTGCACCGTTTGAATTTCTCACAGGAATGACAGGAGTGCAGGAGAACAGGTTAAACGCATATCTCGAATATTTTAATCTGGATCCCGATATCAGCGTATCAGATTTGCTTTCATGGATGCGAAATCACTATAAAATTGATTTTACAGTCGGGATTCTTGATGCACGCCTTATTATCGGGGTGCGTTATGAGCTTGAAATAAGAGCAATTGTAGGTTCAATCAGCCCGTATATATTTGCATTCGATGTAGACACGGATTTTGTATCATATCTTGAAGAAAGAAGCTTAAACGGTGTATATGCCGACAGTACTTTCGTTCGTGAGTACCATACTTCAAGTGCGTCACATATGCTTGGGTATACAGGACGGATGACAGCCGAAGAATATGAAATATACAAAGAACGCAATTATCCTATGGACGCAATAGTCGGAAAAGTAGGGGTTGAGTTTGCGTTTGAAGAGGCACTCCACGGCTCGCCTGGTGAGAAAATTACAAGAATGACAGAAAACGGAACGGTTGTGAGCGAAGAAATCCTTTCAAATCCGCATCCCGGACAGCATGTTACCTTAACATTGGATATCGGACTTCAAACTGCCGCTGAACACGCTTTGCGGACAACTGTTGAAAAGATAAATGTCGACCGGGCAAATGAGAGACTGCTTACCGAAGACGAAGAGGATAACTCGATTCAGGGTGGTGCTGTTGTTGTAACAAATGTTAATACCGGTGAGGTTCTTGCCGCTGTTTCGTACCCTTCATTTGATTTAAATACACTTTCCCAGGACTGGGCATACTTAAATACAGACCCTGCATTTCCAATGCTTAACAGAACAACACACGGAAGATATGCTCCCGGGTCCACATTTAAGATGGTGACAGCACTTGCCGGGCTCCGGCATATTGCAGGTGTAACACGTTACAGAACTATTGACGATACGGGTGTTTTCGACAGATACAGAGACGGCGGATTTGTAGCACAATGCTGGTTTTACGGTGAACACAGAGTCGGGCATGGCGAATTGAATCTTGAGCAGGCGCTTGAGCGTTCATGCAACTTCTATTTTCTTCAAGTCTCCGACTGGTTTCCCGGCGGTGCAGAACCGGGCTCAAGATTTCTTGCAGAAGCTGCAGTCGAGTTTGGCCTTGGACTCCGAACCGGTATCGAAGTACCTGAAACCGCAGGAACTCTTGCACTTCCGGAGGTAAAAGAGGAACTGACCGGAGAGCTTTGGTATGCTGCCGATACACTTCTTGCAGGCTTCGGGCAGGGAGACAACCTCTTTACGCCGGTACAGCTTGCAAACTATGCGGCAACTATCGGGAATAACGGGTATTTATATACTCTTTCAATTCTCAGTCAAATAAGAAGCTCGGACTTTAGAGAAACACTTCATATACATGAACCCGAAGTGCGAAGTGAAATTATGGAGAAAGATTATCTGGAAATCATACAAAGCGGTATGGTTATGGTTTCCCGGTCAAATCACGGAACAGCAAGAAGTGTTTTCAGAAATTATGATGTGACGGTTGCATCAAAAACAGGAACGGTTCAAATTGAGGGGCTTGCAATTAATAACGGAATATTCGTTGCGTATGCACCTGCTGAAAACCCTGAAATTGCAATTTCCGTCGTTGTAGAAAAGGGTGGTTCCGGAGCGGAAATTATGAGTATCGCCCGAATCGTATTTGAACATTATTTTGCTTCAGACAACACATTTCGCGCAATCCCATACGGCGAACTTATACCCTAAAGAGAAAGAAAGCAGGTAATAAACCCCGAATGCGTAATAATATATACATCAATAGGAGCAAGCTCCTTTTACAAAAAGAAAGCAGGTTATAAACCCGGAATGCGTAGTAATATTTTTATAAAAGGAGCACGCGAAAATAATCTTAAGAATATCGATTTGGAGATTCCAAGAGATAAGCTGGTTGTGATGACAGGGATTTCAGGGAGCGGGAAGTCTTCTCTTGCGTTTGATACTATTTATGCCGAGGGTCAAAGGCGTTATGTTGAGTCGCTCTCGGCTTATGCACGTCAATTTCTCGGGCAGATGGAGAAACCCGACATTGATTATATCGAAGGGCTTTCCCCTGCTATATCAATTGACCAGAAAACAACAAGCCGCAATCCCCGCTCCACTGTAGGAACGGTTACAGAAATTTATGACTATTTGCGTCTTTTATGGGCACGTATAGGCATACCTCACTGCTATAAATGCGGAAAGGAAATTAAGCAACAATCGGTCGACCAGATAGTTGACAGTGTGTTAACACTTCCTGAGGCAACAAGAATCCAAATTATGGCACCGGTCATCAGAGCAAGGAAAGGCGAATACCAAAAGATTTTCGAGGATGCACGAAAAAGCGGATATGTCAGAGCCAGGGTTGACGCCAGTATTTATGATCTTTCGGAAGAAATCCGGCTTGATAAAAACAAAAAACATAACATCGAAATTATTGTCGACCGTCTTGTTATAAAAGAAGATATTGCGCGCCGCCTGACAGATTCGATTGAAACGGCACTTACTCTTGCAGGCGGGATATTGATTGTTGATATAGTTGATGATGAAAGAGAGCTTCTTTTTTCACAAAATTACTCATGTGAAGACTGCGGTGTTTCGATGGAGGATCTGACACCCCGATTATTCTCATTTAATAATCCGTATGGAGCATGTCCCAAGTGTACAGGTCTTGGAACACAGCTTCGAGTAGACCCTGCGCTTATTATTCCCAATCCTTCAATGTCAATTGAGGACGGAGGGATTTCCGCATCCGGATGGGGAAATGTAAAAAATGACGGAATTGCAAAAATGTATTTTGAAGCTCTTGCAAAAAGATACAGATTTAAACTGTCCACTCCGATTCGTGAACTATCCGATGAAATCATGGAAATAATCCTGTACGGGACAAACGGTGAAAAACTGCAGTTATACTATGACCAACCTCGGGGTAAAGGTGTTTTATCACAGCCGTTTGAGGGTATTGTCAATAATATTGAAAGGCGTTATAAAGAAACGCAAAGCATGTCGATGCGCTGGGAGCTTGAAAGCTATATGGCGGAGCATCCGTGCCCGGAATGTAACGGAAGACGTCTGAAAAAAGAAGTACTTGCGGTTACGGTCGGCGAAATTAATATTGCCGAGCTGACAGCAAAATCAATCTCCAAAACAATGGATTTTATCGACGGATTAAAGCTGTCGGAAAAAGAAGAAATGATTGCAACCCGTATCTTAAAAGAAATCCGGGAAAGACTCGGATTTCTGCAAAGTGTCGGACTGGATTATCTTACACTCAGCAGACAGGCAGGAAGCCTTTCCGGCGGGGAAAACCAAAGAATCAGGCTTGCGACTCAAATCGGTTCATCATTAATGGGTGTACTATATATCCTTGACGAACCGTCGATAGGGTTGCATCAACGTGATAATGTCAAGCTGCTCAATATGTTAAAGCGCCTTCGTGACCTTGGTAATACCTTGCTTATTGTAGAGCATGACGAGGAAACAATGCTCGCTGCCGATTATATTGTTGATATTGGACCGGGAGCGGGTGTCCATGGTGGTGAAATTGTCTGTGCCGGTACAGCTGATGAGATAATGTCCTGTAATAAATCAGTTACGGGAAAATATTTAAGCAGAAAAAAGGTTATTCCGATTCCCCGTACACGCAGGAAAGGTAACGGCAGGTTTCTTACAATCATCGGTGCGGGAGAAAACAATCTTAAGGACTTAACAATATCAATTCCTCTTGGGATGATGACAGCTGTGACAGGCGTATCCGGCAGCGGTAAATCGTCGTTTGTTAATGAGGTTGTGTACAAAGCGCTTGCAGCAGAACTGAACGGCGCAAAGTCAAGAGCTGGTAAGTATGATTCCATTAACGGTATGGAGTTTCTTGATAAGGTTATAGATATTGACCAATCTCCGATAGGCAGGACACCGAGGTCAAATCCCGCAACCTATACAGGAGTATTCAGCGATATAAGGGACTTGTTCGCATCAACTCAGGATGCACGGGCAAGAGGTTATAAAGCAGGGCGATTCTCCTTTAATGTACGCGGCGGGCGCTGCGAGTCCTGTTCGGGAGACGGGCTTTTAAAAATCGAAATGCACTTTTTACCCGATATTTATGTACCCTGTGATGTTTGCAAAGGAAAACGTTATAACCGTGAAACTCTTGAGGTGAGATATAAAGGTAAAAACATACATGAAGTTCTTGATATGACGGTTGACGAAGCGTTGGATTTCTTCGAAAACCTGCCAAAAATCCGCCAAAAGCTTGTAACACTTGCCGAAGTAGGTCTTGGTTATATTAAACTCGGACAGCCGTCTACGACATTATCGGGCGGCGAAGCTCAGCGTGTTAAGCTTTCAACAGAGCTGAGCAAACGCTCAACAGGAAATACATTCTATGTGCTCGACGAACCGACAACCGGCCTTCATACAGCAGATGTCCACAGGTTGATAGATGTTCTGAACAGACTGACCGATGCCGGCAATACGGTTGTGGTTATTGAATATAATCTTGATGTAATAAAAACTGCGGATTATATAATTGATCTCGGCCCCGAGGGTGGAGATGCGGGCGGCGAGTTACTTTTTGAAGGTTCTCCCGAAGATGCAGCCTTGTGCGAAAAAAGTTATACAGGGTTCTATCTGAAAAAGGTGCTGCAGTAATGGACTTTGAAGCAGGACATTATGATATAGCTGTTATAGGCGCAGGGCATGCGGGAATCGAAGCTGCGCTTGCTTCCGCACGTCTTGGTATGAAAACGATTTGCTTTACCATAAATCTCGATGCAGTCGGAAATCTGCCATGTAATCCGAACATCGGAGGTACAGGCAAGGGTCATCTTGTTCGTGAGCTTGATGCTCTTGGCGGAGAAATGGCAAAATGCGCTGATCGTGCCTGTATTCAATTTCGTATGTTAAACAGAGGCAAGGGACCTGCAGTCCATTCACTCCGTGCACAGGCAGACAGGCGGTTATATCAGGAGCTGATGAAGCAAACCTTGGAGCAGCAGGAAAATTTAACATTAAGACAAGCTGAAATAGTTGATATAATTTTAGATAATAATGCAATAACAGGTGTAAAAACTCACACAGGAGCAATCTTCAAATGCAAAGCCGTAATTGTATGTACCGGTACATATCTAAACGGTATGACTATTGTCGGTGAAGCGATTCAATCGGGTGGGCCTGACGGCATGTTTGCGTCAACTGTTTTAGGAGAGCGGCTTTCAAAAATAGGGCTGACATTTCAGCGTTTTAAGACAGGTACACCGGCAAGGGTTAATGCCCGAAGTATTGATTATTCCGAGCTGGAGAAGCAGCAAGGGGACAAACCACCGCCGCCGTTTTCGTTTGAAACCAAAAAGCCGCTGACCAACAAGGTTGTTTGTTATCTCACATATACTAACGAAAAAACACATGAAATTATTCGCAAAAACCTTCACAGAAGCCCTATGCATTCAGGTGCAATTGACGGTACAGGGGCAAGGTATTGCCCTTCTATAGAGGACAAGGTTGTACGTTTTGCCGATAAAAAAAGACACCAGATATTTCTCGAACCAATGGGGTTAAATACTGAGGAAATTTATTTACAGGGGTTTTCATCATCAATGCCCGAAGGCGTGCAGCTGCAAATGATTCGTTCTGTCAAAGGGCTTGAAAACGCTGAAATCATGCGTCCTGCATATGCAATAGAATATGATTGCGTTGACCCGTTGGAGTTATTACCCACTCTTGAATCAAAAAAATTCTCCGGTTTATACGGAGCAGGGCAGTTTAACGGCTCGAGCGGTTATGAGGAAGCAGCGGTACAAGGTTATGTTGCCGGAGTTAATGCAGTTCTTAAAATAAAAAATGAAGAACCGCTAATAATAACCAGAAATGACGGGTATATAGGCACACTTATTGATGACCTTGTGACAAAAGGCACAAACGAACCTTACAGAATGATGACCTCGCGGACCGAACACAGGTTATTACACAGACAGGACAATGCTGATATAAGAATGTCGCATTTCGGAAACAGGGTAGGGCTTGTTTCCGACGAACGACATAAGAGGGTTTTGGAGAAATATGAAGCTATAAACGAAGAAATAGCAAGGCTTGAATCTACATTTATCCCTCCTTCGGAAGCGTTGAAAAAATTGCTTGAAGAAAATGATATGCCCGATGTAGAAAACGGCATAAGTCTTGCATCGTTACTGAGACGGCCGAAAATATCATATAATGATATAAAATCAATCGATGAAAAAGCTTCCGAACTCCCGGAGGAAATTACAGAGCAGGTAGAAATTTCAATTGTATACGCCGGTTATATTAAACGCCAGCAACGTCAGCAAGATGAGTTGGCACGTATGGAGAGCCATCTGATACCCGATGATATTGACTATAACTCGTTAAAGGCGTTGCGTACGGAAGCACGGCAAAAGCTAAGCAAAATAAGACCAAAAAACCTTGGACAGGCAACAAGAATCTCAGGTGTCTCACCCGCCGATGCAGCAGCTCTGATGGTTCATTTGAAAAATAAATAGAGGGTTATAACAAAAAGTATGAACGAATTAAAAAAGCAAGAATTGTTTGAAAAAAATGACAAAATCGCAAATATGGTCATCGAGCGGGCAAAAAGAGATTTCCCGGATGATATTGCGATAATCGGCTTATCCG
Source organism: Oscillospiraceae bacterium (assembly GCA_009784725.1). Lineage (GTDB taxonomy): Bacteria > Bacillota > Clostridia > Oscillospirales > Oscillospiraceae > WRMH01. The sequence continues at coordinate 33,649 of WQXS01000019.1, forward strand.
GGTCATTTCAAACAGAAGATTTCCACGAAAACAGCGACCTTGATTTAATCATTTGACGAAGTATATGAGCAGTACATGAAATAGTATTTTATCCTCCAAAAGCTACTTCAACGTCTCCGCTCGATGATGTGATTTTAATATGATTTTCAAGCATAGAGCCGCTGATTATTGATGTTTGATCCCTTCGGCGCTCTCCGTCAAATGTCAGTCTTCCGAATTTTACAGAAATCTCGTAGGAGTAATTAATTTTTTCTCCCGATGTTGTCAGTTTAATACTGCCAAACTCATTGTGAATTATTATTTCACCGGAAATATCTCCGCTTATATTTATATCTCCACTATTTACGCGAATGTTTGGATTTGATGTGATTAAACCTGTTGCAGTCACTTTTCCAAAGCTATTTAGTATAAGTGCACTACCGAACTCACAGTTTGTAAACTGTAAGTCACCTGAGTTTGCCTCGGCCCTTATACTTTTTGCTTTTACATCTTGGAATCTGCCGTCTCCAAAGCGGTTATTATATATAAGGTTATTTGCTTCCAGGCTTAAAGCTGTAAAACGCCCGCTGTTGAGGTCGATTTGCATGCTTTCGCTCACTGTTATGTTATTTATATCAACATTTCCGAATGTGTTGTTTATTTCTAAACTTCTTGCATTAAATTCTCCCATGGTTATTTTACCGCTGCCGGTTTTCACATTTACAATATCCAGGTCTGCATAAGCAGGAAGATGAATCCTTACATAGTTTTGAGCTGCAGAGTTAAATCCAAATTGAAGTATTTGAATCCTTGAACCCTTTTCGTGTGTAATGTTCAAAACACCGTTTTCATGTGACCAAGTCCATTCCATATTATTGCCGTAAAGTTCAATACCAAATGTGTCGGAATTTATAAACTCAATATCACTAAATCCTGCGTCAATATAAATATCTTTAAACGGTGTCAGATTCGGTTCAATTACACTGCTTATTCCGCTGCCGGTTATATGGACTCCGGTTCTGTCTACGTACAATGAACGGCTTGCGCCGAGGGTTAATCCGATTATAGATACGATTATACCGACGACTATCGATACGATTATTATTTTCCAAACTATTTTCATTTTTGTTTTAACTTTTGTCTCCATTTTACTTTCCCCCTTTTTGCTTTCTTCTGAGTATAAAGCCGCCGATTTTTTTCGTCAGTAAACGAAAGCACATTCTTGAAAGTATCGCTGTTCCAATGGTAATTGATGCTCCAACTCCAAGCATAATAAATCCCGCACCTACATAAAACAAGGTTGTTGGTACACTTTGAAGTATTACAAGAAAACCGGCTATTATGCTTGCAATACCGCTGAAAAATACTGCAACACCTGATATGAAAAATGAAAACAAAATTGCAATCAAAACAATTACTAAGGATAGTGCCACGACTCCTATTGATAACGCTATCGGTATTGCAACCGGTGAGGCAAACACCGCAAGAATAACAAGCCACATTGTACGCCAGTTCTTTTTAGCGGATTTTTCAGTATCTGCTTCTTTTACAGCAAAGTTTGCTATTATTTGTGATGCAACAGCAGACGGTGAGCCAAGCTCAGCAAGAACAGCCTGTTCGTTTTCTTCTCCCGCATCACTGAAGTATCCTTCATAATAATCAACCGCTTCTTTTATTTCGTCATAAGGAAGCTTTCTCAGCTTCTTTTTTAGTTCATTAATAAAATCATTTCTGGTCATTGCCCGCTCCTCCCGAAAGTATTTTGTCGACTTTCTTTTTATATTCATCCCACTCACTAAGGTATTCATTTAATTTTTCCCGCCCTTTGTCCGTAATTTGATAATACCGCCTGTTCCGCCCGTCAAACGGCATATCATATGTTGTGAGATAATCCTCTTTTTGCAACCGCCGGAGCACCGGATAAAGAGTCGACTCCGAAACATTAAGAATCTCCTTAACATTCTGCGTCAATACATACCCATACGCATCTTCTTTAATAAGGATCGCAAGCACACACGCATCAAGCAACGCCGCCCCAACCTGAAAACTCATCCAACCACCTTCTTCTATACTATTTCACATCATCTGTATGTGTTATTATCATTCTCACAATATTATACGCCATATAGTATTGTTTTGTCAATAGGTGTTTTGAAAATAAAAAAAACTGCTTTTTCTGCAGCTCACCGTTCTCACAAGAAAAGCATTTTTATATAACATCGAAACAATAACCCCAAAATGAAAAAATCAGATTAAAACAGGGGATACCGAGTCAAGCTCGGTATGACGAAAACAAGGGACGGATGAACTGTCCCCTTGTCTTTTTCATAGCTCAATTCTTCAAGCAACCAAGCGGGATAACCCAAACTCCATCCTCACGCTTATGTGCGATTTGCGTTGCTGTTATTATTGCCAAAAATGACGGTTCTCCCATTTTTTCAATATTAACATTCTTCTTGAATTTCAAAAGGCTTCTTGCCGCTGCTTCTTCCTCGGTTCCACCCATTTTTACTTCCAATGCACCCCAGCGGCCATCGGAAAGTTCGATAATTGCATCTACTTCATTATCTACTTTGTCCCTATAATAAAAAACATTCCCGTTTAAGCTATCTGCGTATACCTTCAAATCGCGGATAACCATGGATTCAAATAGTAATCCGAAAGTGTTAAAATCATTAAACAATTTATTCTTGTTTGCTCCAAGTAAAACTCCGGCAATTGACGGGTCGGTAAAATTCCTTTTTGGAGTGGTTCTGAGTGCTGTCTTTGAACGCATCGATACACTCCATACCGGCAGCTCATCAACAACATACAGCTTTTTAAGTGCATCCATGTAATCAGCAATTGTTTTATCGGAAATTGTATTATCATTTGCTGATAAATCTGCCATTATTGTAGAGTTATTTGCAGGAGCGGAAATATGTCTCGCAATTGAACGAAGAAGATTACGTACACGAGTTGCATTTCTCTTTTTCCCGTCAATACGTGACATATCATCATTGATTAATACATCAACGTAATCAGAAATTGTTTTTATTGCTATATTTTTCCTTTTTTCTTTTACAGCCTCAGGCCAACCTCCCCGGAGCATAACGAAAGCTATATCATCTATAGAAAGCCTTGATGTACCTACCATTCCTTCATTCCCATTAAATAAATCTGCCAGAGAAATATCACCCGTTGATTCGTTTGATTCAAAAAGCGACATTGTTCGCATTTCCATCCTTGAAATACGCCCCGCTCCACTATGCATATTCTTTGTTGTTGCCGGAACAACCGAACCGGTTAATATGAACTGCCCCTTCTTTTTTCTTTCATCAACAGTAAAACGTACAGCATTCCATAAAACAGGAGCATCCTGCCATTCGTCGATAAGTCTTGGTGTGTGCCCCTCCAATAACTCCGAAGGTTTTAAGGATGCCATTTTAATATAATTCTCTGCATAGTTCGGATGCTGCATATATAAAATACTTTTTGCAAATTGCTTTGCTGTTTCGGTTTTTCCGCACCATTTCGGACCGACAACCAAAACAGCTCCTGATGATTGAAGTGCAGTATCCATTCTTTTATCTGCTAATCGTTGCAAATATTTAGTTTCCATTTTTATCACCTATATATATTATACCACAAGTTCCGTATTTGGCAATAAATATATTCCGTATTTGGCAATAATAAAATTCCGCAATTGGCAATAAAATATTTCCACGGTTAATTGCCATTTGGAATGCAAGATAGTAGGCAATAAGTCTGTCAGTGCCAAAAATCGTTGCTTTTTGAATGGCAGTAAGATTAATCATTGTGCCCAAACCAGTCCGCAGACTGGTGCGGGAGAGGCAGACATAAAACTTGATATATAGTAACGCTTGACTGCGCCTGAGCATGGCACAGTCTTTTTTTGCACCCCCCGCGTGCCGCGCCCGTGCTCCCCACCCATTATTGGCTATCGCCACTTTTCCGTTGCACATTCAGATAAATCTGGTTATCATTGAGCGAATGGGCGTTTCCCCGGTTGCTGTGACAATGGAAGGAGGATGGTGTCATGCAAAATGATAAAACGTGCGCCCATACACATTTAAACTTAGAGAAACGGGAACTTATCGAGCGCGGTCTGAATGAAAGAAAAACCTTTACATTCATTGCCAACGAAATCGGCACTACAATATCTACCGTGCGCAGGGAGATTCTTCGTAACAGACGTTGTGACCATGCTTCACACTCTAAAGGTGCAGAAAAAACCGATTGCGCTCACCTACCGCATTGTAAAATCAAAGGATTATGCGAGCTTTGTTATGTAAACAGGCTTTGCAAACGTTGCCATATCCCTTGTCAGAACGTTTG
>WQXS01000020.1 GCA_009784725.1 Oscillospiraceae bacterium
CCAACCGCATGATTCCATCATCAAACGGATTTGGAATCTTTCCAGAAGCAGGAAACTGTTGAATGAATAATCATTCGGATCTATCCAATTTAAAGACATATTTTCCTCCATTATGCAGGAGGGCTAAAGTATAGTCACCCTCCTTGTTTCTTTCGCGTGAACTATAAATAAATAAGTCATTTTTAACACCCTTTCATAATTTTACTAATATCGCAGAATAAACTGCGTTATTGTTATATATATACAATCAATTCATCGACCATTATTATCGATGAAAAATAAAGCTTTTCATGAGTATAAACCGGATTACTTATTCTCCCGATATAATCCGGCAATGATATAAATTCAGGTATATAGACATAGTCATCATCTTTGGAAATTGTGTCAGCATCATCATCACCGTTTTTGCAAGCGACAAACAATGACAACGACATCATAACAATTAATAGAATTGAAATTACTCTTAAATTATGCTTCTTCATAATATTTGTATTATACAGCATTATATTTTCATTTCAATGTTTCCAATGATTATCCTAAATATTTACCCACAATAGTCAACAGATATTCATAAGTCGTTGGTTTTACAATAAAGTCATTACAACCATTGAGCATAGCTGCGGTAACATGATCCCGTGAGGAGTTGCCTGTCAGAAATACCACCGGTTTTTTAGAAAATTCGTCAGAGCTGCGTACTATCATAAGCAGCTCAAAACCATCCATTTCGGGCATATCGATGTCAAACAGGAATAAGTCGGGCTTTTGTGTTTTCATGACATTAAGTGCTGCTTTCGCGCTTGGAACGGCTATTACTCTATAGTGGCTTTTTAGTGCGTTGTTGACAAACGACAGTATCTCCGGCATATCATCTACAGCAAGTATCGTCTTTGACATGTTTGTCCCCGCAAGCTTGTCAACTGCATCAATATGCTTTGCTCTTAGTTCATAAGCAGCTCTTTTTGCGTCTTCGAATTTCCTTGCGGCAATCAGATTCATAATCCTGAAATAAGATGGCTCTTCTTTATCGCGCTCCGCCAGTTGCTCAAGCATTCTGCGTGCTTTTCTGTTTTCACCGTCATCTAAAAAGTTGCAAACGGTCTGTATATTTCTCGCAAGGTCGGCATGTATCTCTATCTCGCTGACGTATTCGCTGGCAAACCCACCTGCGTTTTGTGCTTTTTGCATTCTGACAGACAATGAAAGGACATCTGTTAAAAAAGGCTTCAACATTTTACTCGCCACCGGCAATTTACTTTTGTCAGATACGCAAGCCATAATCCTTTGTGCGTCTGATTCCAAACCGCTGGCATAGACATTCTGCAGGAGCTTAAACAATGAGTTGATAGCGTCGGTAAATAAAACCTCTTGCGTTTCAAAATTATGAAAGGTGTCTTCAACCGCTTCAGTTAAGCGCGGCACAGTGTCTATAAACTCATTTATTGCAGGAACGATTTCTTCATGTTTTACTGAATTTTCCACCCATAATCCGGGAATTCGATGGTAGTATCTGATCACTCTATCTTCCACTTAAAAGATCCTCCAGTTTGGTTATATTATTTAGTGCCTCTTCACAGTCAAAGGCTTCAAATGCAAAAGTTATTTTTTCCAGCAGTTCATTTGTTTCTTCATCAGTGCCGGTATCGGCAAATGGCGAAATAAGCTCAAGCCCGCGATCGCGGTCATATACTTCAGCAGCGGTTTTTGCCTCGGAAAGTTTTGATATAAGTTCTTCCGAATTATCCCCGGCAAGCTGTGAGCCGGTTAGCTGCGAGCCGGGTTTTGAGCCCTGCTTAAGAGCTGTGCTCAGGTTTTTTTCCAGTTCTGTCAATCCCAATTTGAAAGGCGGATAATTTTCATTACATAATATATTATCGTTTTCCAAAGCAGCGCGTTCGAGACCTGCAGCAATATTACCTAATGCCGATGCTCCGATGTTTTTTAACACGCTTTTAAGACCATGTACCTCAACGGCAAACGATTTTATATCGGATACGATATATCCATCCATTCTCTCTATTCTTTCAGGTAAGAGCCGGACTGTAAGCTTAACTGTGTCTATGTACACATCTTCCATGTCATTCATCGCTGTAAGCGCAGAATCAACTTCCAATCCGGGAATCTCCTTTAGCGCCGATAATATCCCGTCAGACCCTGTACCGGTTGCATTACCGAGTCTCGGACAATCACCTGCTCTGGGACACTCGTCCATCCAACGGCAAGTTTCGTCTTGTGAGCTTTTCTCTGTCAATAATTTTTTCTGCCGCTTTGCTTCCTCGAGAACCTCCGGTGGTTGCTTGTCGTGTATAAATGTATTGAGGACCCGGTTAAGCTGCCTTGTATCGATCGGTTTGGAAACAAAATCATCAAAACTATTTTCTGTGAAAAATTCCTTCATGCCTGCGACAGCATTTGCAGTGAGCGCTACAACAGGTTGATTGTAACCTTCATCACGCAGTATTTTTGTTGTTTCGACACCATCCATACCCGGCATCATATGATCCATAAAGATGATATCAAACGTACTCCCGGCGCGGACTTTATCGAGTACTTCATACCCGCTTGACGCTGTGTCGAGTGCAAAACCATAAGGCTTCATCAGCCCTTTTGCAACAAATACATTTGCATCGACATCATCGACAATGAGTACACTGCCGTACGGCATATATTCACGTTCAAGTTTTTTTCTTGTTGCCTGTGATGTAAATTGAAAGTTGCAAAGATTTTCAGCAATCTCTTTACCTAGAGGTTCGGCATCTGCAGATTGTTGCAGCAGGTACACTTTAAAGATTGAGCCGACGCCCGGTTCACTTTCGGCAACAATCCTGCCGTTCATCATCTCGACAAGCCCTTTTGTGATGCTCATGCCGAGACCCGTGCCTTCCGTCTTACGGTTGGCTTCCTGATTAAACATCGTGTACTCGTCATAAAGAGCGGCAAGCTGTTCATTTGTCATACCTTGTCCGGTATCCGCAATGGTCAGGACAAGATATATTCCGGTTTCGCAAACCTCAGAATCAACTCCGAAGGTTACCGTTCCTTTATCTGTGTATTTTATAGAGTTTGAAAGCATATTGTTCAATATCTGTTTAATACGAAGGTCATCGCCGAACAGAACCGAAGGAAGTGTTTCGGCGACTTTAATAACAAACTCTATAGGCTTGCTTCCGATGCGCATAATGTTCAGACGTGCTGTGTCGTTTATTAAGCCTGATGTTTCGTACTTGACCGGCACAAGTTCAAGTTTTCCTGTTTCAACTTTTGACATATCCAGTATATCATTGATAATACCCAAAAGTGTCTTGCCTGAGTTATTTATCCTGTCAAACGAGTCTAGTACCTCGGGCGAATGAGTATCGTTTTCAAGCTCAATATCGGATATTCCGATTATCGCATTCATAGGTGTACGTATCTCATGACTCATCGTTGCCAGAAACTTACTCTTTGCTTGTGTTGCATCTATAGCTATCTGCTTCGACTCATTTAAGCTATTTGTCAGCATGTCGGAATGTTTTGTAATCCTGCGCATTAGCTTGAGAGCACGTTTATACTCCTTAACCAGTTTTGCAAACTCGGATTTATCGACAGATTCTTTGTTATTCATTGATGCCAAATAATCTGTGATATGGTCAAGGGTTTTTTGTTCTTCTGCGTATAGATCTGACATTTTATCCGTCACTTATTCCCTATTATAATATTGAACTCAAGATTTTCCATATCTTCCTGGTAATCTTCGCCGCACTCGATAAGCATATCATCATCCTCATCGGCGACAATCCAATTTATTACCATCTTCTTGTCTGAAGCGTTAGCGTCCATAGCTCTCATTATATTATATAATTGCTTTGTCGTTGAACTGTTGAAATATTCCATCGCACATTCAAAAGTCAATTCGGCACAATCGGTTGCGAGATATTTTTCAAGCCATTCGTTTACTTCCATAAAAAATCCGACTACGTCCTCAAGATAGCTTTCGCCTTCAAAACGCATAAAACCTTTTTCCTCGTCAATGAGGATATATGGTGTCGTTTTTGTTTTTTCACGTTCTAATTTAAAAGCCATTACTCTTTTACCTCCTGTGCTATTTCAACATACAACGTGAAATAAGTCATGTTTTCGTCAATAGGTTCAAGTGTATATTCAATCGGTGCAGTCACTCGTCTTGCGATTTCAATCAGCCCCAGACCTGCACCCTTGCTGTCGGGGTTATCGTTTTCGCTCCGCATTTTTTCTTTCTGATATTGACGCAGCTCTTTTTTATCAAGAGTGTTTAAATGGTCAATCTTTTGCTTGACATATTCAGCGCTACTGCTTTTTATTGCATTTCCGGTTTGGATAAAATAAGTATTGCCTTTATGTCCCAATGCCAGCATCCCGGTTGAAACTTCTTCGGTATCTAATTGGGTGTAGAGTTCTTTTTCTGCCGAATGCATAATCATATTTGTTGTTTGCTCCACAAAAACCGAAAAAATCGCTTTAGATGCTCCACTCGATAAATCATCACTTGCTAAACTTGTTTTAACCATTTCGGCAATACCTTTAATGCCGTCATCCCATAAAGGACCGTTGTAATAAATACTAATGTTTAAATCCTTGAATCTGTCGGTATATTCTCGCATGTTCAGTACCATTTTAAGTGACCTCCAAAAAATTATTATATGTATAACGATTGCGCCCGTTTTGCTTTGACATGTATAAAGCCTTATCCGCCTGCTTGATGTAATCATCGCCGCTATGCGTATGATGCACCTCACTTGTCGTTACCCCGATAGATGCAGTTACGCAACCTGCAACTTCATTTTTTTCATGAGGGATGTTTTTCGCCCGTATGTTATTAAGTATCCTGTCTGCCATTAGTCGTGCGCCGCTTTCGCCTGTATCCGGCAGAATTACGGTAAATTCTTCACCTCCGTAACGTGCAACGAAATCATCAGCTCTCGACAGGCTTTCTGCGATGGCATCCGCAACAGCTTTTAAGCATAAATCACCCTCACTGTGTCCATACGTGTCGTTGTACTTCTTGAAGTAGTCAATATCCATCATTAGTACGCTTAATTCGCCGCCGGAGCGCGAAATCGACTTGATTATTCTCGCCAAATTTTCATCCAGAAATCGCCTGTTATAAACACCTGTAAGCATATCGAAATGAACTTTGTCGAGCAAATCGTGTTTGCTTGTGTTTAAGGTCATTGTCGTTCTGTCGGAAACCTTTGTCGAGCGGCGAAGTTGCTTTAGCAATCTACCGTATTCTTTTACAAGTGAATCATATTCCGATTTTTCTATCATGCTTTCGTTAGCGAAGCGCTTAGAATAGTCATTTGCTGTATCATAAATTTCCTGTTCAACAGCAAACAAATCGTCCATATTAATGGTTATTTCCTCCTGTTCCGGGTTTGAAGGTTAAAAGCTCAATGTCATCCCGCCTCGGTTCTTCACCCTGGTATTTTATAAAAGCATCCCATATCTTCTGAGAAATGACTGATTGCGGCTCGTTGTGGTTTTCCAGGATAATGCTTTTAAATTCCTTGTATCCATATCGTTTATTACGCTCGCCGCCGATTTGGTCCGACAACCCGTCCGAGGCGATATAAAACTTATTATCGGGGTTTGCGGGAATGGTTATTGTTTTTATTTCATCCTTACTTGCTATTTTTCCTTCTCCCACAAAAATTGATTGTCCTTTATGGCGGGTTACTTCTGCTCCGTCACAAACGAACACACAGGTATTTCCTGCCGATATGGTAACACTGCCGTCATTTGCAATAAATAATACGGCAAGGTCACAACCGTCATTTATGTCCATGCTGACAATATCATCGTCACTGACATTCATCGCAGATACAATTTTTTGATCAAGATTCCATATAATGCCTGCGGTATCATGACAGTTACCCGGCTCAAGTGTTGATTCGAGTGAGCTAACGACCAGCATGGTAAGTAATGCACCCGGTGTTCCGTGTCCGGTGCAGTCCGCTACGCAAAGAACCGTACCGCTATCGTATTTTTTAGCCCAATAAATATCACCGCCAACAATGTCGCGCGGTTCCCAAATGATGGAATAGTCTTCAAACGTTTCTTCAAAAATACTCCGGGGCGGCAGGAGGTTCTTTTGTATTTTACTTGCGTAGGTGATACCGGAAACCATGATTTCCCTGGCCTTCAAACCATGAATCATATACCGGAAGCTGTCAGCAAGAATACCAAGCTCACTTTTTGAATGATAATCCAGCTCTACCGTATCAAGATTACCGTTAGATAACTCAAGAGCAACGCCTGTTACTTTATTAAGCGGTCGTATAATCGAACGTGCGAATACGAATGCGCTGAATGTAAGAATTAGCATACTCATAACGAGGATAACAACAAATAAGATGACCGATTCTGTGAACTGTCTTGAAGCGCGAAGGTTCGCATCATTTGACTGAGCTTCAAGAATATCCGTAAGCAACAGCAATTCCAGCGATATATCTTCGGCAACGTCATAGAAGTCGCCTCTCATCAGCCGTATGGAGTGGGCTTCAAAACCGGTCTGTTCGGCATACGAAATAATATACATCACATGCTCGCGGAGAGATGGAAGTATTTCGTAAAGGTAATAAACAGCTTCACGCTCGTACTGTGCATTTGTACCGTGTGTGTCTAATACACTTTTATACTGCCTTATGTTTTCTTCAAAATTACCTAAATTGCGCTCTACATTTGCTCTGAAGTGTTGATTTTCTTCTCCGGTGTTAAAATCAATCGCTAAGTTTTGTAAATTTGAACGCATTGCGTTAAACTCACCGCGTGCGTTTGCAATAAATTTCAATGGAAGCGTAATCGCTTCGTAACCGAGGCTTATTTCGTTAGAAAGACGGCGAGTGTTTAATAGACCCGTCGTTTCGGTAACAAAAATCAATATAAACGCAAAGCACATTATAATGGCAAGACGACGCCCGATTTTAATATCTTGAAATGATTTCATTGACCGTCAACCTCCCTTACATTATCGACAAACCAATCAATTGAGAGCTTTTCGCTGTCCGACAAGGTTTGTCCTGCTTGAACACGGATCGCTCCCTCGTTGTCATTTATCGGCCCTGTAAAGACGTCAAAACCGCTTATTATTCGGAGCCGCGCCTGTTCAACGGCTTCCCCCGTGCCGGGTGCAACGTTTTCCGTCAGTTCCTCAAGCATTACGATTCCTGTTTCAAGTCCGTCCCAATGATTTCCCGACTCCCATGTGCCATCGATGATTTGCTGTACCTGTTCAATCATAAACGGTCCCCAGTTCCATAAAGGTGCAGTCAGATACGCATTTGGTGAACGAAAGCCCATCGGCGAATTGTAACCAATACCCCAAATGCCTGATTCTTCTGCAACAATTTGCGGTTGTAAAGAATCCTGATGCTGTGCAATAACATCACATCCGATATCAACCAACTCTAGGGCAAGATCACGTTCAAGACCTGTGCTTAACCATGTATTTGTCCATGTGACATTAACCGTTGCGTCGGGGTTTACGCTTTTTACTCCTAATGCAAAAGCATTTATACCTCTGCGGACTTCAGGTATGGGAAGCGCTGCAACATATCCGATTTCGTTTGTCTCTGTGCGAAGCCCTGCGACGATTCCGCTGAGATAACGCATTTGATACATCCTGCCAAAATAAGCCGACATATTATCTGAGGTCATATAGCCGGAGCAATGGAAGAAAATAATGTCGGGATTTTGCTCTGCCATTAAAGCTGTAGCTTCCATAAACCCGAAACTGCATGAAAATATTACAGTGCAGCCTTCATCAATAAGCTCCTGTATCATTTCAATGGTATGCTCACCCGGGGTAACCATTTCCCGCCAAAATGTTTCAACGCCAAGTTCTATAGAGAGGGCAAGCCGTCCCTGATTCTGTGCGTATGTAAATCCAAAATCCCCAATGTTGCCGTTGAAAATGAAACCTACTTTTAAGTCATGGCGTATTGTATACTCGTCGGTAGCCGCTTTTTCGATTTCGGGGAAACTGTGTCTTTTACCAACTCGTGTTTCCGGTGTATTGCCGGCAGTAGCTGTCTTGAATCCGCTGCTTTCCGAACATCCGCTTATCGCAAACAGCAAAGTAATCATAACAGCAAGCAGAACGATTCTTCGTACGAACGCACTGCGGTTGTTTTTAGACATAGAACTGTAGCCTCCTAATTATCAAAATTCGTCCTTATATAAAAGCATAGAAGTACTGAAAATACAACAAGAAAAGCAGAAAACAACAAACTTATTTTCGTTTGTTGTTTTCTTGGTGTTGTTGTGATGTTATGTTGATGTTAACGGATTAGTTTTTCAGCCTTATCAGCTTTTACAAGTGCGAGGATTTCTTCGATTCTTTGTTTCCTCTCAGCTTCCTCTGCCATTCTGCGCATGTTTGAATCATCTTCTCTGACAAGCGATAAAAGCACCTTAATGGCATGATGGCGTTCTTCATCTGTTTCAAGGTTTCGCCGTATTCTTGCATCGCTTTTTCTGTGAAGCATTGCAAGTGTGTCAATTACTTTTTGCTTTTCGGGGTCAATCTCTTCCTTTTTATTGTTTGAAGAAGCTGCCTCCGCCTTTTTTTCTGCTCTTTTTTTTGCATGCTCCATCATCATTTGGCGTTTTTTCTCTTCTTTTTTCAATCTTTCCTCGGCTTTTTGACGCAAAAACTCCGCTTTATCCGCCCGGCTGTCCGTGTTTTGGCTCGGTGTTTCTTTTTGCCATTGCGGGTGTGTTGCCTTGCGGGCTTCGGCGCAACTCTGCGGGTTTGGATTATGACCCGATTTTAAACTGTTGTCATATTCCTTACGTTTTGTTGAGTCTGATAAAATTTCATACGCTTCATTCAGTTTCGTCATTTTTTCGTGAGCATCCCTGCTGTTATTTACATCGGGATGATACTTTTTTACCAGCTCACGGTGCTTAATATTTATGGTTTTTGATGAAGCTGTAGGTGATACATCAAAAACATCGTAATAATTTTTCACAAAGCAGCTCCTTAATCCTCTTGAGGATAGTTTCTCATTATATCGAACCTGTAGCCAAGCTCACGCAGCCCTTCTATTATAGCAGGAAGAGCTTCCAGAGTTGTCTGTCTCCATTTATAGTCATGCATCAGTATGATTACATGCTCTCTTGCACCCAAATTACCCAACACATTTCTTGTGAGTGTCGCTGCACTTGTATCAACACCGCTCGGTGCGGCATCATTTGAGTCTACATGCCAGTCAAAATCGATGTAATTAAGCTCACTTAAAACCTCACGGCGTGCCGCTATACCGTCACGGTTCCATGATGCCGAACCGCCCGGAAAACGAAATACTGTCATTTCATAGTCATAGGTCTCAAGAATAAAATCGTGCAGCCGCAGAATATCTTCTTTAAATGCATCGACTCCCCTGCTGTAAAGCCTGTTATAGTTATGTGTATATGAATGATTTGCGATTTCATGACCCTCTGCAATTATCCGCTCGTACAGGTCTTCAACCTCAACACGGTTTATAACAAAAAAAGTTGCTTTTATATCTTCTTCCGCCAGCAAGTCTAAAATTCCTGCTGTAACGCTGCGGGAAGGCCCGTCGTCAAATGTAAGATATGCAACTCCGAAATAATCAATCTCAGGTTCATCGGGTTCCTGTAAATCATCCGAAGAAGCTTCGTCTAACAAAGCGGCAGTTTGCTCCTTTAGCAGTTCCTCTTGGATTTTTCTTTTCTGCTCCTCGAGCTTATATAACTCACTGCTTGATGCTGCATGTGTTTTTCTCCATGCATTCCCGATTTCCGTATATATTTGTGCCGAATAATTTTCATCTGCAGAATATGTTGCAAAATAAACAGATGTAAACAATAATGCTGCAAACATTAATACAGCAATAATCGCAAGCACAAAATTTCGGGTGTTTTTGTGCTTGCGGTATTTTGTTACAGCTTCATTTGATTTTTCCATTGTTGATTATCGTATCTTGACTATCTCTTCTTTTTCTTTTTCAAAATCACCTTTTAGGTATCTTTCCCTGTCTTTTTCTTTTTTATAGAAAGCAACTCTTTGATTGTAATAATTCTCCCAGTTTGTCAGTTCCTGAAGAGCATTGGTTAAAAGACCGTAATTATCGTTTATTGACAAGGTAATTCTTTGAAGAATCAATGTCCCGATATCTTCAACCGAATCCTCTCTCGACAATGCGTCAAGCCATTTGAGCATATCCTGTTTAAACTCTCTGGTATTGCCGACATTATGATTTACATGCAAAACTTCAGTGTTTTTAATGTCTACTTTTTTTGCACGGTTCACCATTATGGTTATTGCCATGCCGTAAAGAAGATCGTCACCGTTGATATAACCGAGTTCGGACTGATAATACTGCTTGTATATGGGTCTTGATTTGCTGATAATAAGATTATGATTGTCGATTGAATGAGCCATGTTTGTGATAATTTTATTAAACTCGGAGTTTGGATCCATATTTCTTATCATTCTTTCGACAAAAAGCATCTTGGAAATACATGTACAGGTGAGTAATAAATCAACAAGATAAATCAACGCATCTTTATAATTCTCGCTGAGATGATCGAGCTTGTAGTTTCTTTTGGAATCGGAAATTTCCTCATTTCCGGATAATGCAGAGATATATTTTACGGATTCAAATGTGTTAATGGTTTCACAAATTTTATTAATAAATCTGTTCTTTGTAATTCTTGCTTTCCGAAATGCTGTTCTTCTCGGAAGCGAATCACCTATCCCCCGTTTGACAAACACAGTTATTTTGCCGAGATATCTTGTTATTTTCCATTTATAGTATGATTTATTAAACAGGCTGTTAAGCTGTTCAATATCGGTTGCAAAATATGTATCCTGACAGAACTTGAGCAATATTAAACGGATATCCGGTTTTTTAAGCTCTCTTATAAACGGAGAGGCCGCTTTTGTTTTCGTATCACTCAGCATGATTGCTATTGCACTTGTTGTAATCATGTCAAGAGTATCGAACTGTCTTTTTATAACCTCTTCAACATCACTTGAATCAAGGTCTCTGAAATCTTCATCTATTCGGGAGCTCGCCCATCCTGCAGATGTTCCTCTGCGTGATGTGTCCGCTCCATCGGGATTATAGCCGTAATCAGCTTCATCATCGGACCTGTCTCCAATTTTCCCTGCAGGAGCAAGACTCTTGACTTTTCCGAGTGCCGATCTTAAACCTCTTCTGGCACCTGCAAATATGTCAATGGGTTCTTTGTCATCGTTATCATATCGGATTGATTGTGTTACTCCGGGTGCAACCTGAACGGGGGCTGTATATGCTGCAGCTGTCGGTTGTGGTTTCGGACTGCTTCCTGCTGTTGGTTCCTGTTCGGTTTTTGTTTCTTCTGCGGCTTCAGCTTCGTCAGCAGGTTTATCTTCTGCAGTATCGGATATTACTTCCTCAGCAGCTGCTTCATCTTTTTCAGAGGTTTTTGCAGGAACTTCGGTTTCAGTTGCTTTAGCCGCAGCTGTTTCATCTATAGTCATTTGCCCGTCGTCATCCGGCTCGGGCGGTGCAGATGGTGCAGTATTGTCTTCTTCCTGCGCAGAGGTTGGCTCCTCCGGCTGTGGTGAAGCAGGAGCAGTGGGGGTGTCTTGTGAGACAGGGGCAGAATCCGGGGTTGTGTTATTTGGAACAGATTCAGGAAGGGTGTCCTCTATAGTTGTGTCTTGTTCTGTTTCCTGTTGTTTATTTTGTGTGGCAAAGTCCGCTTTCATCTTGGCAGCCTTATCCGAAAGGTCTTTAGTTTTGCTTGCGGCTTTTTCAGTTAAATCCTTTGTTTTGCTGACGGCTCTTCCCGATATATCTTTGGTTTTGCTTACTGCTCTTCCCGATATATCCTTTGTTTTAGTTAAAGCTTTGCCGGATATTGATGTGATAAATCCTGCTGCTTTTGAAAAGATGGCTGTGATTACATCCTTGCTTAACCAAAAGAAAATAGCAGCGGGAAGAAGGTATACAAAAGCGACCGGTAAAAACACAAATGCCATCACCGGAATCAACAATAAACATATACATCCTATACAAAAATATACAATACTTGATTTTTTCATGAAAGCGAGTATACCACACAAAAAAGAAAAATGCTATAGGAATTTTGCATGTTATGTTAACAATATTATCATTGTTTTTTGGAGTAATTTGAATTATAGTATTTTTAGCATATAAATGTCTTGTACACGCACGGAAAGGAAGCAGTAAAATAATGTTTAAACGAGTTATCCCTTTTATATTAGCCGCTTTTTTACTTCTTTCTTACGGATGCACAGAAAACCCCGAGCCTGATGAGACACCCGGTTCCGGACCGGTAAGAACCCCTTCGCCGACTCCGGTATATATACCCGAAGAAGAATGCTCCCATTTCTGGAAAAACCCCGATTGCTTCACTCCTTATGTCTGCATCGATTGCGGGGAAGAAAAAGATTTTCCGTTAGAGCATGTGTGGCTGCCGGCAAACTTTCAAGAGGGTCCGATATGTGAGCTGTGCGGAGAAATCGGCGGCGACCCGATAGAGCCGAATTTTACAAAGCACGGATATAAGATAAACACAACCTCAGGGCGTCCGTATGACTATTTAACCATCACCGGTCACAACTCCGATTTATCTACTACCGGGACTGCAACACTTTTATATATCGACATCTTTGAATCAGACGGAGAGTATCCTGCCAAAGACGGATATGAGTATATAGTTGCCAGAATAATGATTACATTTGACGATGAAAATTCACGCATTCACGGATTTACATACATAACGGGGCAGCTTGATTACTTTGGATTTGATCCTAATGAAAGATCAGTAGCACATAATGAGCTTCGCGACAGTGATACTCCCGGCTTCAAGATTGCTAACAGAGAGCTGAATTATTTCGGTGAAAATTATGAATACTATATAAAACATACCCAGTTTCAAAATGAATGGGTCGGTGATATATCGTATGTAGTTCTTGAATATGCATTTTTGGTGCCCGTCGGGTTTGACGGAATGGTTGTTTATATTTCAAGCGCAGCAAACTGGTCGGACAGCGGTACCAGGGTATTATCCGACAACTTCGATGATGATACTCTCTTTTTCAGACTCAGAACCCAATCAAGCTAGTTTATCTGCGGGAGCTGAGTTTTGATATTTCAAATCCCGCAACCGCTGTAAGTACAAGAATAAGGCATATTACAACCTCAGTTATATTAAGCGGAACTACAGAAAAAAGATTGCCGATAACCGGAACAAACATTACCGCACATAATATAACGAAGCCGATGAGAGTTGCAATATTCAGGAATTTATTACCGAATAACCCTGAGCCTGCTCCCAAAAACGTGTCTGACTTCGACGGGTAAACAATCAGAAGTTCACATGCAACAAGCGTAAAGAAACACATGCTCATTGCAAGTAAATGCCTGTCGAAGCCTTCAGGTGCAACAGCACCGAAATAACCGTATAAAAATGCGGCAAATGATGCAATGCAAATCAATACCGATCTTACGATTACCGAACTCATTGTACGCCTGTTTACAATTGCGTCCTTTGGGTTTCTTGGTTTTCTGTTCATAATACCAGGCTCCTTGCTTTCCATTCCGAGAGCGAAAGCAGGAAGTGCATCCGTGAGCAGATTAATAAACAAAAGCTGAGTAGCAATCAGCGGAACAGGAAGCCCTAAAATGACGGCAAGAAGGACAATCATTATCTCGCCGATATTACACCCTAGAAGATATCCCGTCACTTTTCTTATGTTTCCGAAGATAATTCTGCCCTGCTCAACGGCACTGACAATACTTACAAAATTATCATCCGTCAATATCATATCGGCAGCTTCTTTTGTGACATCGGTTCCCGTTATTCCCATAGCTATTCCGATATCCGCGTTTTTTAATGACGGAGCATCATTTACACCGTCGCCGGTCATAGCAACGATATTATTATTAGCTTTAATTGCTGTAACTATCCGCACCTTATGTTCGGGAGAAACACGGGCAAAAACATTAACAGTTTTAACTTTTTCGATCAACTCTTCATTGGATAATGAGTTAAGTGCAATCCCGTCGAGAACCTCTTCGTCATTATCAATAATCCCTAAAATCCGTGCAATCGCAGCTGCCGAGGTTTTATGATCACCTGTAATCATTTTTACATTAATCCCGGCAGTACGGCATTCCTCAACGGATGCTTTAACTTCTTCCCTTGGCGGGTGCATTAAACACATCATTCCGACAAATACAAGGTCATCTTCGACATTGTCAATTTTCTTAACGCTTTCATATCTTTTATAAGCAAATGCAAGAACACGCAGTGCCTGCCCTGCAAGCTGTTCATTTAACTGCATCAGATGGCTTTTTGCAGAATCGGACATCGGAACAATTTCACCGTCAATAAAAAGGCTTGAGGAACGGCTGATTATCGAGTCCGGCGCACCTTTTGTATTCATAATAACGCTGTTTCCGAGAACGTTATATGTAGACATCATCTTTCTGTCGGAGTCAAAAGGAATCTCGTGAATACGCTTGTGAGTTTCTGCCATATCTTCTTTGTACTGACCCATTTTTGCGCCGAAAACAAGCATTGCACCTTCGGTTGGGTCACCGATTATTGAGGATTCTTTTTCATTATAAACAGCATCATTGCATAGAATACCGATTTCCGACATCAGGGTGATATTTCTCGATATCATACCCTCGGCAACGACATGACCTTTCGCTTTATATCCGACTCCCGTGACATCATATATGGTTTCGGGGTCACATACTTTTACGACTGTCATTTTATTTTGTGTCAATGTTCCTGTTTTATCGGAACAGATTACCGTTGTGCTTCCAAGTGTTTCCACTGCACGTAAACGTTTGACAATAACATGCGATCTGACCATTTTCTGCACACCGACCGCAAGTATCACAGTTGCCACAATAGCTATACCCTCGGGAACCGCTGCAACTGCAAGCGATACCGAAACCATCAGCATTTCAATCAAATCCCTGTGGTCACCGTATCCTAAAAGGTTATAAACAAGTCCTACAATAAATACGAACGCACATGTGATAATGCAAAGAATTCCAAGAGATTTTGCAAGACTGTTCAGTTTTTCCTGCATCGGAGTTTTTCCGCTGTCTGTATCCTCAAGCAGCTTTGCAATTTTACCCATTTCGGTATTCATACCGGTTGCATAAACTACGCCCTCTCCTCTGCCGTATGTGATTATCGTTCCCGAAAACGCAGTATTTATCCTGTCACCCTGCACTGCATCCTCCGGCACTGCGGTATTTGCGTTTTTCTTGACGGCTTCCGATTCACCGGTAAGTGAGGATTCATCAATTCTCATATTTACACAGCTTATAAGTCTTATATCGGCCGGTACATAATCACCTGTTTCAAGAATTACAATATCCCCCGGTACAACCTCGCATGCATCGATTTTATGTATTTCACCGTCTCTTTTTACTTTTGCTTTCGGTCCCGACATATCTCTTAGTTCTTCAAGTGCATTATCCGCTTTTCTCTCTTGAGAAATACCGATTATCATATTAATAATTAAAATTGCAATAATGATTATTGCATCTTTTAATCCATCGCCGACAAATAGAGAAACAATCGCTGCAGCAATCAGAATAAGTGCCAGAAAATCCTTAAACTGGTCGAGAATACGAAGGAATATTGATCGTTTCTTTTTTCCTTTGAGTTGATTTTTTCCGTTTTGCCGAAGGCGTTCTTCTGCCTCGTCGGCTGTAAGACCGTTATTTAGGTCTGAGTTTAAGGCAGTTAAGGCCTGCTGTACTTGCATTGTATGGAATAATGTGTCCAAAATACCGGTCCTTTCTATTGAAATTAATTGGATTATATGGTATAATACCGGGATTAACAAGACTTTTATCGGTAATGGGAAAGTGAGGTGTCAGCTGTGAATATCGGAGGTCTTTCCGGCGTTAATTTTAATGCTGCTGCCTTATATATGAAACCTCCTGTTTCACAACAGCAGGCTCCCTCACCTGTTTTATCGGGATTATATCCTGCAATTTCGCCTGTTCTTCAACCGTCACAAGGCAACAGTGCAATGTTTTTCAGTATCGACGGCGACAGAGCCGAGATATCTTACGGGCTTCTTGAAGCTCTTAAAGCCGAAGGTGTATGTGAAACATGTGAAAACCGCAGATATGTCGACCAGTCGAATGATTCTTCCGTCAGTTTTCAAACACCTACAAAAATCAGTCCGAATATGGCTGCAGCCGCAGTAGCATCTCATGAGCAGGAGCATGTCAGAAACGAGCAGGCAAACGCACAAAGGGATAACCGTGAAATAATTAGCCAGTCGGTGACCCTCACATATGATACATGCCCCGAATGCGGCAAACAGTATGTTTCCGGCGGAACCACAAGGACAACCTCCATCGGCAAATCTGAATCAGAGGATGATTTTGAACCCCATAAAATCGAAGCCGGCGGGTTTAATGCCGATACTGCCGACGAAGATTAATTTCAAGGTCAGCCGTAAAGCAATTAAATGACAGAAATAACAGTGCTGCTAAAACTCCGAAGAACCAACCGTTCTCGGAAACGGCAGCACATCTCTTATATTGGAAACACCAGTCAGATACATAAGCAGCCTTTCAAACCCGAGCCCGAAGCCGGCATGCTTTGTTCCACCGTAACGCCTGAGCTCAAGATACCACCAATATGATTCCTTGTCGAGATTCATTTCTTTTATCCGGGACTCCAGAACATCAACACGCTCCTCACGCTGGCTGCCGCCAATTATTTCACCAATTCCGGGGGCAAGTAAATCCATTGCGGCAACTGTTTTTCCGTCATCGTTTAATCTCATGTAAAAGGCTTTAATATCTTTTGGGTAGTCTGTTACAAACACAGGCTTTTTAAAATACTCCTCGGTTATATACCGTTCATGCTCGGTTTGCAGGTCCGAACCCCATGAAACGGGAAACTCAAAGCTTTTTCCCGATTTTTCGAGAATATCTATTGCTTCGGTATATGAAATATGTGCAAACTCCGCATTTGCAACACTTGTCAGCCGTTCAAGCAGCTCCTTGTCAACAAAACTGTTTAAGAAATTAAGTTCATCGCTGCATTCCTGCATAACCTTTTTAATTACATACTTTAGCATATCTTCTGCAAGCTGCATGTCATCTTTTAAATCCGCAAATGCGATTTCGGGTTCAATCATCCAAAACTCCGCTACATGCCTCGGAGTATTTGAGTTTTCTGCCCGAAATGTCGGTCCGAATGTATATACACCTCCAAATGCCAGTGCAAAAGCCTCTGCATTGAGCTGACCGGAAACAGTCAGTCCCGCTTTTTTCCCGAAGAAGTCGCCTGTATAATCTATGCTGCCGTCCGGGTTGACAGGGACTTTTGACAGGTCAAGTGTCGTAACATGGAACATCTCCCCTGCTCCTTCGGCATCGCTGCAGGTAATTATCGGAGTGTGGACATTAACGAAGCCGCGTTCCTGAAAGAACGAATGTATTGCATGCCCTGTAACGGAACGTATTCTGAAAACAGCCGCAAACAGGTTTGTTCTCGGTCTTAGATGTGCAATGGTACGAAGAAATTCCGGCGAATGGCGTTTTTTCTGAAGAGGATATTCGGGAGTTGATTCCCCTTCTATTATTACTTCCTGTGCCAGTATTTCAAACGGCTGCTTTGCACCCTGCGTTTCCTTAAACAGACCCGTAACCGTAAGAGCAGCACCGACGTTTTGTTTTACTGCATCCTTAAAAGAATGAAGAGAGTCTTCCTCAAGAACAATCTGGACACCTTTAAATGAGCTTCCGTCGTTTAGGTCAATAAAACCGTACGCTTTCATATCACGTATTGATCTTACCCATCCTTGTACCGTAACGATTTTACCCGGGTAATTCTTTTGATTGAGATACAGTTCTCTAACAGTTGTTTTCATTAAGCATTTCTCCATTTCCGGTTTTCAGGCTTTTTTGAACATCAATTAACCGCTGATTTTTGCTTCCTCTCCATTTTAACGCAAGTGTACGCTCTTTTGCAATATATCTTCCGTCAATAAGTACATCGGTAAGTGATAAAAGTTTATATGCATCGGTTTTCTGCTTTGCTTCCGCAAATATCTCTTCAAAGGTTTTCCCCGTATAAACCCACACATTTAAACCCCTTTCACGTGCAACAGCCGCAAGACTTATACAGTCTGCAGCCTGCTCGAACGGTTCACCGCCCGATAATGTCAGTCCGTCTGTTAAGGGGTTGGTAAGCATGTCATTTATTATTTTTTCAACAGAGATTTCATTTCCGCCGTCAAAATCCCATGTTTGCGGGTTGTGGCATCCGAGACAGCAAAGACTGCAGCCCTGGGTATAAACAACATATCTTATACCCGGCCCGTCTACTATGGAATCATGAACCAATCCCGCTATTTTCATTTTAATGTCTGCCGGAGTCTTTCATATCATGAAGGACCCTGTCTTTTTCTTCGGCACGTTTAGCGTCATTGAATCTGTCAACCGTACCTACAAGATATCCCGTTATCCGCCTTATGCGTTCAAATCCCGGTTCATTATCGTTATACTCAAGTCTTCCGCAGCTTGGGCATTCATCTTTAATAAAACCTGTATAACCGCAAACAGGATCCCTGTCGACGGGGTGGTTGACAGAGCCGTAGCCGACACCGGTTTCATGCATAAATCTTATGATTTTTTCAAACGCCTCAAGATTATCAAGCGGATTCCCGTCCATTTCCACATAACTTATGTGCCCTGCATTTGTAAGTGCATGGTATGGTGCTTCAAGCCTGATTTTATCAAATGCGTTTATTTTGTAATCAACGGGAATATGAAAACTGTTTGTGTAATATTCCTTGTCTGTTATTCCGGCGAGCCTTCCGTAACGTTTTTGATCCAGCTTTACAAATCTGCCTGCAAGACCTTCGGCAGGGGTTGCAATAAGAGTAATGTTCAGACCTCTTTCATTTGTTTCTTTATCGCATCTTGAACGAAGATGGCTGATGATTTCGAGCCCGAGATTCTGAGCACGTTCACTTTCACCGTGATGCTGACCGATAAGAGCCTTTAATGTTTCTGCAAGCCCTATAAAACCTATGGTCAAGGTGCCGTGCTTGAGAATTTCGCGAACCTCGTCATTATAACCGAGTTTTTCCGAACCAAGCCATACACCCTGACCCATTAAGAACGGGAAATTATATACACGCTTACGGCATTGAACTTCAAATCTCTCCAAAAGCTGGTCAATAACAAGATCCAGCTTATAATCAAGGTCCTCGAAAAATCTTTCAATGTTCCCGCCTGCTTTAATTGCAAGCCTCGGAAGATTAATTGATGTAAAGGAAAGGTTTCCCCGCCCGTTGCAGATTTCCTGAGATGGGTCATAGGTATTTGCTATAACACGGGTTCTGCAGCCCATGTATGCAATTTCTGTTTCTTTAATGCCTTCCTTGTAATATTTTAAGTTAAACGGGGCATCCACAAATGCAAAGTTCGGGAACAGGCGTTTTGCACTGCAGCGGCATGCGAGCTTAAACAGGTCGTAGTTCGGGTCACCCGGGTCGAAGCTTACACCTCTTTTAACACGGAAAACCTGAATCGGATATATCGGTGTTTCTCCGTTTCCGAGTCCCGCTTCCGTTGCAAGCATGACATTTTCCATTACCATTCTGCCTTCGGGGGATGTATCCATGCCGTAATTAATTGTGGAAAACGGTGTCTGAGCGCCTGCACGCGAGTGCATTGTGTTAAGGTTATGTATAAGTGCCTCCATTGCTTGATATGTTGCACGGTTCGTTTCTTTTTTTGCAAAATGGAGGGCTGTTTCCTGAATTTGTTCAATATCACCCGTGTCGCCGTAAAGATTAATAAGCTCCGGGCGCTCCAGGCTTAAATACTTTTCGTTGCTTTCAAGTGTCGGGACAAATCCGGTTTCCTTTTTTATTTTCTTGATTATTTTTTTTACATCGGCCTCGGGGTCATCAATCCGTTTTGCAAGCATAAGTGCTTTTGCCATGTTTTGACGGTATAATTTTATGAATGTTTTTTTGACTCCTTCTGCCATGCCATAGTCGAAATTAACTATGCTCTGACCGCCGTGCTGGTCGTTTTGATTTGATTGAATTGCAATGCAGGCAAGAGCCGTATATGACGCAATGTCATTCGGCTCCCGAAGATGCCCGTGCCCTGTAGAAAAACCGCCCTTGAACAGCTTTATAATATCTATCTGACAGCAGGTTGTGGTAAGAGTTAAAAAATCCAGGTCGTGTATATGTATATCGCCGTCGGAATGTGCCGAGGAGTGCTCCGGCTTTAATACAAACATGTTGTAGAACTGTTTTGCACCCTCGGAGCCGTATTTGAGCATAACACCCATAGCGGTATCGCCGTCAATGTTTGCATTTTCTCTTTTTACATCGCTGTGGCGGGCATCGGTGTTGGTAATCTCCTCATATGTTTTCATGAGGCGTGTTCTCATCTGACGGACACGGTTTCGTTCATTTCTGTAGAGAATATATGCTCTTGCAGTTGCTATATACCCGTTATCCATCAAAACCTTTTCGACTATATCCTGAATATGCTCGACATCCGGAACCTCAATACCCTCAAGCTCAAGGACAGAAAGAACCTCATCGGCAAGCTTATCGGATAAATCACCGTTTCCCGGTCTGTAGGTCGCCTTAAAGGCTTTGCAGATTGCATCGGAAATTTTCGAGATATTAAACTCGGAGGTTCTTCCATCTCGTTTTTTGATGCCGGTAATCGCCATTTCAGCTGTCCCTCCACAAAATTGAGTCATACTATATATTGCGATAAAAAAAGCCCGCAGGGACTTCATTGTACAACCAATAGTTTCTAAAGTCAATATCAAAACCCGTCTTTTTTGCTTTATCTTGAAATAAATTTTACTGCTATGGTATAATTTAATCCGTCTTTGATTCAGCTAACCGACTCTTGTTTAGTTTAATTGTAATTTCGGTACCGAAAGGAAGATTTTCAGATATGCCGGGTTCTGCATTAAAATCCGTTGCTCGCAGATTGATTTTCCAAAACGCTCCAAGGATTTTTTTGATAAGCTTGATTTATGTAACTCTGACTGCGCTTGTTTCGTGGCTTGCCGTACGCCTCCCCGGGAGCATCAGCATGTCCGGAATAAACAGCCGTCTTGCGTCCGGTGAAATCCCAAGTCTTGCAATTCTTTATTCCGACTTCAGACCTATCGGGGTATTTCTCGCATTATTAATGTTTATGCTGCAGCCTTTTCTTGACGTGGGTTTTATGAGCATATGCCTGAAAGTAAAACGTGAGGTTGTCACGGATATCAAGGATTTATTTAACGGTTTTATTTTTTTTATCAAGGTTCTGACAATTTTTCTTATTACAACCATATATATTTTTCTATGGAGCCTTTTGCTGATCATCCCGGGAATTATTGCTGCATATAGATACAGACAGGCTTATTATATTCTGATTGATGACCCGAGAAAAAGCGCCTTGCAGTGTATATCCGAATCGGCCTTAATAATCAACGGCAGAAAGCTGGACCTTTTTATAATTGATATATCATTTATCGGCTGGTTCGCACTTGATATAATTGTATATTTACTGATACCGCTGCCGTTTGCAATTCCGGTTGTTTCAATATGGCTCTCGTTATATCTCGGTCTTACACGAGCTGCTTTTTATGAGGATTTAATTTCGGGCGCCGCAGTCTGAAACGGCAGTTTAATACGAAAGGAACGGTTATTTAATGAAAACAAAATACAGCTTTTTCGCTTTGATATCCAGAATGAAAAATATCACAAGATGGTCACTTATGAGAAACAATACTCTTGAGAATATTCAGGAGCATTCTCATACAGTTGCGGTAATCGCTCATGCGCTTGCTGTAATAAGAAAGGATGTTTTCGGCAGGAAGGCAGACCCCGGACTTGCCGCATCCATGGCACTGTTTCACGATTCGTCAGAGATATTTACGGGAGATATGCCGACACCGATTAAATACTATGATGCAGAAATTATGGAAGCATACAAAAAGGTTGAGTCGGTTGCATCAAAGAAATTACTTACTGCTCTCCCCTCCGAAATGCGCCCCGCATATAAGAAAATTCTTTCTCCCGATGAAAAGAATGAAATGACTGAGCTGGTAAAAGCCGCCGACAGGCTTGCTGCATATGTTAAATGCATTGAAGAGCTCAAAACAGGAAATCTTGATTTTAAGCTTGCTGCAGAGCAGTCAAGGGATAAACTCTCAAAGCTTGATTTGCCCGAGGTAAAATATTTTATGGACAACTTCATACCGGCGTATGAACTGACGTTGGACGAGCTGGATTTTTCTTTCGAAATGTAGAAATTTTCTACACTTTTTGCGTTTAAACGTTTATTGAAATGTGTAAAGGGTTTGTGCTAGCATTTCGGTATCGAGACTTTTGATACCGGGAGGTATAGTGTATGCGCAAGCTTGCTTTATTTTCTTTTTCGTTTGCTGTTGCTGTTTTTCTGTCAAGGTATTTTCTGCCGTTTGATTATTTGCTTATTGCCGGGGCAGCAGCAGCGGTATGTTCTTTATCCGGGCTTTTATTCGGCGGTATTAAACGTAAGCGGATTATTACAGTTTTTTTATCTATGGCTGTCGGGTTTTTCTGGTTTTTTACTTATACAACAATATTTGCAAAACCATATTGGAGTTATCATGATGAGACACGGACTCTTACTGCAACCGTTACCGGGTATCCCACTTCGAGAGAACCGCGAGGATACAGAGTCGATGCGGAAATCAAGCTTGAAAAACACCCTAAAACCGGAATCCGCTTCTATTATTATAACGAAATTGAGCTTAAGCCCGGCGATATTATTGAAGTTACCGCACGCCTCCGGCGGACCGATATAACAGATAGCGGAGACAGACTTGATATCCTGTCTTCAAGGGGAATTCATCTTTCGGGAAGTATTTCCGGCAATATCAGTATAAAGGAAGAACACAGCGGGATTCGTTTTATTCCGAAGCTAACGGCGGAAAAATTTTCAAAAACCGTTGACGAAATATTCCCGGATGACATTTCACACTTTATGCAGGCTCTTTTAATGGGTAAACGGGACGACCTGTATAAAGATAAAGCCCTGGCTGCAGCATTCTCTGCTTCCGGTGTAATTCATATCATTTCAATATCGGGCATGCATATATCTTTTCTTATGGGTTTTCTTGCTTTGATTATCAAAAATAAGAAGCTGTTTTCTTTTTACGGCATTCCTCTTCTGATATTTTTTATGGCAATGACAGGTTTTACGCCTGCCGTTACAAGAGCGGGTATAATGCAGGTGTTTTTAATTACAGCGCCGCTGATAAGGCGTGAAAGAGACAGTATCACATCACTTGCCGCTGCACTTCTTGTTTTACTTGCTTTTAATCCGTTTGCATGTGCATCTGTCGGGCTTCACCTGTCATTTTTTGCAACTCTCGGAATTATACTTTTTACGAAACGCATTAACTCTGCTGTATCCGATTCACTTCGCGGCAATAAGTATTTCAGAAAAAAAGTACCCCGCTTTTTTATCAGATTCATAACATCAAATCTTGCGACAACGATCGGAGCTTTGATATTCACCCTGCCGCTTACAGCTATTCATTTCGGTTATGTATCACTCATTGCACCCCTTACAAATTTACTTGCCATCGGTGCTGTTTCGCTTGCTTTCCCGCTTGGGCTTATTGCAGCACTATTAGGGCTGATAAGTCCGTTGCTCGGAATAATAGCCGCATTTCCCGTTACGCTGATTGCACGATACATTATTTTTATTGCAAGGTTGTTTGGCTCTATCCCCTTTTCGGTTGTGTATTCATCCAATGTGTATATTATGTTCTGGCTTGCTTATGTATATATAATCTTCACTGCTTTGCCTATACTGAAAAGCAGGCTGCGTCAGTATATATACCCATGCTGCGTTTCTTTGATACTGTTATTTTGCATAATACTGCTTTCCGTGGTCACACCTGTTACTGCGAGCGGAAGTTCAATAGCTGTTGTTGATACGGGACAAGGGTTGAGCACTGTAATTACCGCCGATTCGCACACAATTGTTGTTGACTGCGGTAGCAGCAATCAGATTAATGCAGGTGAGATTTTACATGAGTTTTTACTAAACAACGGCTCTACATCAATAGATTTGCTTATAATTACACATTTTCATTCGGACCATGTTAACGGCATTGAGTTTCTTTTAAGCAGAGTGTCTCTTTCTACTTTGATTATCCCCGACCCCGAGGGTTCATTTCTTGCCGAGGATATAATCGAACTTGCAAGAAAACGGGGAACTGATATAATATATGTGACGGAAACCTATACAATTACATTTGATGATATTTCAATTTTTATCTACCCGCCGCTCGGCTCAGGTGATGAAAACGAACGGGGACTCAGTATACTTACAACGGGTGATATAACCGCACTGATTACCGGTGATATGAATTCCTCCACCGAAAGAGCCCTGTTACGATTTGCGGCAATACCAAAGCTTGATTTACTTGTTGTCGGTCATCACGGCTCTAAGAATTCCACTTCCGAAGAGCTTTTAAGCGCGGCACTGCCGGATATTGCTGTAATCCCTGTCGGGTCCAACAGCTTCGGACATCCGTCTGCGGAAGTGCTTCGACGGCTTGAAGGTTCGGGAGCTTTAATTTACAGAACAGATGAGCATGGTCATGTTATCATCTGCGGAGGCAAAAAATTTGGATAAGTTTAAGAAAACAAAAAACGACAGCAGTTATCCCGACCTTATATCGGCAATTAAAGCCGGCAGTCTTGATAAGCTTTATATTTTTCACGGTGAGGAAAGATACCTGCTTGACCGGTGTTTGATAAGTATCCGGGAGCTGCTTTGCCCCGGCGGTCTTGACAGCTTTAACTATAAACGATTTGATGAGAAAAACCTGCCGATTGATGAGTTTGAGGATGCTGTCAACACAATGCCTGCATTTGCGGAGAAAACTCTGATTGAGATTCATGATTTTGATGTTTTTAAAAATACCTCAAAGGAACGTTTATGTGATTTCCTTTCCGATTTACCCGATTATGTCTGCGTTATTTTTGTATACAATACAGTCGAGTTCAAACCGGACAGCAGACTGAAAATCAATAAGGAAATTCTTAATTTTGTCACAGTTGTAGACTTTATGACCCAGGAGCAGGACAAGCTTGTCAATTGGATTAAGCGTCATTTTAAGGATGCAGGGAAAAATATAAGCACAGGTGATGCAGAATATCTTGCGTTTATAACGGGCGGCCTTATGACAGTGCTAAACGGCGAGATAGAAAAAACCGCTGCATATTCAAAAACGGAAACGATTACAAAAACAGATATCGATGCAGTTGTTACTCCCGTTCTTGATGCGGTAACATATAAACTGACGGATGCTTTAATTAATAAAGAAAATAAAAAAGCGGTCCGGATTCTAGGTGAGCTTTATCAGATGCGTGAGGCTCCGCATAAAATAATGTCTGCAATTGCAATAAAAATACGTCAGCTTTTAGCCGCAAGGATTTGCCTTGACAATAAGCTCGGTAAAACAGAGCTCATGAATATGTGTAACATAAGGCATGAGTTCCAGGCCCGGAATCTTATGGCTACAGCAGGCAAAACGACACTTGCGGATTGCCGCAAGGCGGTTTTATTCTGCTCGGAAACAGCGATGGAGTTAAACAGCACCGCCGAACCCGAGGCAGGCATGACAGAATTGATTGCAAAGCTTGTGCTGAATTAAGCGGGTTTAAATAAGCCGGTAACATGTAAATATACTATACAAAAAAAGACACTATACAAAATATAGTATAGTGTGGTATAATGACGTACAATCTGTGCAAAAACGTTCTATGAAAGGAATGAATTTTATCAATGAAATGTCCTTTTTGCGGTTATTCGGAAAGTAAGGTTGTAGATTCCCGGCCTGCCGAGGAGGGTGCAACAATAAGGCGGAGGCGCGAATGCCTTAGCTGTCAGAAGCGATTTACTACATATGAAATTATGGAAAGGCTTCCTCTTATAGTAGTTAAAAAAGACGGAAGCAGGCAAACATTTGATAAACAAAAACTTATAAACGGTATGCTAAGAGCCTGTGAGAAACGCCCTGTACCTCTTGCCGAGCTTACAAATGTCGCCGACGAGATAGAGCAGGACCTCCAAAACTCACTTGAGCGTGAAATAAAAACAACCGATATCGGTGAGATGATTATGAACGGTTTAAAATCCCTTGACGAAGTTGCGTATGTCCGCTTCGCCTCCGTTTACCGTCAATTCCGCGACATTAACTCATTCATGGATGAACTGAATAAACTCTTGATTGAATAATATCTTAAATAGGAAATGTCCCAATTTGGGACATTTCCTACCTAATTATTTTTTAATCGATATCTTCAATTATATTATCCGGAGGCTCATCAAGGGTTTCCGGATTTTTCATTATGCTTTTGAAGTATTTAAAGGCTTGTGAAAAATAGAAACCGTCGCATATGCGTTCATCGACCACAAGCTTGAATTCTACGTATTTTTTAAGTTCAACCTCGCCCTTTGAGTTTAACTCATACTTTCGTTTTTTTGCACCGAGTGCTATAAATATAGGAAGGTTTCCAAAATCGTACAGATGGTGGTATATTGCCGGAAGCCCTACAGAACCTAAATCCGTAATTATTACAGAGCCGTGAAAAGGACTTGCGTCTATAAGTGATTTCGGAAGCATCCCGAAA
The DNA here is from genome assembly GCA_009784725.1 of Oscillospiraceae bacterium. Classification (GTDB taxonomy): domain Bacteria; phylum Bacillota; class Clostridia; order Oscillospirales; family Oscillospiraceae; genus WRMH01. Next base: position 26,726 of record WQXS01000020.1, read on the forward strand.
TAATCCAAAAGCTCGAGAAATCTGACGGTGATGCGTAAAATCACTCTCGGAAGCTTAACAAGTGATGCTGCTATATCGTCCGTGCTTGTAGCTTCTCCCTCATCTCTTACCTTGCTTATTTCACTGTTTAATTTATTGTACACATCATCAATTGTTGCAGTTTTTTCAAATGATGCTTTTATGGATGTAGAGTCAGCATCCATTTTCATCTGCTTTTTGATTGTCATCATAAACTCTACATTTTCTCTTGTGTAGACTCTTTGCCCGGAGCAAAATCTGTTGATTGCGGGATATTGTGCCGCAGTTCTTATATATGATGCGGTAAAAAGGTGCAGCATTCCAAGACCCGGTTTTCCCGAAGCACGTTTTTTTCTCAGATATTTTTCAATATCCGTAACCTCAACCTCTTCGGAAAAGTAATTGCTCGCTTCGCTTTTTTCTCTCATTATAAAAGGAGTCATTGCATGATACGGGTCAAGCGTGCGTAAACGCCTGCCTTCGCGTCTGTCGCCAAATCTTCTTTTTCTGTTTGTTGCCATTTTATTTCCCTTTATAACAGAAGTGTTTAAGCTTATATATATTGTAACGGATTCTACATTATTGACATATACTTGTCAAATTCATTACCGATATGATACAATAGCCGGGTTAATACTGACTGGCTGTTTTTTCAGTGTGACACTGCAACAATTTTGACCCGAGGAGATGCTATAATGTTATCTGATTCAATTAAGTATGTTCTGGCTGCCGAATATGAAGCAAACCAGGTTAAGCTAATCGTTCTTAATAAATCAAAGGAGACAATTGAACAGGCAACAGCCGAAGGCGAGCAATCGGTTGCTTCATCATTGTCCCGTGCCGAAAATGAAATCGAGCAGCTTAAAAAAGCATCGGACCATAAAGCAATGGAGGCTGCGGCAGAGCTCGCTTCCTCAACCGCAAACCGCCTTGCAACCATGCGCGCCCGCGCCGATAAACGCCTTGACACGGTCGCCCAAAGAATATTTGAAAGAATCATCAGTGTTTAATCTTTTATCGTCATGTTGTTTGAAATTTGATTAATGAATTCTGAAAGGAACAGACATAGTGGCAGGAATGAAAAAGCTAAATTTAATAGTTGCACATACAGATATTGTCAGTATCATAAGTGAGCTGATTATTTTAGAGTGTGTTGAACCTATTGAACCCGAGCTTACCCTTGATCCTCCCGAGCTAACCGACCTTGTCCGTCACGAGGTAATGGAACTCGATGATTATGACGCAAATAAAGAGAGCATTGTATTGCTTGCAACTCAGTACACTTATACTATCGTCGGATGGATACCCGCAGAATTTGAACAGGAAATTAATATGGTTCTTTCGGATTTCCAGTGTGCCTGGTCTGTCGAGGATCCGCATCCCTACGATTACGACAGTATTCCTGTCTATATAAAATACCCTCAGCTCTTCGGAAAACTAAGAAGCGGCGGCAGGAGGGTTTTTGAACCGCTGTCAAAAAAGCATTTACTTTAGTATCCGCATAAGCTGTGAAAGGATAGTTAATTAATGCAGGGTTTTGAAAAAATAATCGACCATATTAAAAGTGAATCCGAAAAAGAATGTAAGGAAATTGCACTTAAAGCTAACGATGAAGGCAAGCGTGTCCGTTCCATATATTCGCAAAAGGAGCAGGAAGCGTATTGGGCTTGCGTTAATAAGGGTTCTAAAGAGATAGAAAAGCGTATAGAGAGCTTATCCGAGCTTGCATCGGACCAGGCAAGAAAAAAACTTATCGAGGTCCAGCAGAATGCTCTTGATGAGGTTCTTGCACTCACCGCGAGAAAGCTTTCGGCACTTCCGTCGAGAAAATATGAAGAGCTTCTGACAAGACTCGGAATAGAACAAGGCTGCAGACCCGAATACCTTGTCGAACAATACCGAGATGAGCTCACACCCTCAGTCCTGTCCGCACTATTCGACAACAGAGACGGCACAACATAAAAATAGAAAAAGCTATTAAAGAGAGTAAGACTCCTCTCCTTTTTGTATCGAGGGAATTCCGGCAACCGACACGGAACTGACTGAGATACAAAAAGGAGAGGAGTCTTGCTCTCTTACAGATAATTATCTGTGTGATAATTTTTTGCTTAGTATGGCTCTTGTGAGGCGTGCTTTTTCGTCGGGCATGTTGTCGAAGATGAATTGGAATCCGTAGTCGTATCTTCCGATTTTTGTGCGGGGGTAGTTTGATTTGCGGACAACCCTTGACGGAATTAAAAATGTATCCTTGTCGGAAAATGAAAATGATACAAGAAAATACGGGTCAAATTTGGAATTTAAAAGTGAGTTTGTTACAACGCAGAGACCGCCCGAGCTTATATCAAATGAAACATCCGTAAGGTCCGGTGCGGCTTGGGGTCTGTCAAATACAGTTGAGGACAGCTTTGCTTCCGGGAGGCCGTAAACGCTGACATTTACCCTGATTTCATCTCTGTCAAACTGCCTGCGGCTTTTTGTTTCAACCTCGGTGAGCTGCTCTATCATAACAAGGCCGTTGCCTCGCAGTTTTTCATGTATTCTCCCTGTAAAGGTATGAACCTCGGAGCCTTCGTCGTAGTTTATGCTCAGTTTTGACCCAAGAGTCAACCTGTCATAGTTTTCATGTAACCACGGGCATTGAAAAACGATTAGTCTGTCGCTTTCGAAGTAACGGAATATCGCTTCATGCTCGTCACTGACAGCACGGTTTTGCAGTTCTTCATAGACCATGAATTTCGTGCCTTTATCTATATGCCTTAAGTTCATTGTAACACCTCGCCATTGGCACTGTTGCTGTTTACTGCTTACTATTGCTGATAATATAGCATATTATCGTTGTTTTTTCAATAAATGTTTTTAACTTTCCGTTTCGCTTTTATACATGCACAAGTATGAATGCAGCATGCTTAACAGGCTCACCCTGCGGTAAATTCTCCATCCACTCAGTATGCGCGGCAGTTCTCATTCTGTCTGCCGATATCAGTTCAAAAAACGGATCGCCGAAGCCCATAAAATATATAAGATGGTAGCCGAAATCGGATGTATAGATAAGCTTCGAATCCCCTTGTACCCTGCCTTCTTCAAACAGCCAATCTTCAATTTCGGGAACAACCTTCATAATGGTCAAATGAGGGCTGTTGTAGGAAAACTTGGCGATATCCTCATAAAGACCACCTTCGGTCGTATCATCGGAATGCTCCGCCATAAGACTGATAAGTGCATCTTCTGTTTCGCCCGCTGCTGTAAACAATGAGTTTACAAGCTCTGCACGCTCACGTGCATTTGCTTCGGCAAGCTCTGTTGCGGCTATGTAGCCGGGGTCATCGGCACCCATTGCAAATTCGGCAGGGTCAATACTTTCACGCGATATAAGTATCTGCCTCATTGCTGCGGTTTTATATGTATTATCATCACGCGAAATAAAATACATCAGTGTACTGCCGGTATTATTATCGACTGCCGTAACATCACCGTAAACACGGGATTCGTCTCTGAGCCAGTCTTCGAATGTTATATCAAGGTTCTCACCCATACGGTTCTGAACTGCTGCTACCCAACTCATTGTGCTGTCTGCTTCTTCTTGTGCTGCGGCGACAAAGGCCTCGGCGTTTTCGAAGCCTTCGGAAACGAGTTTTGCAGCTTTTTGCTGTGCCTGTGCAAGTGCATCTGCCACCGCTGCTTCATAGTCTTCATCGGAATCAAATTCTGTTGAATCAATATATTCGTGATTTATGGAAAATGTTCTGAAATTAAATACATCAAGATCGTCCGAATTTTCAGCATAAAAATCGGCAAGCTCCTGCGGGCTGTAGTTAAAGGACTCACGGATATGTTCACTGTATGCGGTTGCCGTTGTGACAAACTCCATGATGCTCCGGTATTGATTTTCGTTAATACTGTTTCCGAACAGCTGTTGTAAAAATGTGTCTGTGTTCGGAAAACTTTCAATCATTGCTTGAAATCCAATCATTAAAAGATCCTGCTCTATTTCCTCATAGTGCTCCTCGGATAATGCAAAACCGTCCGATTGCGCAGCATTATAAAGGCTTGCCAGAACCGACATCCTTTCGAGAGCTACCTCTGTAAAAAAGTCAGCCCAGGTTTCTCCTGTTTCATTATCATATACCTGTGTCGAAAGAGGTCTTCCTGCAGTCGGGAGATTACCGCCCATACCTTGAAACTGGGACATCATGTTCATATATTCAATGTATTGGGAGTTAAAGAAATATTCAAACTCGGTCGTTGTAAAGCCGACCCCTTCAATTGTCACAACAGGTAATGTACGGCGGATAAAACTTGAGTTGACAAAAATAGCCGCAGCGGCAACCAGTACTAAAAGCGAAAGCACAAGTATCGTAATCAACCTGGTTTTTTTCTTTGCTTTTTCTTCCTTTTGAGTTCTGGCAAGCTTGCGGCTCGCTTTATCCGATTTAGTTTCAAACATTCCACTCATTTTGATTAATTGTCCTTTAATATAAATTTACTAAAAGTCCCCGCACAGCCGTGTAAACCCGTTTATAACCTGCACCATCGGGCAGGTGGGTCGCCTCCTTCCTGTTTCGCTGCTTCCAACGTCCGAATCGTGAAATCACGGCCCGGGAGGCCTGCAATTCGCAGGAAGAGTACCGGCATCCCTTATAAAAAATGTGGGTTTAAAAAGGCCTATCACGAACGTAGCAGGGAGATATTGCCTTTGTATATAAATTATTCTGCGTCACTGCCGTTTTCTTCGCTTATATCTTCTTCTGCGAGTCTGTCTACAAAGGTTTCATATAAGCTTTCAAGCAGCTCGTCATCATCATCGATCGATACAAGGACATCTTCACCGTTTTCTTCGACAACCCTTAAGATTATAAGACCGTAGTTTTCATCATCCTCGCCTATGTCGGTCGGCAGAAACGCCATATAAAAGGTTTCGTCTATTTCTATTGTATCGAGATGCTCAAGAACAAAATCATTACCGTCATCATCTGATATTGTTATAAAATCATTTCCGAAATCATTGCTCACGGCATAAACCTCACTGTAACACCCGTATCCCGAAGAATACTATATATTGTATCCTTTATATGTTATAATTGCCATAAAATGTAGTTTTTTTCGTATAATACACATTAATTTAACATTTTAATTCATCTATAATATTGAATAATAGCGTAAAATGTGCTATAATGCAAGATGATTTTATCAGCAGAGGTAATCAATGGATACAATAAAAGTAAAAAGAATTGCCAAAAAAGTTGCAAAAAACGGTTTTTGGATTATAAGTGATATCTTCTTTCTCGGCTTGAAGATAGCAGGAACATTTGCCCTGATTGCTATTACAACAGCCGTGGTTTTTGCATGCTTCTTTATTTATTATATAAGAACCGACCTTGCTACGGGGCTTGAAATAAACCCGGCAGACTTTGTCATGAACCAGTCGAGCATTATCTACTATGTTGACCCGCACACCGGGCGCGAGGAAGAGCTTGCTGTCATTCAAAGCACCGAGTTTCGCAGGTGGGCGGACTATTCCGAGTTTCCCGACCATCTGATAAATGCCGTGGTTGCCATAGAGGACCACCGCTTTTGGAACCACGACGGAGTTGACTGGTACAGAACAGCCGGTGCTTTTATGAACATGTTTCTCAGCATGCGCGACACCTTCGGCGGCTCGACAATAACACAGCAGGTTATTAAGAATCTTACGCATGAGGACGATGTCACCGTTCAGCGTAAGCTGCAGGAAATATTCAGGGCACTCGAATATGAAAGACAGTTTAATAAACAGGAGATTCTTGAATTATACTTAAATCTCGTATATTTCGGTCACGGCTGTTACGGTATCGGAGCAGCTGCGGATTATTATTTTGCAAAAGAAGTTTCACAGCTCACCCTGCCCGAGGCTGCAGCAATTATCAGCATAACAAACAACCCGTCAAAATTCAGCCCGTACACCAACAGGGAGGAAAACAAGGATAGGCAGGAAATAGTTCTTCGCAGAATGTATGAGCTTGGCTTTATAAACGAACAGGAGCTCAGACAGTCCATACGTACGGTTCTCAACTTCCAGCGTGGTGTTGATGATGATGCTGAAATGATTGTATATACATGGTATGAGGAAGCGATAATGCGCGATGTTGTTGCCGACCTTGTAAGGCATTTAGGCTGGTCCGAGCAGGTTGCAAGAAGGTATTTATTCTCGGGCGGTCTTAGGATAATCGCTTCTATCGACCTCGAAATGCAGGCAATCGTTGACGAAGTATATCAGGACCCCGAAAATCTTCCGAACGTCACAGGCTCGGCGCAACAGCTCCAGTCCTCTGTTATTATCGCAGACCCTTATACGGGGGAAATAAAAGCTCTCTCCGGCGGTGTCGGGGTAAAAACCAGAAACATGCTGCTGAGCCGTGCTACACAAACACGCAGGCCGCCGGGTTCATCAATAAAGCCGATATCCGTATACGCACCTGCGCTTGATTACGGATTATTAACTCCCGATTCAAATTACCTCGACAGCCCGAATGTTGTACTAAAAGGTACTCCATGGCTTCCGAGAAACTCAACCCGTTCCTATAGCGGTATGATTTCTGTCAGAACAGCACTGCGTAACTCCGTTAACACTGTTGCTGCAATTGTTCTCGACCAGCTCACTCCCGCTACATCATATTCATTCATGAGGGATATTCTTGGCTTTAACCTCTCCCCCGCCGATTCGGATTATGCTCCTCTTGCAGCAGGTCAGTTGACATACGGTGCTACACTTCGTGAAATGGCATCCTCTTATACAATGTTCCCGAACATGGGGACAAGAGTAGAGCTTCGCACTTATTCAAGGATTTATGATAACTTAGGTGAAATCCTTCTCGATAATTCTTCACCTACAGAGATTCCGGCAATCAGCGATGTCACTGCTTTCTGGATGACGGACATGCTCATTGATGCCGTTACAAACGGAACAGGCGGCTCTGCTAATCTCGGCAGAATGCCTACGGCAGGCAAAACAGGAACATCCTCTGACAGTAAGGACCGCTGGTTTATCGGCTATACTCCGTATTATCTATGCGCCGTCTGGACAGGCTTTGATACACCTGCGGAAATGAAATCCTCCGGTAATCCCGCTGCACAAATCTTCAGAATGTTAATGGCTCCGATCCATGAGGATCTACTTATAAAAAGTTTTAACAAGCCTGCCGATGTCACTCTTGATCCGGTAAGAAACAATTTTGAAATGGATATTGCTTCTTATACTGTCATTGGTGTAGACACAGCAGGAAATGTCATATATGAAAGGTCTGTTGCATCCGCAATCGGTGCAGAAGTTACAGAACACGCACCCGGAATACACGGCTGGAGAGTAGTCGGCCAAAGCTTTGGCGCAGTACAGGTATCCTCCGACACCTCAAGAAATGTCATAAGATTTGTCTACGAATACGTAGGCGTTGCAGAAACACCTCCACCCGAGGCTCCGCCACCCGAAACACCTCCGCCAGTGGCTGAGGTTCCTGCAACACCGCCACCCACACCGACACCCACACCGACACCAGTCGATCCCACACCTGACCCAGTCGATCCCACACCGGATCCTGATGCTGGGGTTGATTAATAAATATAAAAGAGGATGGTGGTCAAAATGACCACCATCCTCTTTTTACTTTATTTCTTACTTCCCGATGTTAAAAAATGCGTTCATTCCGGGGTAGTAGGCTGCGGAGCCGAGTTCTTCTTCGATGCGGAGGAGCTGGTTGTATTTTGCTACTCTGTCGCTTCTTGAGGGTGCTCCGGTTTTTATTTGGCCGGCGTTTACTGCTACCGAGATGTCGGCTATTGTTGTATCCTCGGTTTCACCCGAGCGGTGGGATACTACTGCTGTGTATTTTGCTCTGTGAGCCATGCGGATGGCGTCGAGTGTTTCTGTAAGTGTTCCGATTTGGTTGACTTTAATAAGAATTGAATTTGTAACGCCGAGGTCAATTCCTTTTTTAAGTCTTTCGGTATTTGTTACAAACAGGTCATCGCCGACAATTTGAATCTTATCGCCGAGTGCTTCGGTCATCATTTTCCAGCCTTCCCAATCCTCTTCCGCCATTCCGTCTTCGATTGAGATAATCGGGTATTTTCCGACAAAGTTGACCCACATATCAACCATGTCCTGCTGTGTCATAACGGTTTTTCTTTTCGGCAGATGATAGCATTTATCTTTTTCGTTAAACCAGTCGGTTACGGCAGGGTCC
>WQXS01000021.1 GCA_009784725.1 Oscillospiraceae bacterium
AGAACATTTAAAGCAATCAAAAAACGCGGTTATGATATAACACTTTTGAAGGAACCGATAACAATACTTGCAAAAGGTGAAGTTCTGCCACCAAAATATAAAGATCATAAACTACAAGGCAGGCTTGCCGACTTTCGTGAGTGTCATATAAAAGGTGATTGGTTGTTAATTTACCGTATAATAGACGATAAGCTTATTCTATCACTTCACAGCACAGGGACTCATGCAGATTTGTTTGAGTAGATTTATAAACGAACTGCTTTTCTCACCCTCGCATAGCCTCGCTTGCGAGGCATTGGCGACATCCCGACACCCACCCGAACGACCTGCGGTCGAAAAACCACGTTTCAAAATAATACTGTAAAAGCAAGAACAATTAAAACCGGTCTATTCAAGAAATTGTATGGACCGGTTTAATTTTATTTAGTTGTTTTATCGGGCTTTTTTACGTTTAATGATTATAGTTAACGCACTTACTGCTGTTACAACTGCTCCGCTTATCAGTATCCACGTTAGAACATTGTTGCTATTTGATTCTGTTACACTACTAATTGCAGATATTGGATTAGTGGGATTAGTGTTTTCACTTTGCATTAACGATATATAAACATAACAGAACATTCCCATTATTAAACAATAATATCATTGTGATTAATCATCATTAAGCCCTTGGAATTGTGAAAGAAACGTGTAATGACAAGAGGTTAAACATGTGCTACGCTTGTTTTGGAAAGACAGGTGTTAACCATGGATGAAAAGAATGTTTTGCCTCGTGCCGGTGAAGCGGTTATACCGATTGAAAAATTTTTAAATTATTCACTAAACCCAATAAAAAGCAAGGGGAAGTAGGTGGCATTTAATAACGCATTAGGTTATAATCTTAGTAATGCGGATATACTTGTTGAAAATATAAGACAAAACATAAAGAATTATCCTGCAGAATATAAGGGTAATAAAGGTTATGGTGATGTATACACAATTTCCATGGTTCTCAAGGGTTTAAACGGAAAAACTGCAAATGTAATGACATCATGGTTAGATGATAAAGAAACAGGAGAAATAAGACTAACAAGCGCTTACGTCAAAAAGAGGAGGGACATCAATGATTAAGCAATATGATAAAGTTAAACTAAAAAACGGAAAGTTTGCTATAATAGTAGAAATACTTGAAGAACAAAAAGCTTACATTGTGGATATAGAAATATCAGAAGGTGATTATGAAACCGAAACAATTTTACACTCGGACATAAGTGCTCTTATTATAGAGGTAGAACAGCCTTTAGCTATATAATTCTATCGTTTAATATTAAACTGTACTGGATATAATTATCAATTGTTATAATAGATAATTTTTCTCATAACTTAAAATAAGCTAATAGCTTTAATAATAAAATTATGCGCCGATTTCGGCGCATTTTGGGTGGGGTAGGGATGTGGTACGCAGGGCAGTTTCAGCTACTTTTTCAGCCCTACGACCAGTAGGACTTCGTTGCGGGTGATGCCGAGTTCGCTTGCGATTTCTATGTCGGTTTTGCCTTCGGCGGAGAGGGCGAGTATCATGGCTGTTTTTGTTTTGACGGTTGCCTTTTTTTCTGCTGCGGTAGGCGGGGGCATTGGTGTTGACTCTGCTGTTTCATCGAAGAATTTTTGAAAAACCGCTCCGTTTTCCTCCTTCTCGGGCGGAGGGTTAAACGGCGGGATTATCTTGTCGCTTTTTACAATTCTTTCGGCACGTTCAAGCACTTCGCCTGCTACTCTTATTCTGTTGGCATCCAGCGGCAGGGTTCTCGGTAATTTTTCCAGAGCCTGCTCTTTTTTTTCAAGCGCAGGAGGCAAATCAAATGCAGGAATCTGCGACGTAGCTCTGTACTCCTGCTCCTTTAGCTCTGCCGTTGTTATTTTAAGCTGGTCGTTAAACTCCTCCATAAGGGTTTCGACGGAATTATATAACTGCAGAATTTGCGTTTCACGCTCATCCAGCAATTTTTTTTGTCTTTTTACATTGGCAAAAAGCACCTTGCATATGATTGCAATTGCGCAGATAAGACCTGCTACAAACAATGCAAATGCGTAATATTCCAAACCCATAAAAACCTCGAAAGTATTTCAATTAAACTGTGTCAACCGACACCATTCTACAAATAAATATCTATCAGCTGGTCATGATCGGCGGGAGCAACAAGCAATTCTCTTTTCTGCTCCTCCGTCATTTCCTCCTCTTGGTTTCCGGAACCGCCGCCTGCAGCTCCCGAGCCGGCACCGTCCTCGTCGGTTTTTATTTCTTCCATTTCCGATTCGGTTGTAGCTACAACCCTTGACTGGTCATGTGTGCTTTCTATTTTTCCCTGAGCTGCCGCATGTTCCTGAGCTGCCTCCGGCTGTCTTTGTATATTACTTGATTCCTTTGAAACATCAGTTGTACGTTGAATCATTATCTGCGTATCAATACTTCTTATTGACATGGTACGTGCCCCTTTCAACTACAGAAAAACTACTTTTTCACGTCTCCCTTGCTGGTTTCACAAGGTCCCCACACTACTTCCCCGTTACTGTATTTGAATGTTGCATAGCTGACTTCATCGCTTACCTTAAAAATACTTGAGCCGATTTTAATACTTGAGCCTGAAAATGCCGTATCAAAAACATGAATTTTACTGTCCGTAGCATGCTCCATTTCATATTTTAATTCGTCCATCTCTTCGGTAAATGCGGTGAAATCCGCCTCATTGATTTTCCTGTTTTCAACTCCCGAAATATGCAGCTTTGTCCATGTTTCATTATCCATTACACCCTTTGATTTTGTAAGATAATTATCAAGCTGGTCAAGCTTAATCTTGTCAGCGGCAAGCCTTTCCATTTCCTTTTCCAGCACAAGAAGACGTGCGCGTTTTCGCGGCATAACTCCGGCCTCAACATCGGTTTTTGTATTTGAAAGCGCTCCTATAAAATTAACGATTATATCTCCGGCCGCTGCCGCCTGCCCGCCTATAAGAGCTCCTCTTTTTCCCTTTGCATGAAGTGTGCTGCCTGTTTCAATCTTACTGTGGATACTGACATCTACGGTAACAGGACCGTCTGCAGATATCGAGCCTTGCTCAATATACATGATGGATACCGAGCCTCCCGCTTCGATTGTACCCTTGCCCGAACCCTGCATTCCGCCTTTTACTTCAATGTTTCCGCCGGCAATAAGCTTGGCAGCTTCGACTCCGCCGGCAACATTAATACCGTCCGTTGCTTTTATAGTATGCCCGGAACGGACACTGCCCGATATATGGACACTGCCCTCGAAATCAATATTACCGACACTCATGTCAACATCGCCTGCGACTTTATATACACTTGAAACATTTATTGAATTGCTTACATATTCAACCATGCCAGCACAGGTCGAATACATTTCTGTTCTATCATCGTTATAGCTGATGTTTTTGCCTCTCGGCAGAACTGTTTCCTTACCCGGCTTCTGTTTTATCGGGTTTCCTCTGACCGACATACCCGGAACACCTTCTGTTGCAGTTGTTCTGGATACAAGATGCTGCCCTTCCGTAACGGCAATGAAAAGATCGAGCGTCCGGTAATCCACTCTGCCGCCACCGACTTCAACAGGTGCACCCGTTCTCTCGTCGGTGGAAAAATGGAAAATCAGCTTTCCGTCTTCTCCCTCTGTAGGAGGTGTTGCTGCTGCAACGGTTCTTGGTTCGTTATATTCTTTGGTTTCAATAAGAGTTGTCAGTTCAATCAGGTCAATCCCGTGTAAAACCCCCGCTTCCGTGAGCTTACTTTTAGCTGCTTCAAGAGTTAAAGCCGGACCGCCGGGTTCGGGCGCAAGTAATCTTGCATAAGCTTCCAGGTCATCACCGGAGATTTCTACCGACAAATCCTCGCCGTAAATATGCTCTGTTTGAGTAATTGCAACTCTTGCGCGTCCGCCGCCTTTTTCCGAGATGCTTTGAACAGATGAAATACTTAAATCAACAATTCTTTTTCTGGACAGATGCTGCATAAGCTCATTTCTGTCTAAATCCGCACCTGCACCTCTCTCTTCATAAATCTCGAGATATACGCCGTCTGTTTCGTAATAGACCGTAAAAAACGCATTCATGTTGTTATTTGATGCGGGTGTGCCTGTAATTGCAAGTATTTGCCATTCTGTTTCGCCTTCTTGGTCACCTTTGAGAATATCTATTGTTAATGCTTCTTTTCCGCAAGCAAAATAAGATGTTGCCATTTGTTCAGCGGCTTCTCTTGAGTTTGCTGTAAAATATTTTGCTTTCATAGTTGCACCTCTTCACGGGTTTGAGCAAATCTTTGGTTTACCCCCAAGCCGTCAACCGGCTTTTCAACTTCAGCGGCTTCAAACTACCTTTTATTATTCCTGCACTCTGCATTCTTGTTTCTTATTTATCAAACTACCTTTTCAAGTTTTACTTTCATTTTCGCAAGGACTTTTGAATGTATCTGTGAAACACGTGATTCCGTAACATTTAAGATATCTGCAATCTCCTTAAGCAGTAATCCTTCGTAATAATAAAGTGTAATAACTGTCCGTTCCTTTTCGGGAAGCTCATCGATAACTTCGATAAGCACGGCTTTTTTCTCCTTTTCGAGCAGCTCATCCTCGGGGGTTTTTTCATCTCTGTTTTTGATTTCGGCTTCGGGATTTGCCGAACCCAGAGCATCTTCAAAGTTTATAAGGTTGAACATATGCGTTTGATTAAGGACCTTATGCACCTGCTCAACCGGCATTCCGAGCGAATCTGCCACCTGCTGGTCAACAGGTCCGTCGGGGTTTTGACTTTCGAATGTTTCGTATGCCGAATTTATTGCACTGATTTTTTTTCTGAGACTTGGTGATGCCCAGTCCTGAGACCTCATATAATCGAGGATTTCACCTCTTACTCTTGTTACGGCATATGTTTCAAATTTAACCTCATGCTTTAACTCAAATTTCTCAACTGCATCAATAAGCCCTATCATCCCGCAGCTTACAAGATCGTCATACTCATTATAATTATTATATTTCGGCATCATGCGGCGGACTATCCATTTAACAAGGTAGCCGTAATGGATTAACAAATCATTTTTAGCGTCTATATCTTTGTTAACCTTATAAGCAACCCACAACTGCTCAAGCTCCTGCGGAGTCAGTTTTTGTGTAGTCTCTGCCATGCCTGTCATCCCTTCATTTAGTGTTGCAGATATATTAGATGTGCATTGTACTAAACCGATGAAAACATATTATACCAAAATTTTATACAAAATGGAATCCTGTTTGCATAAAGTGTACATATTCATGTATAAATGGTGCTTATCAGTAAATCAAAATTTAAAGATTTAATCTTCTTCGTCTTTTTATTTGCTTTTGCTGTTCATTTAAAACATACTTTGCAATTCCGTCACTCATGCTTTCCGTCATGCCAAAAAACTGCATTCCCGTATTAAATATATTGCCTGTGCGCCAAGGGATACAGCGTTTGACCGTTGCGGTCATATGCAAAGCGGGTGAGCTGTCCTTTAAGGATTTTGTCCGTATACTCGCAGGTGTTCTGTCAAGATGGAGGCTCAGTATATATTTTTCATCGAACTCATATTTTCTTTTTGTCAAAAGCGCAATGCCCGTCACGCTGATATCTCTGCAGTTAACTGTTTCCAGAACATTTTCGTCCGCTTCATCACCAACGTATTTTAAACCCTGTTCCGCATCCTCTGTAAATTCAAAAATCTGCACTGCAAATTCAACCGGTAAACGAAATGCCTCGCGTCTTTGGTTTTTTTGAGCTCGTGTTGTCTGCATCATCCACATATAGCGGATTTCTCCGCGTTTTTCCACTGCAACAACCTTCATTTGAGCTATATATCTGCCCGAAGCCCGGTAAAAAACGAGATACAGGCTGTCGTCCTGCTCAACGTGCATATATACGCCTTTTCGGTTTGGAACTCCGGCAAGAAAAGGCCCGTCGCCCAGCCTGTCCTCAATCATTGTCCTGTAGACAATACCGGACTGCGCAACTAAATCAACCTTGTCTCCGACAATTATTATTTCATCATCAACAGCTTTTTCCAAATCCATACAGTCAATTCCTTAATTTAATTAAACCCCTGCTGTACCTCTATTTACACCGAGCATCCGTGAGAATACTCTTGATAAAATACTTTGTGAAGCCTTTTCATTCGGCATGTTTAAAATCGAACGGGCAATTATATCAATTTCCCTTGCTGTAGCGCTGTACGGGTCACTTACCGAAATAGGCACCTGCCGCTTGATTGCCGCTGTAAAGTCGTGATTATATGATATTAAACCGAGCGGATTGATGTTTTTTCCGAGATTTCTGCCGCAAACAGTTACAAATCCTGTTTGAACGCTGTTTGCTTCATTGTTGTTTTCGCATTTATTTACAAGCACATGTAAAGGATGTGTACTGTCGCGTTTTACTATTGTTTTTACAAGTGCATATGCATCAAGCACCGATGTCGGCTCTGCTGTTGTAACAACAATTGTTTCCGATGATGCAAGCAGTACCTGCATTATTGTATTGCTTACCCCGGCTCCTGCATCCATTATTATAATATCAATCGGTGCATCAATGCTAACTATTTTTGCAAGAAGTTCGGATAATTGATCCTCTTTCATATTTATAAGCTCATTTACGCCCGAACCTCCGGAGATAAACCTTACTCCCTCCAGACCCGGCTGGATTATTTCAGAAAGGGATTTTTCACCCCGCAGAAAATAACTTAAATCCATCCTTGTCGTAATTCCGAGCATAATATCTACATTTGCAAGCCCGAAATCTGCATCAAGAATGAGAACCCGCGAGCCAAGTCTGCTCATTGCAATGGCAAGATTGACGGAGATGCTGGATTTTCCGACACCACCCTTCCCGCTTGCAACGGAAATGACTCTGACATCCTGGCTTTTCCCCATCAGCTCTCTTAAATTTGTTGCTTGATCGTGCATACTTCACCTTGTGCATCATCTCGAAGTTTCCTAAAAGGGAGAGCGATTGGCACATTTCTGATTTGCATGATTTAATAATTAAAATACTAATCCCTGATTATCTGTTTTACCAATGATTCAATATCCGCTATTTCAATGTCATCGGGTACATTTTGTCCTGTTGTCACATATGCAAGAGGTTTTTGCGTATACCAGCTGATATTTAGAACCGAACCTCTGTATTTTGTTTCATCCAGCTTTGTTATCATTATTCTGTAACCGTCCAGAAAACCGTATGTATCAACCATCTCTTTAATGGATGAAAAACTCGTTGTTGCAGCAAGACATAAGAGAATATCCTCGGGCTCCAGGATTTTAACGATTTCAAGAAGGTCTTCCTTATGCTCCTTGTCACCCGGCCGTTTTCCTGCAGTGTCGACAAATATAATATCTCTGTCCGACATACTATCAAGTGCTCCTTTAAGCTCATGTGCATGATAAACAACCTGAATCGGTATTCCGAGTATATCGGCATATGTCTGAAGCTGCTCCTGAGCGCCTATACGGTATGTATCTGTATTGATTATACCGACATTTTTCTTTTGCTTAACCGAAAAATCTGCTGCAAGTTTTACTATCGAAGTTGTTTTTCCTACACCCGTCGGCCCAAGAACCAGAATTATCTTTTGTGTAAATTTTCTGTGCAGAATCGGCTCGGACCTTCCGAACTGTTCAACCATCAGATGCTCAATAATCTCTGAACCTTTGACCCCGGGCTGCTGGCGCATCATTTGATCGGTTTGCTTGGCAAGCGAGTGAGCAAGCTCTTCTCTAACCTGTGCCTCAATAAGCTTACCGAGCAGATTTTGAACTTCTTCGGGATAATCATATGTTATATCACGTTTTATATAGGTGAACTTGTCAATAAAATCCGTCAGCATTGATTCAAACGAGTTCATGCGGCTGTCAAGCTTTTCAAACTGCTCTGCACTTACTGCCGCAGCTTTGCTCTTATGTCCCCAGCCCTTATCATCCGGCGAGAAAATGCTTCCCGATGCTGCACCGTCCTGCTCAGCAAGGCTTGCACTTAATTTTTTTGCAGATGGGATTTTTGCAGGGTCATACGCAAAGCGAACCTCAAGAATAGGTTTGCGAAAAAGATTTTTAAGACCCTTTCTGCGTACTTTATCATACGAAAGCATAACTGCATCAGACCCAAGCTCTCGTATCGCAGCATCCATAGCCTGCTTCATATCCTCTGCGTGATATGTCTTAAACTGCATTCAATCAATCCCTTAAAATTATTTCTGCATTCCGAACTATCATTTATTACTTCTTATTTCTGCACTCTGCATTCTGCATTCTTATTTCTCATTTATTCCTGCATTCTGCATTCTTATTTCTCATTTATTAAAGCCTGACTACACCCTCCGACAGAACCTCAACGCCGCTGTCAATTTCATTATACGATAAAACTGCAAGCTCAGGAGAAATTTGTTCGGAAATTTTTCTAAACTGCCTTCTTACAAGCGGAGATGTAAGAATAACAGGTGTTCTTCCTTTATTTTTCATATTCTCGATAATCGCTCTTAGCCTATCGAATATTGAATGTACCTGCATAGGTTCGATTGCAAGATATGAACCGTGCTCCGACTGTTTTGTACTGTCTAAAATGAGCTGCTCAAGTGACGGGTCAAGAGTTATTGCGTAAGCAATATCTTCCGGAATAAAACGTTTTGATATCGAACGCTTGAGCGATTGCCTTACATACTCTGTAAGCAGGTCCGGGTCACGTGTCAGATTTCCGTAATCTCCGAGTGCTTCAATAATAGACGCCATATCTCTGATTGGTATATTTTCCGAAAGAAGATTTGCAAGAATCTTTTGTATCTCACCAAGCGAGAACATTTTCGGTACAACCTCATCAACAAGAGCCGGCTGCGCTTTTTTAAGATTGTCGATAAGTGTCTGAACCTGCTGACGGTTAAGAAGCTCATGACCGTGGCGTTTAATAATTTCCGTCAGGTGTGTTGCAATAACCGATGGCGGGTCGACTGTTGAATAACCGAGTATCTCAGCTTCCTCACGGTCACTTTTCGGAATCCACAGTGCAGGAAGTCCGAATGTCGGCTCAACGGTCGGGATGCCGTAAATTTCATCTTCAACCTCGCCGGAGCTGAGTGCAAGCAGATGGTCTGCCATTACTTCACCCTTAGCGATTTCTACGCCCTTGATTTTTATCGAATATGCATTTGTGCCAAGCTGAATATTATCGCGAAGCCTGATTGCAGGCACAATAACCCCCATATCGATTGCACACTGACGCCTGATCATAACAACACGGTCAAGCAGGTCTCCGCCTTGTGATACGTCGACCATCGGAACAATCCCGTATCCGAACTCAAGCTCTATCGGGTCAACCTGCAACAGAGCAGTAACACTTTCCGGTTTTCTTTTTTCCTCGGCAGCCACTTCCTCCACCTCGTGTTCTTCGACTATTGCCTCTTTTTGTATACGGCTGTTCGTTACATATCCTATAATCAAAAGGATTATTGCTACTATCCACATCGGAATCGTAGGAAGCCCCGGCATCAGGCTGATAAGTATAAGAAGTACGCCGCCCATAATCAGAGCATGCGGCTGGGCAAGAATTTGCTTGGACATTTCACCGCCGAAGGACTCATCTCTTCCGGAGCGTGTGACGATTATACCCGACGCTGTTGATATTAAAAGTGCGGGAATCTGAGTTATAAGCCCGTCACCTATTGTTGCAAGTGTAAATATCTGCGCTACTTCGGCAATCGGAGCATCCATTGTTAATACTCCCATTATTATTCCGCCGATGGCGTTTACGAATGTGACCAAAAGACCTGCGATTGCGTCACCTTTGATAAACTTACTCGCACCGTCCATTGCTCCGTGGAAGTCTGCTTCCTGCTGGATTTTTTCACGTCTCGCGCGGGCCTGGTCCTCGTCAATAAATCCGCTGTTCAGGTCTGCGTCAATAGCCATTTGCTTACCCGGCATTGCATCAAGCGTAAATCTCGCACCGACTTCGGAAACACGCTCGGCACCTTTAGTAATAACCATAAACTGTACAATCAGAATTATCAGAAATGTTATTACACCAACCGCAAGATTTCCGCCGACAACAACCTCACCAAACGCTCTGATAATCTCACCCGCATTACCTTCGTTGCCGAGAATAAGACGGGTACTCGAAAGGTTAAGTGCAAGCCGGAACACTGTAATAAACAAAAGAATTGTCGGAAATACCGAGAAATCGACAGGGTCTCTTACGTAAAGTGAAAATAGCAAAATAATTATACACACTGCCATGTTAATTATCAGAAGAAAGTCCATCAGCACAGTATTCGGCGGGAAGATAATAACGACAAGAATCGCCAAAAGCAATATCGCTAACGAAATATCAGACATTTTAATTCTGTTTGGTTTTTCCATTTTTATCTTCTCACCTCACTCTCATAATTACTGTGTTTTATGCCCTGCTGTACTTTCCTTTTTGTCTGTAAACAAACACCAGAATATCCGCTACCGCCTGATAAAGGTCTTCGGGGATTTCATCATTAACTTCGCATGCCTTAAAAAGTGACTGTGCAAGCGGTGGGTTTTCAACGATTTCTATACCATGGTCCATTGCTGTTTCCCTGATTTTATGTGCAATATAATCCTGCCCCTTCGCAAGCACGACAGGCGCCGAGCTTTCACTCTCCCTGTAAGCAAGTGCAACCGCAAAGTGAGTAGGGTTTGTAATTACAACATCTGCTTCGGGAACCTGCTGCATCATACGCATTGCGCTCATCTGCATCTGCTTTTGCCTGATTTTACCCTTTATTTTCGGGTCACCCTCCATCATCTTATACTCGTCTTTTACTTCCTGCTTTGACATTCTTAAATCTTTTTCATATTTCCATGTTGTATACAGAAAGTCTGCTACCGCAATAAATACCATGGCTATGCACATTTTAAGAGCGAGTAAAAACGCTGTGCGCATTATATCGACGAAGGATACATAAATGTCCTGACCCACATATGCATTGAATTTTTCCATCAGGACTATGTAATCAGAGTAAGCGACGTAACCAAGTAATGATATTTTCAGTATGTTTTTCGCTAAATCAACAAGCTTGCGCGGAGAAAATAATTGCTTAAGACCGTTAACCGGATTTATTTTGTTAAGCTTTACCTTAAGTGTTTCCGTTGAAAACATCCAGCCTATCTGCAGAATATTTGCGGCAACCCCCGCAACAAGTGCGGCTACGAGCATCGGAGCTATTATTATGAAAAACGATCCTAATATCCGCAGAAACAGCGCAGAAATCTGGTCATGGTTCATCCCCTCGCTGACCATTTTTATCGATTGTGTTCCGAGGTTTTCGCGAAAAATCTCCGTCATCTGTCCTGTAATCCACTCCCATATGGCAAATAACAGGCCAAACATTATAATTGCGCATAATGCTGCGTTTACATCGGTGCTGCGGCGGACCTGCCCTTTCCTTTTGGAGTCCCGCCGCTTTTTCGCCGTCGCCTTTTCTGTCTTTTCTCCGCCCATAAATCACCCGCTAACAAAATTAGCAAACATTTTTTCGATTCCGATAAACATTTCGTTAAATATTCTTTCACTGAAAGTTGCGAAAACCGGTATAGTTACAATGAAAAGAATTATTCCGATTATCATTTTCATCGGGATTCCTATAACAAACATGTGTATCTGCGGAACTGCCCGCATCAGCATACCAAATGCAAATTCTATTGTAAGTCCCGAGGCTATTATAGGTAATGCCATCATAACGCCCATAATAAACGCTCGCATAAATATCTCAAGTGCCGTCCATCCTATTGCAGGTGAAAAAACCAAAGTTCCAATCGGCATGCGATCAATGGTTAAATAGATTATCTCAATTAATCTGGTATGCCCGTTTACTAAAAAAAACAATAGTATAAACATAATATTCAGCACATTACCCATCATGGGAACCTGTGTATTATTCTGAGCATCAAAAACGTTGACTATACCAAAACCGATTTGCATATCTATAAGCTGTCCTGCCGTAAAAGCTGTCAGAGAAAACATTACGTTTACAACATATGCAAGAGCCATCCCGAGAAGCAGCTCTCCTGCGCATAAAAGGACATATCCGATAAGAGTTGTATAATGAATCGGAACGCTTTGCGGAAAAATCAAAAACATCAGATATCCGAGTGACAGTACCAGACCTATTTTTGCGATTACCGGCACATTGACCCTGCCGAAAATGGGTGATGAAAACACAAGTCCGCTCATCCGGAATATAAGCAGGATAAAATAATCCGCACCTAATAAAACTGCTGCTGCTGTTCCAATCATTTATGACACTACCGTTGAATTTATTTGGTCGAACAAACGTGTTACAAAACCACCTACGGTGCTGAAGATATATCCTCCGAAAAGGAGCAGTGTAAGCATAACGCAAACGATTTTCGGAACAAATGCAAGTGTCTGTTCGTTTATTTGCGTGGTTGCCTGGAATATTGATACCAAAAGACCTACACCCATTGCAACAATAAGCATTGGAGCAGCGCACAATATAACCGTTGTAATTGCCTGAGTCAAAATACTTATTACCACACCCGTCGTAACCATAACTTACCCCTCCCTTGCAGCTAATAAAATGTTTGAATCAACGAACCTACTATCAGCTGCCATCCGTCTACCATTACGAATAACAGAACTTTAAACGGAAGTGAAATCATTGCAGGCGGCAGCATCATCATACCCATTGACATCAGTGTGCTTGCGACAATCATATCTATAACGATAAACGGCAGGTATATCATAAACCCTATCCACATCGCATGTTTTATCTCACTTGTAATAAACGCCGGGATAAGTACGCTTGTCGGTATTTCCTCATCACTTGCATATTCTTCGCCCGACATTGCAATAAAGAAGTTCATATCGCTGGTTATTACCTGCTCGAGCATAAATTTCCTAAACGGATCCATTGCGGTTTCAAGAAATTCATCCTGTGTAATTTCACCCTCCGAGTACGGAACGTACGCATTATCATAAACCTCTGAAAATACGGGCTGCATAACGAAAAATGTAAGAAACAACGCAAGACCTATAAGAATCTGGTTAGGCGGTGTCTGCTGCATTCCGAGTGCCTGGCGGATAAAGGACAGGACAATTATTATCCGCGTAAAGCCGGTGAGCATCATTAATATCGACGGCAGCAGGGTAAGAATCGTAAGCAGAATTACGATGTCAACGGTTTGCGCACTTTCGCCGAATAGTGTTCTGACTATTTCATTAATGGTACCGATATCCCCACCGGTTTCTACATCAATCGGCATCAATCATCCTCCGGGGTTTTTTTCTTTGCTTTTTTTATGCTTTCGGAAAAATCGGAGCCTGTTGTTTTATACGGATTTTCCTTATCCTCGGGTTTTTCCTCTTTTTTCTTTGTTTTTCCGGTTTTTTCCGCAACAAAAGCAACAAGCTTTTTTGTCAGCTTGTTTCCGTATTGCCCGACAGGCGTCATATTCCAAGGGGTCGCTTCCTCATCATCCTGCGTTAATTCGGCATATTCTTCTGCATCGATTGTATCAAGCAGTGTCATTGTATGATTTGTAACGCCTAAAATATAGACCTTGCCCGCTACTTCGATAACACAAAATTGTTTATCTCTTGATACTGCGTATCGGTCCAAAAGTCTTATATTTCTGTTTTTCATTCCGGCACGTGTTTGCCCGGACGCTTTCATACCGACAAAATATGTCACATAATAAGCGCCGAATAAAATGACAATCGTACCTATTATAAATATAATAACCTGTTCTGGCGGCATTTTGGTTCCCCTCATTTTTGGCAATCAGGTCATCACTCCCGGTCGCCGTCCTCCAAATTATCTCCTAAGATTGTCTGAAGCCCTAAGCCCTGATTATACCGACATCCGCAGCACTTCGTTATATGCGTCAACCACTTTGTTTCTGATTTGAAGTGCAAGCTGTAGAGCAAGCTCAGCTTTTTGCGCATCGATAAGCATTCCTGCCAAATCATCGCTTTCTCCCATCAGAAGCTCAAGGGATGAAGCTTTGTCCATAGCGTCGGTTTTATTTGTATTTTTAAATGATTCGGTTAAAATGTCTGCAAAACCACCCTCGGAGCCGGTAAATCTTTCCGATGCCGACCGTACAGGTTCGGAATTAAGCAATTGCATTATATTGGGTGTAAGAGGATTAACGTTCATATTAATGACCATGCCTTTCTTTTATCTTCACGTACAAAACAACTATAAAAAGGCATTGTCATTTTGTACATCTGTTTCGGTTGCCGATTTATCGGCGAGAATTTGGTACATCGTAATATTAGTTTGAATTTATTCAAACTATCGCTCCTTTTTTATTTGCCGATTTCGAGTGTTTTTACTGCCATGTCCTTAAAAGCGTTAAGTGCGGTAATATTCGCTTCATAAGAACGGACTGCTGCCATCATATCCGTCATTTCCTGAACGACTTCAACATTCGGCATTCTAACAAATCCGTTTTCATCAGCATCGGGATGCGAAGGATTATAGTCAAGCTTAAACTCTGACATATCCCGCCCTATACCGAGCACTCTGACACCTCCGGGTTTATTTCGCGCTTTATTGAAAAATGCCGCAAAGTTCCTGTCATTCCCCCGCTCCTGGAAAACTACATATTTCCTGCGGTACGGGTCACCGTTTTCTGTCCTTGTTGTATCCAGATTAGCCATGTTTTCGGCTATTACATCCATGCGAAGCCTTGTTGCCGTAAGTGCCGACGCACTAATGCTGAGTGAACTTAAAAATGCCATTTTTATACCTCCCGGTAATATTTTGCTTTTCCCCACTTTGAGGTTTTTCACTTTACTTTAGTTAAATAATTATCTTCCTTCGGATATCGCCAAGCGTAAACGTCTGATTTCGCTGTTCATTTTTTCCATCAGGGAGTTGTAAAACAGACTGTTTTGCATCATTCTGACATTTTCCGATTCTATATCCACGTTATTTCCATCGGCTCTCATTGACAGCTCTCTTGACTGTTTAATCAAAGGTCTGACCTCATTGATATTTGCCCTGCCGATGGGAATATGTTTTTCATGTGTCCGTGTTCCTTCGAAGCCGCCTTCTTCGGCCGCCCTTCTTAAAAGCGATTCAAACTCAAGATATGAGGCCTTAAAACCCGGCGTTTCCACATTGGCAATGTTGTTTCGAATAACCGCATTACGCTGCCATGATGCCGAAAGCCCTCTTCCCAGAGCATCCATCGGTTTGAATATCTTATTCCACATTGTGCATCTCCTCCTATATGAGAAAACCACCGCAGTATAATTCTTTATCCAAAGAATTATACCATGGCGGCCTTTGATTGTCTATCTTTTATTTATATTTTATCGCAATATATAGCGTTTTTTTACATTTTCGGCTTTTTTTGCCACGATATATTGATTGTATATTTGCTCTATATCATCAGTAAAAAGCCCTTATTTCCTATCTAACTCTTCTGTAAATCGCAGGAGAAACCTGCTGTAAATCACCTTGAATCCCGCTAAGGGTTTCACTCAGTCCTATAAACAGATATCCGCCTACCTCCAACGCGTCGTGATATCTTTTTGCCAAAGCCTGTTTTGTCGGTGAATCGAAATAAATCATTACATTACGGCAGAAAATTACATGGAACTTTCTTTTGAACTTGGTGACGAAGTTACTCATTAAGTTCAACTGTCCGAAGCTTACACCCTTCGCAAGAACCGGTTTTATTTTATACGATTCTTCTCCGACCTTGTCGAAATATTTAAGCTTCCACGCTTTCGGGAGATGCTCAAAGTGTTCCTCGGGGTATACACCCGTTCTCGCCATATCAAGAACCCTTGTTGATATGTCGGTTGCAAGCACTGTTGTGTCCCATTCTCTGATTTTTGTGGGTCCGAACCATTCCTGAAGCACCATAACCGTTGTATACGCTTCCTCCCCGGAAGCACAGCCGGCACTCCAAATACGAAGGTCTCTGTCCCTGATTTCAGATGTCCAGTACGGTAATGCAACATCTTCCAAAAATTTATAATGAGTCTCCTCACGCATAAAATACGTGTAGTTTGTCGTGAGTTTGGTCATAAGGGTATTGATTTTTGCACCGCTTTTATCGGCAAACACATCATCAATATAATCTTCAAACCCGTTAAACCCCTCGGAAATAATAAAGTTTGAAAGACGGCCTTCAATCAGTGTTCTCTTCTTTTCAAGATTAACACCGAAATTCGATTTTATATAATCGCGCAGGCGAAAAAAATCTTTATCTGCTATTTTCATTTAATCGCTCTCCTAAGAAATATGCTGACGTAAGGCTTCGCGATGGATACTACTCTATCTCTTCCATCTCGAAGACGTAAGGCTTCGTGATGGATACTACTCTATCTCTTCCATCTCGAAGACGTAAGGCTTCGTGATGGATACTACTCTATCTCTTCCATCTCGAAGACTTTGTATACATCAATCAGTTGTTTTACTTCGCCTTGTGAAACACCGACTGCTTTGATGAAGTGGTTTTTTACGGCGTTGCCTGTTGTGGTCGGCGGGTCCTGGATGTTTGCATCATCAATATCTGTGACATCCTGAACGCCGTCAACAAGAATGCCGACACTCATTTCATCCAGACTGAGAACAATTATACATGTCTGTTCTGTGTAAACAACCTCTGCGCCGCCGAAACGCATACCCATATCAATGACCGGAACAACCGTACCGCGAAGGTTGATAATTCCTTTGACATAAGCATGTGTGTGCGGAACGAGTGTTATATCACAAACACTGATAATTTCGACAACATAACTAATTTCGATACCGTAGCCGACTTTTTCTACGAGAAATGTTAAATATTTCCCTTGCATTACATCTTCGGCACTTACATTTTCCATCATATCATGCACTTAGATCACCATCCTGTATAACTTTTTATGGGAGTTACATCATAAGGTCAAGCAGCAGGCCTCTGATATCATCGATTTTATTTAATATCTCGATTTTATCGGCATGTTCGCTGATGACTTCCTTCCCGAGAGCATCCAGTTTTTCGTCTATTATCTGCACTGTTGCTATATATCGGTGCTTCCCGCGGGAGGCATATGCGTCCTCTCTTGAAAAAGTATATCCGTTACTGACGATTTCGTCAAGGAATTCTCGTATAAGTCTTCGATATTTTTCTAAATCTTTTACATCGACCCTGTCTGCAAGAAGTTTTCCCTGCTCGTCTATCTCCTTTTTCATCTCTGTGATGCGGGCAGTATACATTTCTTTTGACATATCCGTAAGAGTGCGCCGAAATGCAGAATTTTCAACCGCTTCCGTACTGCGCGCTTCTGTTGTGCGCACCTGGACAACGCCCGATTCCGTCGCTTTTTGACCCTGTACTCTCATGCTCATAATAGCACCTCTATCGTCATTACGGGTTTTGCCCGCAATCTTGCGCCGATTACTAATTACGTCTTCTTGTCAAATACTTCCGGAGTGTTTGGAACCGATTGTGCATATCCTCCGATTCCTTTTCTTTTTGCACTTTGCTCTTCGATTTTTTTAATGTGCTCCTCTGTTTTTTCCTTCATCATTGCGATATTGTCATCGTTAAGGCTCGCACACTCTGTCAGTACTTCCCGTATTTCTTTTTCGAGATTATCTATTTCCGGATTTTTTTCTTTGCCGTCTTCTGGTGCAGAAACATAGGACTGCATCAGGGTTTCTGTTTCCTGATGCAATCCGTTGATTTTTTCTATCAGCTTTTCTCTTTTGTCGAGTGAGCTGTCGAACGCTTCTATATCATCCTTGGCAAGCAGTTCGGTCTGTTCCTCCGTATGCTTTTTGATTTGCTTGTAGATTTTAAGCTTTTCCTTTAGCAACTCAATCAGACGCTCTTTATCCGCAGATGGTATTTTGCTCACGCTCTCTCCTCTCCCAATTGGATTTGCCCTCTGTTCATACCGCTGATTTCCTTCCATGCTTCTCTGATGCTGTCAACCATTTCAATTATCGGGTCGAGTGGTTCGGCATCTTTTTGCATATTTGCATCTGCAATGCTTTTAAGTGCAAATTCATATAATTCAAGAAGCTCTTCGGAAATTTGATAATTCATATCGAGACTGTTTATCAGCTCTGTAAGTATCATCTGTGCTTTCATAAGGGATTTATGCGCATTGGGAACATCTTTTTTAATTATGCTTCGTTTTCCCAAAACAATATTTTTCTTCAGTGCATCGTATAACATTACGATTAAATCCACCGGCCCCGCTGTCAGAACATCCTGCTTGCGGTATGCATCCTGGGGACGTGTGTTTATCATAACCATCTGTTGCATATTAGTCACCGTCTTCCTTCCAAAGCACTTTATCCTTGTCCGAGCATTGCGTTGAACCAACCGCCTTGCTGGTTAAGCTTTTGCATTGATGATTCCATTGACGCAAATACTTTGTAAAGTCTATCCTCTTCGGCAAACATTCTTTCCTGAAGTTTTTGAATTTGCTCATTTGCACGTTTCAAAGAGCCTTCGAGGTTTCTTATTGATGTGCTTTGGGTTGTGTTGACAAAGTCACGCATGAGACCGTCGATTTTATGAAGCAGTCCGACACCTCTTGTTGTGCCTGTGCTTGTGTCTATTTTGATGAAAACATCTGCTACAGCATCGGGATCTTTTTCAAGAGCTTCTCTGAGTCTTTCCTCGTTTATCATTATCTGACCGCCGGTGCCGTCAAAATAACTTCCGGTTGTCAGTCCGATTTGTGCCGGAGAAAGACCGGCTCCTTCTATTTGGTCAAAAAACGTTCTGCGAAGACTTGAAACAAGATTTTGGATTCCGTTGTCATTTCTGAGCAAACCTTTTCTTGCAATCGATTCCCATTCTTCGATTTGCTTGTCTGTCATGCCTTGTTTTTCTTCATCGGTCAGCGGTTTGTATCCGACTTCGCTGCTGCTCTTGCGTTCGGTAAGCAGACCTTCGAGTCTTCTGATAATTGAGTTGTATGAATCGATGAAGCCTTTTATTGCGTCAATCGCAGGGGTTGCATCACGGGTGAAGTTAACAACTGTATCCTCATCGCCTGCAGCGGTTGTTTCGTTAAGGGTGATTCTGACACCCCTGTATTCAAATGAGTTTGTATCTCTTGTTACCCATTCATTATTGATAAACACTCTTGCTTGCTGACCGTCGGCTGCAATCGCTGCTCCCGAGCCGCTAAGTAAATCAAGCAGATTTCCGGTGCCTGAAACTCGAAGGTCATGCTCTACCGAGTCTCCGGTCCCTGTTGTTTCGAGCGCAAACCTGTCAGTCAGCCTGTTATAGCTCATTGTAACGCCTGTGTTGCTTTTGTTAACTTTATCAATCATTGTTGCAATTGTATCATTGCTGTTGATTGTAATATTTACATCGTTGATTGTCAGTGTCGTTTCACCGACAAGCTCAACTGCTCTACCGTTGTTTCCAATGGTAGTACTGCCTTCTGCTCTTTGATAAGTAACAGCATCGTCGCCGGTTCCAATTGTTACTTCTTTGTAGAAGTTTAACTTTTGACCATTGAGTCTAAAGTCACCGTCTCCAAGCTTTTCAACACCGTATGTATCTACACCGATTTCAAATGTACCGCCCGGCAGAGCGCCTAAGTCGAAGGAATGCAACATTGTATCGGAGCCGGCTTCGTATATTTCAAGAACATCACCTTTTTTAATGATTTCATATTCTTTGCCATTATCAGCAGCAGTAAATGTTGTTTTATAGTCGGCAGCATTCAAAGCGCTTTCCATAGCGTTGTACTCGGCTTCGTTTATACTTACTTTTTCGCCTGCAGCATTTGTCACCGATGCTTGATGATTTGTGAATGTTATTCTCTGACCTTCGAGGAAGAAAAGACTGTCAAGTCTTGAGTTCGGGTTAAAGCCGCCACCGTTTTGTGAAACGCTGCTGCTTGAAGAAAGGCTCGCTCCTCTGGCAAGGCTTGCGACTTGCCCGATTCTTATTGAACCTGTCGGTGTTCCTGTTGTAGTTGCAACGGAAACGGCACCGGCATTCTTTCCGGTGACTGTAGCTTTGGTTGCATTAAATACATTTCTGTTCATCATGGACTTAGAGCCAAGGTTTGACAGGAATGTGGTTCTCAAGCTGGAGATTTCGTCTTTGATGGTATTGTGCGTTTGCTGTCTCCACTCAATAAGCTTTTTGTTGCGCATTTGATTATCAATCTTAAATTGATGCATACGCAGTGTTTGCTGAATAATAAAGTCCGTATCCATTCCGGATGCCAGACCCATCATTCTTGTCGGTTGATTTCTCATTGGGTTAATCATAAAATACACCTCAAATCCTTTTGATTAGATTATTAAATGCCGGTCCTCCATGAGCGGCATAGATACCTGTATATCTAATATCGTATTAAATTAAGTAAATCTTTAGTGTTTTTTTAACTTTTTTTAAACTTTTTTATCAAATTTTTTCAGTATGTCATTTAACGTGTCGATATCGGCATATGAACTGCCCGACCACGAGCCGTATTCAAAATCGATTTCCGCTTGCGCCCCTAGCTGTGTACCTGCATTTATTTTTATATTTTCAATAAGTCTTGTGATAATATTTTCTGCATTTTTTTTGCCGAGTTCAACAAACATTATTGCAAAAACACCGTCGCCTGCATAAGCGGGAACATCGGTTTCGCGAAGAGCACCCGTAATTGTGTTTGCCGCACTCCGTAAAAGCTCATCATAACCTGCCGATTTTTCACCCTTGTGTTTAATGGAAATTGCGACAAATGTCATCGACCCGCCGTAACGGCGCTGTCTGTATAATTCCTGCGAAAGCGGCTTGCGGATACCGCTGATATTGAGCATATTATATTCAAGATGGAGCCCTGCGTTATATTCCTCCCAACGCTTTTCGACATCCTTTTTCTTTTTTGATTCAAAACGTTTGTCAAATGTCCGTGTAAGCTCTCCGATTTCCCTGTATCCGAGAAAAACTCCCCACCTGCCGTTTTCATTTATAACAAGCTTATCAACATCACCCGATTGCGCGGCATTATCGGAATGCTCGTGTTCCGTGATAATAATCCGAAACTTCCTTGCATGGAAGGTTTTTTCATCACCCCAGGTAACAACTGCAATTGAGGAGCCGCCGGCTATTTTAAACTCACGCATCGGATATAATCTTGCAACAGAATCGCGCCATTGAGTAAAGTTTTCAAGGTCTATATTTTTCTTGTCATGTTCACTCAAATAGCTGTATGCTTTTGTATAATCATAGGTGTTAAGAGCGATAAAATAATCATGAAGGACCTGATAAGCTTCTTTCTCCGCATCTGCGCTTGCCGCAGCACGTTCGGCCGCTTGTTCTCCGTATGCTTCCGCTGCCTGTTTCCCTACATCGGGGGTTTCCTTGGGTGTTGGAGCCGGCTGCTGTCTCGGCGCTGCGCTCGGATATCTTCTGACAGGTCTTGAATATGTTTGACGGTCGCGAAATGTCGATTCTCGTTTAAATTTTTCCCGAAGCACTGTATATGCAATATTGATTTGCTTCATCAGCTCCTCGGAGTCCGGATTATCGCTGATATCGGGGTGATGAGCACGGCATAGCTGCCTGTAAGATGTAGTAACGTCAGCCATACCTGCGCCAACTTTGACGCCGAGCACTCTATAAGACTCCAACAAATTGCTCATGCACTTCCACTTCCGATTAATAAATTACCGATTATTTACACATCCGACTTTGGTTCAAACAGTATCTCATAAATAAACCTTAATTTCAATATGTTAATTTATACATAAATATGCTATCAAATTCAATCGCCCTCGCTGCGCAACCCCGATGCCCACCCTGACTTTCGACCTGTGGTCGAAATACTCAACTCTAATTAACAACTCCAATTTACAAAATCCTTGTTATATCTGCTAAAATAGCATATACTACAAGCAAAAAGTCTACTTAAGGAGCTGTTTATGAATAAAAATTTGCATACAGAGTCGGACAGAGCTTTATGGTTAGTACACTGCATATCTTATACCGCAGATGAACTTGGATTATCTGTTTCCGATACAGCAAGATTATTGGAAGAACACAACCTCATCAAACCATTATTAAACGGCTATAACGCATTCCACACCCAAGGTTATGAATATATAGCTGAAATGCTGTCTGATGAATTGCGTAAAGCACAAGGAGTATCAGTTTAATGGTTTTTTATCATGGGACAAACAGCGTAATTGGTTCTATTGACTTAAATAAATGTCGTTTACGTACAGATTTTGGCAGAGGTTTTTATATATCAAGTAATCTTGAAACTGCACAAGTTTGGGCAGACGGTAAAGCCGGATTTTCCGGCATTTCTACAATAATGCGATATAAAATTAATGATTCTTTTCAAACCGATAATATAATCAAATATATAAGTTTCGATAAACCATCAGAAGAATGGTTGGATTTTATTCGCCTTAATAGGCAAAGATACACTAGTGAAGAACAATCCGTTGAACCGAGACATACATACGATATTGTTTCCGGACCGATAGCAAATGATAAAGTTGTTGATGTTGTTGACTTATACCTTAAACAAAAAATCACTGCAGAAGTTGCAATCTCAAGACTAAAAGCATTACCTAGTGTAATGCAATTAAGTTTTCATACACCACTGGCTATGAGTTATATATTATCTTCATCTTACTCCCAACGTAATGGTAAAAAATGGAGCGGATGGAAAAACATCACCTGACATTGAGGATTATGAAAATGGATGAAAAAAATATCCCCGAATATAGTGGGACGCTGCGCAGTCATATGGTGGAAATTCCAAAACCCATCAGTCAGTGCGGCGGAATCCGTATATTCGGAAGGCTTATAAAATCGCTTGTATTCAGCACCGATATTGCCGTTATCCGCAATATAAATGCGGATGCAGTAATTGCCGTTTATCCCTTTACCCCGCAGCCGATTATTTCGCATTCGATTATTATGGCATCCGATATCCCTGTATTTTGCGGTGTCGGCGGCGGAACAACAACAGGAAGCCGTGTCGTATACCTTGCTTCGGATGCCGAGTTTCAAGGTGCGGTTGGTGTGGTCATGAATGCTCCCACGTTAAATGCAACAGTAAAAAAAGTCCGTAAGGTCATTGACATCCCTATAGTTTTGACAGTTGTAAACGAAAATGACGATATTTCGGAAAGAATAAAAGCAGGTGTCACAATTTTAAACGTATCGGCCGCATCGCGCACACCATGGCTTGTCGATAAAATCCGGACCGAGCATCCTTCCGTTGCAATTATCGCAACCGGCGGACCAAACGATCAGTCAATCATCGACACAGTAAACGCAGGTGCAAACGCAATAACCTGGACCCCACCCTCAACCGCCGAAATCTTTAAGTCCATGATGGAAAAATACAGGAATATTATCTAACAGCAGCGAAGCGTTAATCAAGGAGTAATAAATGCATCCGAGAGAGTTAATTAATTTTTTAGGAATAATCGGACAATTAAAGCGAAATACCCGCCATGTGTGGGGCGAAAACGGCAGGCAGGAGAGTGTTGCGGAGCACAGCTGGCGGCTTGCTGCAATGGCTTTACTTGTTGGTGATGAGTTCCCGGATTTGGACATAAACAAGGTTGTTAAAATGTGTCTCATCCATGATTTCGGCGAGGCAATAACAGGCGACATCCCATCTTTTTACAAAACAAAACAGGATAGGGAAAAAGAGGATTTGGCAGTAACCGATATGCTCAGGCGGCTTCCCGAAAACACGGCAAAAGAGTTCACGGAATTGTTTACCGAAATGGCAGAGCTTCAAACCGGTGAAGCAAAACTCTTCAAAGCACTTGACAGGATAGAGGCAATAATATCGCACAACGAATCCCCGCTCGAAACATGGCTTCCGCTAGAATATACCGAAAACATAACCTATGGTGACGAAAACGTAACACACAGTGAGTACCTGACAGCATTAAAAGAAGAACTGAAAAAAGACACATTGCAAAAAATAGAAAACGGCAAGTGAAGCCGGTATATAAAAGGCAGGTTGAGTTATGAATAATAACAACAAATCATTCAAAGCAATAGAAATTGTAAGTCATGGCAAAACAGACTATAAACTCAGTGAAGCTTTGGATTTAAGCGGCACCGCTTATAATCTGATACATTCATCGGGCGAAAAGGAAGGTCCTTTTCCGGTCACACCGAATATGATTGTCGGGTTTTCAACAGCTGTCCGCTCGGCAAAAAGACCTGTAACCGTTGTGTATCCGAATACCGAAACCGATGAGGAAACATTAACAGCCTGCTTTAATATCAGTATTACAGGCGAATATAACAGTCCTGCTCCGAAAAAACCGTTTCCACAAGCGGGCAAAGATGACACGGGCGTAAAATTCGACCTGTTTAAACCTTCAGGTATATCTCAGGAACAAATGAACAACGATATAATAAATACAATCAAAAATATAATCAATAACGGCGATTTTCTCGTAGACCCGGAAACCGCCGAGGACCACAAAATTTTCCGCATGGTTATCGAGCATAGCACAGATTATATAGCAAAAGGCGGAGCACATCAGGTCACATGCTCTGAATCTCACGGATACGGCATGTATCTGCTTGTTTTAATGGCAGGTGCCGATAAAGAACTCGGAATCGATGTCAAAGCGTATTTCGACGGTATGTTCCGCTCTCTTCGTCAGTGGAAAGGGCTTGATGATAAAAAAACCGAGTATCTTATGAATTGGGAAATCCGCACCGATAATAAATGGAAAACTCCGTACGGAGGCAGCTGGAATAACGGCGGAAGCGGCACCGCAACCGACGGCAGCCTTGATATGGCATATGCATTACTGCTTGCATCAATCCAATGGGATATAAGCGACGACGGACAAAATTATCTTGAATATGCAAAGCTTATGGTTGATGAAATATGGCGCACCGAAGTACGCAAGGCAACACCTCCCGGTAATTACGGCACATTCTACACAACAGCGGGAAGCTGGATAAAACAAACCGGCGACAGCCGCTGTTTTACCCGCCCGTCAGACCATATGATTCATCATTTTAAAGTATTCGATGCACTCCGGCTGCCCGGTAACGACTGGGACAGCTTGGTTTCGGAAACATATAAAGGGCTTTTGAATATAATAATGCAGCAGAACCCGCCAACCGGAATACTGCCCGATTTTGCAAGCGTGCAATACGAAAACAGCGGCGACAAAAAACACGGCGAGTGGTGGTCAGCCCCGGGACAGCTGCTCGAAACACCGCAGGACGGCACATACCATTGGAACGCCTGCAGAGTTCCATGGCGCCTAGCCTTGGATACAATGCTGTGCGGCACTTCACCGCTCACAGAATTAGCGGTAAAAAGATTAAACGAACTGCAAAACGAATGGACAAACGGGGAGTTTACCGAAATATGCAGCAGGCAACTGAACGGAACCCCCATAAGTAAAGAAACCGGATTCGATGAGGATACAAAAGACCCTGCATTTTGGGGTCCCGCACTTGTCCCCGCCTCACTTTTCGGCCCTCAAAAATGGTTCGACGCTGCGTGGAGCTGGGCAAGAAACCATCCATGGCAAGGTGATAAATACGGCGATTACTTGACAGCGCTTGGAATGCTTGCAGCATCCGGCAATGAGTGGAGCCCGCTTGTCACCCCCGGCCGGCCCGGCAATTAGACAAAAATTGGAGGATATTCATGAAATCATACAGAAAAGAACTGACATATAACACAAAAACCCGCAGAGCATTCTTAAACATCACTCCGCAGGTGGATGCCGCACTTAAAGAAAGTGGTATCAGTGAAGGCTTATGCCTTGTAAATGCAATGAATATCACAGCAAGCGTTTTTATTAACGACCACGAAAGCGGCCTGCACCGTGACTTTGAAAAATGGCTCGAAGGCCTTGCTCCCGAAAAACCGCACAGCCAATACGACCACAACGGTTATGAAGATAATGCCGATGCACATTTAAAACGCACAGTAATGGGGCGAGAGGTTGTTGTCGCCGTAACAAACGGTCAGCTCGATTTCGGAACATGGGAGCAAATATTCTACGGAGAATTCGACGGCAAAAGAAATAAACGTGTTCTTGTAAAAATAATCGGAGAATAGGTTGCACTAAAGACACCTTTTAAGCATTGAATTTTGTCATTCTGATGCAGCTTGCGGCCTAAGAACCTTATTATATTGCATGTGTAATTTATCTATGTTACACTTTATTTATTATTAATTGAAACGGGGTATACAACATGAGCAGTAATCACAGATTTTTTAAATGCGACCTTTGCGGTAATTTGACAGGGCTTATTTCAAAAAAAGGAGCCCCGCTCGTTTGCTGCGGTCAAAACATGACCGAACTGATTCCGAATACAATTGAAGCAAGTGCAGAAAAACACGTGCCCTCAGTCAGTTCATCGGCAGATAAAATCGATGTTCAAATCGGCAGTGTACCGCATCCAATGGAAGATGCTCATTTTATTGAATTTATTTATGTTGAAACTAAAAACGGCGGCCAGCGTAAATGCTTAAAACCCGGAGTTGACCCCAAATGCAGCTTCGTTTTTACAGATGATGCTCCAATCGCAGTATATGCTTACTGTAATCTTCACGGCCTGTGGGAGCTTGGTTTATAAAATAGTGAACCCGTTATACAAGCAGGTATAAAATGACTGGATTACTTGAACTAAATATCACTTTTGCTGCCTTTTGCTTTATTGTCAGTGTAATAATCCTTGTGTCCGTGCAGATGAGTGAGCACGGCAAGGAAGAGCGCAGCAGGATTTTTATTTATATCATTATAACTAATCTCATACTCCTGCTCGCAAGCAAAGTGTGGTTCATTTATAACGGAAACCCCAATGTCAGCAGCACTTTGCCGCTTATTATTTCAGAGTGCATAAAAGCCTCGTGCGGTCCGGTTATGCTGATTCTCTACACCCGCTTGATTATTGCAATCCTAAAGGAAAAAACCGTTCTTTCAAAATACATTATTATTGCGGCACGTATAGCTGTCGCTGTTTGTATTGCGGATATTTTCAGCATTTTAGCAGATCCGTTTATTAATTCGAACAGTTTGATAAATGAGTATAATCAACTGGTGCGTCCTGACTGGTTTATGTTAAGTTACGTCTTTACATTCGTTTGCATGGCAATCAACTCTGTAATATTAATTAATAAAAGAAAATACCTTGAAAAAAGAGAGCTGCTGACACTTGTGGGATATATTTTAATTCCCGCAATCGGAGTAATTCTTCATATGATGATAGCGGGAACACCGATAAATATGATATCAATCACCATTGCTATCGTATTTTATTTCGCCATCATCCAAAATGATATCGCACGAAAAGCACACGAAACAGATGAATACAACCGCATTCTCTACGAAAACGCACCTATTGGCCTCAGTATGTTTTTGCATGATTCCACGTTTATTAATTATAATGACCAAATGTTCAACATGCTTAGCATTGACCGGCAAAATCAACGGCAGTTCGATATTATTAATGACTATACACCCGAGTATCAGCCGGACGGACAAAAATCAAGGACTAAAGCAGACGATTATATGAAACATACTATGGACGGGGAAAAGCAGATTTTCGAATGGACTCTGAAATCGGAAACAGGTGAAATCATCCCGTGCGAAGTCACAACAGTCCTTGCTAAATATAAAGGCGAAAATGTGGGACTCAGCTATGTATACGACCTTCGCCATATCAGCCATCTTGAACGGGAGCTGGTCGAAAGCAGAATCTCGGTTATGATGTCGCAAATCAAACCACATTTTCTCTATAATGCACTTACCGCAATTGTTCAGCTCTGTGATGAAAACCCTGCACAGGCAAAAATAGCAGCAATGGATTTTTCCGCATATCTCAGAAGCAATATGGAATCGCTTAACAATACCAATCTTATAAGCATCGAAAAGGAAATGGACCATGTTAAGCACTATCTCAGCCTGGAAAAAGCAATATACGGAAAAGGGCTGGAAATTAAATATATCATCGAAGCCGGCGGATTTGGAGTACCCCCATTGACAATACAACCGATTGTAGAAAATGCAGTCAAACACGGAATAGGCAAAAAAGAAGGCGGCGGCACCATCACAGTTTCAATATCGGAAAAAGACGAAGTTTACATCGTTACCGTAACCGACGACGGCGCAGGCTTCGACACGACTGAACCACCAAAAAACATAGCAAAACACATCGGCATAAACAACGTTAGAAAAAGACTCGAACTATGCGGAGGAACCCTGGACCTCTCAAGCACCCCCGGAACAGGCACCACCGCAGTAATAAAACTTCCGTTCTAACACAGAGGGGGGAAATATAGCAAGGGGACAAGTCCCCTTGCCTTATTTTATTGCTTCCATTTTTTGTACAGATTTGCCAGACCCTCTTCCAAAGATGTTTGTGTGAAAATGACATCGGTAATGCCATCCATTTTGGAGAGTTTTGCAAGGAGTTTGTTTGTGTTTTGGTAATCAATTATCTGCTCATTGCCATCTGAAAACTTAACAATTGCACGTTTTGTACACTCAAGCTCATCTCGCAGCTTCGTAAAATCGCCGTCAAAGGCAACTTTTCCTTTTGATATCAGCAGGATTCTCTGCGCCATTTCCTCAAGGTCGTCCATATCATGGCTTGTAACAACAATTGTTGTACCCTCCTTTTCATTCAGCTGTTTCAGAAAAGCAATCATTTGCCGCTTTGCTTCGACATCCAACCCTAAGGTCGGTTCATCGAGTAAAATCACCTTTGGCGAATGAAGCAGCATCATTGCAACATCGGCACGCATCCGCTGACCGAGGCTCATTTCCCGTGCAAAGGTTTTAAGCAGCTCCTCCAAGCCCAAAAGCTCTGTCACCATAGCAAGATTTCTTTTGTACAGGTCATCGGGAATATCCCAGACAACCTTTTTCCATTCAAAGCTTTGAATAACAGGATGATCCCACCATAATTCCGTCCTGTTTCCGAACAAAACCCCAAGATGCTTCATAATGGTACGCCGCTGCTTCTGCGGCGACATTGAAAGTACAGTCAACTCACCCTTTGTGGGAAGAAGCATACCCGACAGAAGTTTAATAGTTGTGCTTTTTCCTGCTCCGTTCGGGCCTGCATATGCGACAAATTCTCCTTTTTTAACCTCAAACGAAACATCGTCAAGTGCTGTGATTATACGTTTTTCCGGTTTTATCAGGTTTCTTATTAATCCCTTCCCGGTATTGTCTCGCTGCCATTGATTAAACGTCTTTGTGACGTTTTTTATACATATTGCCGAATCCTTTTCACAATTTATGTTATCTGCGAAAACCGTACGGCACGTATCTGTTTGAACCTTTTTGGACATAATATCTCAATCCTTTCCTAAAGAAATAACCTGCCGTAAGAGCCGAAAGCAGCGCAAACAGCATCGGGTAGTATGCAAGCAGTCCTGCTTGTATTTTGTTAAGTAGTATAAGTGCGGGAAACCATGCCATCAGACCTTCGGGAAGTATAGTCATTAGCGGTATCTGCACAAAGCGGGGCATTCCAGAAAGCGGAAATGTGCTCAGAAGCCATGTTTCGTCAATGGCTGTGTATGTTATCTCCTCTGCTGCAACCGGTGCATAAAATGCAATGCTTGAAACCAAATATGCACGGGCTATGATTATTATCATAGTTGCAATCAAGTAAGCAATAAGAGTAAGCATCCAAACTGCCGAAACATTTATTTCAAGTCTGTTTATTGCTATCATCATCAAAATAACCCCGACGATGAAGTTGCTGCTGCTTGTAAATGGCGAAAATCCGTTCGTAAGCAGCTGTGTGCTCAGAGGCAAAGGCTGAATAAACATATGTTCGAGCTGCCCCCGCCCGATTATTCTGCTTACATGAATGTTGTTGGACGAACCGAAAAGCATAAAAATGCCTGTAACAAGTGTCGAATATGCCATCATGAACAGCACCTCGTCCGTTGTCATGCCGCCGATTCCGCCAAACCTTACTGCTATCAGGAAAACTCCCGAAACCATTGCAAGGTTATTTATTACATCACCGAGAATACCCATTATTGCAAACCTTGTATCCCTGAGAAGCCATACCATATCAACCTTTGCAGCTATCATCAGCAGCTTAATTATACGTTTAAAGGTTATTCTGTCCGTAGGTAATCTATTACCCTCCATAACTGACCATTCCTTCCTGTGATTTTTTCCATACAAGTATTGCAACCGGCCATAGAATAATATTCCATACGACCTGCAGCAGTATGGTTTCTGGTACATTTGCCGAGCCGGTAAATATCGTAAGAGGTGCTCCTCCCAGCGATGCAAACGGCTGATATCTCATTATTTCCGACAGTCCGAACGGTAGCAGCCTGATTGGGATTATAGTACCCGAAAATACCGTTATTATTGCCATTCTCATTCTGCCGAGCAGCCAATTCATATTTCTGAGTTTTATTGATAAACATGCAAAAAGCAGTTCTATCGCAAAACCCAGAGAAATGCATAAAAGCAAACTTAGCAGGAAATATGATGATTTTGGAATCAGGTTTACCGAAAACAGCGGTGCAAGCAGTATCATCGGCAGTGAAAACATCAGCAGCTCCGGCACCCAGCCGCCTACCGTCTGTGCAGCAAGCTGTCCGAATACCGGAAGCGGACGCCCGTAGAGCTTCATCAGAACCCCCTCCGAAAGCCATCCGGATGCTGCAGTTTGAACAACCAGCATATCGGCGAGAATCGCACTGACATATGCATATGTCAGCATTTGCGGGAGAGTCATTCCAACATCAACACCCGATGTCATTACTACTCTCCAGAGGTAGACAAGTGCAATAAGTGTAAATATTTTTATGAATATGCTTGGAAGTATATATATAAGTCCGCCGTTAATCCGTTCAAGAAAGGATAACTGTGCGGTTTTTGCGTATTTTTTCATAGTGTATGCTCCTAAAATTAATCTTCTTTTCCCATTACTCCCGTAATAAAAAAACTCCCGGGTATCCGTTTGAATACCCGGGAAATCTCAGCGCATTAATTAGCCTTTAATCAGGCTGTTACTTTATGCGGCAAGAGGCATTCAAAACGGTGCAAATGGGCACAATTATCCCGTGATAACTCAAAACCGGAGCAAATGACCGGTAATTGGACGCAATTATCCCATGTTTTTGCACAGTTAAATGCAATACCGTATTCGCAATTAACGAACACATTATCACCGCTCAAAAGAAAATTTATTTTCAAAACCTCTCACCACCTTTCTATAATATTCTCCATGGTATTATATTCCTTACCTGTGGTTTTGTGAATTTTCAAACCCGCTTTTGTAATTTTTAATTGGTAAATTTTTTACCGACGCAGATAATATCACAGCACAGCGAGAATGTCAAATATCACTTTTTAGAATATTGTTTACTAATGTATGTATTAGTTATATCCGCATTAGAACGCATGGATTATCAGCATTATTTGATTCTGTCATAATCCTTCTCATAAAATTCTATATCCATTTTCAACAAAATCATCAAAATGTAAGGAATATTTATTTGCCTGTTCCCCATGGAAATTTATGTTCTTTCATGACAGCACGAATAGTCTTAATTGCATTATCGTCCATCCCCGGCAGTGATGAAATTTCACGCTCGCTTTTTGATTTGATTACATCAAGGGTTTTAATATTTAATCCTTTTATTGCATTTGCAGCTTCGGGTTCAAGACGGGAAATTAGCACATCAACCGGTGTAAACTCGTGAAGTTTCTTTTCCGGGAAGCGTTTATCAAATTCTAGTGTTTCTTCTTCCGTTAAATCATCATATACCGAATCGATATAATACTTACCATGAATCCCGTCTAAAGCACCCTCATAAAGCAAATAAACCATAAACGGATCAAAAACAGCTCCGTCAGATGTAGTAATACCAAACTCTGCAGCACGTCTAAAGCCGACACGGGGATAATAATCGGGAATCCCGAAAATCAAAACAGCAGGAAAACCAAGCTTTCTTCCGATTTCAAATGTATGCTGCATCAACGCTCTACCGATTCCCCTGCTCTGAAACTCCGGTTTAACCGAGAGCGGTCCGAAAGTCAGAGTATCATGCTTAGTACCGTCTTCGGATTCAATCCAACTTTTTGTATAGATAATATGCCCGACGATTTGCCCGTCCAGCACTGCAACGCAGTTTAGCTCCGGCACAAGTGCTTTTACACTCCGCAGTTTATGCACCAATAGGTGTTCATTACACATAATCCGGTCTTCGTCCTCTTCCCAGAACTCCCAAAAGGCTTCCCGTGTCAGCTCTTCAACAGCATAATAATTGTCAGGGGTCTCGGGTCTAATTATAAGATTCATTACCATATCTCCTTATTCCTGTT
The DNA here is from genome assembly GCA_009784725.1 of Oscillospiraceae bacterium. Lineage (GTDB taxonomy): Bacteria > Bacillota > Clostridia > Oscillospirales > Oscillospiraceae > WRMH01. Next base: position 32,338 of record WQXS01000021.1, read on the forward strand.
GCGCCACCAAACTCCTAATTCTACGCTTTTTGCCGCCCTGTCTCTCATAGCGGCAAGCTTATCCTCAGCATACAGTGCTTCGCGCTGAAGCTTTAAGTAGCTCTCCCAACGTTCCTGAGTAAACACACCTTGCTTAATTGCCGCCTTTATTGCACATCCGGGTTCACTTTCATGTCTGCAATCTGAAAACTTACAAGTGCCCAGATGTTCTTCAACATCTGCAAACACGTCCGATACCGAGGATTGAAGTGTTCCTTCCGTGCTTTCCCACATGCCGATTTCCCGCATTCCGGGGGTGTCTATTATAAACGCACCGCAGGGAAGTGTAAACATCTCACGGTGAGTTTGTATGACGGCCCCTTGCGTCATCCTCACGTATTTCTTTTACAAGCATTACTTCTTCACCCATTAGAGTGTTGAGCAAGCTTGATTTTCCAACACCGGACGACCCAAGAAAAACACAGGTTTTCCCCGGCTGCAGATATTTACCAAGAGCGTCAAGCCCGACACCCGTCTTTGCGCTGGTTGTTATTATATCAACACCCGCCGCAATTTCCTCCACCTGTAAAAGCTGCTCTGCAGGGTCATCAATTAAATCTTCTTTTGTGAGGATTATTACAGGTGTCGCTCCGCTTTGCCACGTGAGAGTCAGATACCGTTCCAGACGGCGCAGGTTAAAGTTTTGGTTCAGCGACTGCATAATAAATACTATATCAAAGTTTGCCGCAACCGCCTGCTCCGTATATCCGCCCGGCTTCGGATCCATTCTGGAAAAATAACTTTTCCTCGGTAAAGTCTGTACAATTTGGCAATCCCCGCCATCCACTTCTTTGATAAGCACAAAGTCACCGACCGTAGGAAAAGGATGAGGCTCCCTGCCGTAATATACACTTGTTTTCAGCTTCCCGTTTCCCGCTCCGTTTTCGCTGATTAAATCATACCTGTCTCTATGAACCGCAGTAATGCGTGCAGGAATTAACCCGTCAGCGGGTTTTTCTGTTTCTATATAGCCGTATTGCTTTAAATCTATCATTTATATACCTTTCTTAATTTCAAATGCTTCTGTTTTCCGTTTTCGGACGCAAAAATACCGCTCACCAAGCAGCCTCTACCTGTGGCTGCTGCGTTGCGGATCAAAAACACCATAAACACGGTGCAGTACAGCACTATTCACAAAAGGTCACTTTCCAAAACGGCACAAAGGACAGGGAAATTCATCTGTCACACAAGACATCTCACACTCATCCTTGCACCCGATATTCACACTAAGTCTCAATCACCATATATACAAACATCAAAACAACCCCTTTCAAGGTAAAATCCAAGTATTTCAGCGCAATTATAGTACACCCATACCAAAATGTCAACAAGCAGACAAAATGGTACTTGCGATTTTATGCAACCCATAGTAAAATACATTGGTGCTATGGTTTAGTATTCGAAGCATTCATAGATTATGTTATTGTGTCGGCACTGCCGACACAATTCAACTTTATAACTATATTAGCAGGGGTAGTAATGTGAAAAATAATGATTGCACA
>WQXS01000022.1 GCA_009784725.1 Oscillospiraceae bacterium
CACTTGCAGCGCAAGACCATCACGCGTATGGATTCTCGACACACCTAAATTGATGACGACCGAAATCGCTGCATCGGCAATGCCAAAAAACAGAAGAACAAATATAAAAACATAGAGTGCACCGGTCAGGCGCCCGGGAATCACAAAATCAAAAATCCGCTCTGCGATGATTGGGGGAATAATGCCTACTATGTTAGCTAAAAAACTGCATACAAGGATGATTATAACATCTCTGTAAACATTTTCACGTAATGTAAACCCTACAATATCCGCTGCTTTTAATGACTCTGACGGAAACACATGGAATATCGCAATCGCATCTGCTTGAATGCTTGATGCAAATCTTTTGTTAACTCTACTATATTGCATTGTTTTAGGATTATATACCTTGTATCCGTAGATGACGCAAGGAGTGAGAGCCAAAGGTGTTCCGTCTTCAAGGTAACCTATCATCACACCATTATTACTCTTCCACCAGTTTCTTCCAAGCACAACTTCTTTTTGTCTGAAACCTGAAAGATATAATGCATCATTTTCGGGATTGTTCTGGTCTTCAGACGGATTTTTTGCCGGTGCTTTCATCTCGACTTTGAAATAATCACATAAAATCCTGCAAATCTTTGTATAATCATCGTCGTCATGGTCATTCCAAACAAGTTTTGGCAACACTTTATCTATTCCGGCAATCTGCTCTATGGCATGCTCGAAAACCTTATCGTTGTAATCACTTCTTTTTTGAAGCAACTCTATTTCCGTTCTTTGCTTATCTTTCATATTCAAACCTATACCGCTGTTTTTTCGGGCTTTATGATCGAAGCATAAAATTCCGATGATTGAATTAGCTGATCATGTGTTCCCCTGTCAATGATTTTACCCTTATCCATAATGATGATTTCGTCATAATCGGTGATATGCGTGAGTATATTGGTAACGATAACGCAAGCGCATTTACGTCTGAGCAGACTGCTCTCTATTTTCTGACGATTGAGCGGGTCAACATAGCCTGTCACTTCATCAAAGAAAACAATTGACGGGTCGTGCAAGAGCGCACGCGCAATTTCCAGCCTTTGCCTCTGACCGCCACTAAGGTTTGTGCCGTTTTCATATAACTCTGAATCGTACGCACTGCCAAGAGATGCGATATACTCGTGTATACATGCATCACTTGCGGCATTGTAGATTTCAGAATCGGGCACAGAGTCATCCCAAATAGTAATATTATCACGAATAGAAGCTGCGAATATGGTGATAGATTGGTTGGCCGAACCGATTGAATTAGCATACAATTGTTTGTTTATGCGGCAGGGGTCGATACCGTCAATAGTTATTTCGCCGCTGTTTGGTTGATATAACCCCTGCAGGAGCTTTATTAGAGTTGTTTTTCCGGCACCGGAGTTACCGATGATTGCAATGCGCTGACCGGGCTCTACTGTGAGGTTGATGTTTTCCAGCACCGGTGTGCCTTCGACATAACTAAATGAAACATCCTTTATTTCGATTCTGCCTTCCAGCTTTCCCGAAGCGATATCAGCAGCATCTTCGTTTTTTTCTTCCCTAATATCGCTGCCAAAATCTTGTGTAAAATGTCCCAGTCGTTTTATAAAAAGTCCCAATGTGAACTTTGAAAATATTAATGTTTTTAAAGGGATGAAGAAAGCGACGGCATAAGCTTGAAAAGCCATATAATCACCGACTGTCAAGCTCCTATCCATGATCCTGATTGCGGAAATCAAAAGCAACAGACTGAGAAAAAGAACTTCTGTAATATTTCTGAATGGTCTGTAAGCAAACATATATTCAATTTTTCTTCTCGCATTGATGAATTCAATTTTTTTGCCGAGCAAGCGCTTAAAGAGTTGGTTTTCCGATGCTGTTGCCTTAAAGGTTTCAATATTTTCGAGTCCTGCAAATGCGATGCCTTCGTCCTGCAGAGCAAGTTCAATAGGGTCTGCGTCATTATCGTCTTCTTTAATCATTTTATTACTTATATAATCGCGGATTTTTGTCAAAAGAATATTAAAGATAACAAGACCGACAACGATTACAGTCATCAGGGGATTTAAAAGATACATTAATATAATGTAAAACACTATGCTTATAATACAGAATATATAATCCAATATGTCTTCTGTAATTGCTGTAGCTACCAGTTTTGGAGAGTTTGCCCAAAACAGCAGATGATAACTGTCTTTGCTGTCATGCAGGTTCATGGGAGCACAAAATACTCTCCAAATATAATCTGCCAAAGACGAAACCTCGATTCTGCTTGAAAGACGCATCAAGCAGTTCTTTTTCAGCCATATAATGACAGATGAGATTATCGTGGTTCCAATCATCAGAGCAAAAAGCGGAAATAGCCACTCAGTAATACCATCTATCAAAATGTAATCTGCAAACACTCGCTTGAACAATGGTGCGAGTGCTGCAGGGATTAACAATAATACATTCAAAATGAGTGCATAAATAATAGTACTTCTGTTCCTCAGAATTAATTCAATTGCGTTTTTTTGTAACACTTCACCTACCTCCCAAAGAAAAACACATCAATAGGGCGGACGGCTTCTATTAAAATCGATGCTTCGCATAAGGTAAGGTTTTCAAGCATCCTGCTTGGACCGTATGAGGTGGTCCATTTATATCCTGTTATTGTTTCCTCCGATGTGGTGAGTGTCACATCTACTTGATAAAGTGCACCGCTTTGCAAAAAATCAGATGCCAGTTCAGCACTGCCGAGTGTGTTATAAAGATATTGGAATGTGACCGGACGCTGACTTATCTGTGTAACAGTTCCAATCATATTACCGTAATTTTGCCTGTTTACCGCAGCCGGGAAAATGCTGACTTCCATCCCCTGTTCAATACTTCGTGCTTGCGTATTCGAAACAAATAATAAACACTCCCGCATCGCTCCATCGGGAGGTTCTTTAGAAATAGTGGCAAGCATTTGTCCGCGTTCAACATAATCCCCTGTATGTACGTATGTATCAACAACACGACCGGAATCGAATGTTCTGATTTGACTTGCAGCTATGAGCTGCTCACGTTTTGCTTCGATTTCAATCTCAGGATATTCCTGCAAAATCATCAGGTTGATTTCGCTTATCAACACATTTTGCTCAATCCTTGCTACAACTTGATTTCTTTCAACATATTGCTCGGGAGTCAAGGTGAAATCAATCAGGAAACCATCGCTTGATGCAAATATATTGACGATTGTTCCTCTCTTAACTAAAACTCCCGAAACATCCTCCTGCACATGCATAGTGCCGAAAAATCCCCATATCATCGCACCGCCAAGGATTGCCAAAACCAATGCAAATGCTATCCATGACTTTATTTCAATGACAGAAATCATTTTTTCCACCTTCATCGATGTGGCGGAAATGTGATTATTTTTATTCATCCTTAATATCCCCGTTTGTGTTGATTTCATGAACTATTACCCTGAAGCCTTCAAATTCGCCGGAATTTCTATCAAAGGTCAGAGCACCCGACACAGCGTTATAGCCTGATATGGAAGAAATATATGCTGCTATTGCCGATGCATCTATACTTCCGACAACTTCCATTGCACTTGCAAGCAATTGTACTGAATCATACGCTGCCACAGCACGTATATCGGGAGATTGTCCGTATGCCTCGTAGAACTTCTTTAAAAAATCTCTATCAAGCAGTGCGATATCATAAGTAGCTATGAAAATATTATCCATATAGTCTTCTAATTGATAATTGAAGCTGCTCCCTACAAAATTGTCTCCGCTCAGAATAGGGATATCCGGATTACTGTCACGAATGAGCTTAATTGGCTGAACAAAGTTTTCAACCGATGATGCTATATAAACAGCATCAACGCCAAATGCACTCCAACGTGCAGAAATATCTGCGATGTTGAAGCTTGTAATACTCGATACACGGTCGACCACTGCTATATTGTGTCTGCTCAGCTGTATTTCCATAGCTGTTGCAAAATCACGTCCATACTCATTATCATCGAAAAAGATTGCAACATGCCTATGGTTGTGGTCAGCCGAGTGATCGGCAAGTGCATGTGACATAACCTCGTGATTCGCAAACATTCGGAAAACATAGTTATTATAGTATTCTAAAAGGTTCATGCCGGTTGCAGTAGGGGTCACCATAACAACCCTGTTTTTTTCATATACAGCCGAAACGAAATAGCTGACATTAGTAGTCCAATGACCAATCACCGCTGTTATCCCCTGTTCGTGAAAGGCATCGGCTATCTGCATAGCGGAATGAACATCATTATTATCATCACGGATAGCAGCGTGCAGTGTTTTACCCAAAACACCGCCATTTTCATTTATATGTTTTATTGCAAGCTCATATCCCTCTCGAAAGAGCGAGTCCCCGTCATTTAACGCAACAGGATAGGCAATACCGATATAAATATCATCAGAATCCTGAGAATTATATGTTGCAATATCCGCTTGTACACCAACACATGCAGTAAGAAGCAATAAGCATATTACCACGACGTAAACACCATATACAGCCCTCACGCTCAATAATCTCCTTTAATCATATAAATAAACAACCAATTTAGTATTATAAAAGATAATAATCTACAATGTCAATACCTGAGCTGTATACTGCTGTATACTGCTATATATTGACATTATTCTTAACCTAGAATATAATCATACAAGAATCTTATATTTCAGGATGGAAGATTATATGGAATACATTTCAGCAAAAGAGGCAGCAATTCAATGGGGTATTTCTCAGCGCAGAGTTGCTGTATTTTGTTCCGAGGACAGGATTGAGGGTGTAAAACTAATGGGCAAGATGTGGTGGATTCCTAAAGATGCACGCAAGCCTGATGATGCAAGGAGTTTGCGGCATCAGCCAAAAACTCCGGCGAAAGTAAAACCTTTTATAAAATGGGCTGGTGGAAAAGCTCAAATACTAGAAAATATTAGATTGAAGTATCCAAAAGATTTAGGTAACAATATAAATAAATATGCTGAACCATTTATTGGTGGTGGGGCAGTCTTGTTCGATATACTCAGCAATTATAAAATGTCCAAAGTTTATATGAGCGATATAAATCACGAGTTAATACACACATATACTACCATTCGAGATAGTATTGATGAACTCATTGTTTTGTTAAAATCTATGGAGATGAAATACCTTCCTGTTAGTGTAGAAAGAAGGAAAAACCTGTATTATAGTAATCGCAGTAGATACAATAACTTAATTCATGAAAAAATAAAAACGCCGGAGTTAGCAGCATTATTTATTTTCTTAAATAGAACCTGCTTCAATGGCTTATACAGAGTCAATTCAAAAGGTGAGTTCAACGTTCCTCAAGGTGACTATAAAAATCCCTGTATATGTGATGAAGATAATTTGACTGCTGTGTCGAAAGTTCTTAAAAATGTCCAAATTAAATGTTGTGATTACAAGAAGTCTAAAAGCTTTATTGATAAAAACACTTTCGCATACTTTGATCCACCATACCGTCCATTGACTGAATCGTCCAGCTTCACCTCCTACACCCAAGACAGATTCGGAGATAAAGAACAAATAGAGCTTGCACAGTTTATAGATATTTTATCAGATACCGGCGCATTTGTTGTAGCAAGTAATAGCGACCCAACAAATATAAATAAGGAAGACTCATTCTTTGACAAGTTATATGAAAAACATAAAATACTCCGCATAAGTGCTGCAAGAAATATTAACTCCGCAGCAAATAAGCGGGGGAAAATAAATGAGCTTCTAATAGCAAGTTACTGAGAGTAAATAAATTCGTGATTTTTATTAATTGGTTATTAAAATTTTAACTAGGAATCGATGATATGGACTCCAGTGTTCTAAAAAACGTTTTTAGTTTATCTTTATGGAGGAAATAAAATGATAAAAGGTGGTAAAGGTGGAGTAAACACAAAAACCGGTCTTGAGTTTGAGGGAAAAACTGACTTATCTACATTTTTGTCCAAACAGAAAGGATATAATATAAATAATGAAAAAGTTTTTTATTTAGGAGAAGAAGTAGCAAGGGTATTAAAACCATACGGAAAGTTCTATCAATTTCTTATGGAATACGGCATAAAGTGGGACACAATAATTTCAAAACAGATTCGTCCAGACGATTGTATATATGTTATTATAAATAACACACTTTTTATAATTGAATGCAAATACCAAAACGTTGCAGGCTCAGTTGATGAAAAATTACAAACGTGCGACTTTAAGAAAAAACAATATCAAAAATTATTGTCACGTGCAAATATTGATGTCGAATATATTTATTTATTAAACGATTGGTTCAAAAAACCGGAGTATAAAGATGTCCTAGATTATATACTTAGTGTTGGTTGTCATTTTTATTTTGAATACATACCTCTTTCAAAACTAGGATTACCAATACCATCGGAGGATTGATTAGTAAGCGAAAAATTTTTCTACATTCTTTTTTCATTTTACCATCGTAATTAATAATTTTTTTATATAATCATCTATGATTTCACATTTTCATTCATCATTTTGAAGAAGTGTGATTTTTCCTATATGATGAAATGCTTGACAAGTGGGAGTATAATGTTCTTCCATACTTAAAACAAGGTGAAGAAAAGGGAATAACTTATGCTTACACACCACGAACCAGACAGTTTTGAACTGGAGGAAAATTCTTTATGGTCATTCCCTGAGCGTGGTTGCTGGGCAACGCATGATGCCAAATACAGGGGTAATTGGTCGCCATATGTACCACGTAATCTCATACTAAGATATACTACAGAAAAAGAACTTATACTAGATCAATTTGCCGGTGGCGGAACTACATTGATAGAAGCAAAACTTTTAAATAGAAATATAATTGGTGTTGATATAAATCCAACATCACTGGAACGGTGCAGGAAAAAAACTACATTTATGTGTGATAATGCGGGAAGTGTTTATATTAAAAATGGTGATGCCAGGAAACTTGACTTTATTCCTGACAAAAGCATAGATTTCATTTGCACACACCCGCCTTATGCAAACATAGTAAAGTACAGCGATGGTATTAGTGGAGATATATCTAATTTCGGTCTTTGTGATTTTTTAACAGAAATGAGACCGGTAGCCGATGAGTGTTATCGTGTTTTAAAACCTAAAAAGTATTGCGCAATTCTCATGGGAGATACAAGAAAAGGCGGGCATATTATTACTTTAAGTTTTGACGTTATGAAAATTTTTAAAGAATCTGGGTTTAATGTAAAAGAAATAGTTATTAAAGAACAGCACAATTGCAAGTATACTGACCGATGGAAGAAAAAAAGTTATATAAATAACTTTTTATTAATAGCTCATGAATATTTGTTTGTGTTTCAAAAATAAAACAACAACTTCGCAGCTTAAGATGCGATGCGAAAAGGGGATGTAGTGCAAGTTATTTACACGATTTATATAAGTTTATTTAAGTACAGCTTTTAAATTCTCGCTGTACTACCTTCAGCGACTCCTTAACTCTTCTTATTCTCATTCAACCAGCCATGCTGCCTCCTCCGGTGTGATTTCAACATCCAGTGCTTTGACCGCCGAATTGATTTCCAAAAGACTTTCCGCACCCAATAATGCATAGACATCTAACTCGCCTGCAAAGCAATATGCGATAGCAATTTCTGCAACGGTTACGCCTTTTTTCTCCGCCAGAGTATATGCCTTATCGAGCCGCTTGAAATTAACGGGATGACAATATGCATACTTACATACATCATCCAGTTTATCCGTATCGGGTGAGTAATCCGATGATGTTACCCTACCGCTGAAAAACCCGCGGGCAATACTCGAATATGCAAATACCGGCATATTATTTTCAACATACCACTTTCGTACCACGTCATTTTCCGGACCGCTTATTGAAATACATCCGTCTCCCCAAGGGTTTTCCACCTGTACGGCAAGACCGTAGTTCGGACTTGACGCAGTAAAAGGTGTAAGACCTTTTTCCAATGCATAATTATTTGCCTCGGTAAAACGCTCTACAGTCCAGTTTGACCCCCCGATTGCCTTAATAGCTCCTGAGCCGACATACCTGTTTAATGTATCCATAATATCGGAAACCGGAACAGTCAAATCATCACGGTGCAGCATATAAATATCGATATAGTCCGTCTGCAGCTGCCGAAGCGAGTTTTCGATATCTTCAGCAAGCTTGGCTGCCGGAACCCTGCTTCCGTTTTCATCCGGATGCGCTCCTTTTGTGATAATAACAACATCACTGCGATTATCCCGTTCCTTCATCCATTTACCGATATTCGGCTCACTCCCGTAAACCTTGGCGGTATCAAAGGTTGTGATTCCGTTTTCCATCGCTGAATCAAGCAGACTAAATACCCTGTCATAACTCCCGTTTTCATCAGGATGAATTATCATCGTACCAAAAATTATGCGTGAAATTTCCTTGTCAATACCGGCAATTCTCCCATACTTCATATCATCACTCTCCATACAAACTATCTGTCATCAGACGGATACTTTAGTCCCCACAAACCGCGAAGCGTATCGCTTAGCCCGGTAATTGCCAGTGTTTCAGCATGCGGCATCAGCCGGCACTCAATTTCACCTGCACGGACAGCCTCCATCACTGCCATAATTTCATAATTATACCCGTTCCCGTCCTTTTCCGAAAAAGTGACAGGCTGTTCACCGTCAATAAACAGCGTTGCACTGTCGGTATTCCAAAAGTTTTTGATGCAAATACTTCCCTTTTCTCCGAAAATATTCAAATCATGATATGTTGCAGTTCGCACACCGCACGAAAGAACAGCAATTTGCCCGCTCTTGTACCGAAGCAGCATTGCGGCCTGCTCATCAACACCTGTTTTCCCGATATCGGCAACACCGGTGATAGTCTCCGGTTCATATCCGAAAAGCATTGTCGCCATACTGAGCGTATAACATCCGACATCAAGAAGACCACCGCCGCCAAGTTCTTTTTTTAAGAGACGGGATTCAGGGTCAAAATCAATCCTAAATGAAAAATCACAATGAATCATTCGGACATCACCGATTTTGCCCTTTTCGATCCAGCTCACGGCTTCTTTAATTGCCGGTAAAAACCGGGTCCAATGAGCCTCCATGATAAACACACCTTTTTCCTGCGCAGCAGAAATCATGGTCAAGGCTTCTTTTTTATTGACGGCAAACGGTTTTTCGCACAGCACATTCAACCCGTTATTTATACAAAGCATTGCAGCATCAAAATGCATAGGATGCGGAGTGCTGATATATACACAGTCTATTTCCTTGTCCTTTACCAGCTCCTCATAACTGCCGTACGCTTTCACCGCGCTATATTTTGCCGCAAAAGCTTCTGCTCTTTCCATGCTGCGTGACCCTACCGCATAAAGCTTTGCACCCTGTGCAGATGATATCCCTTCGGCAAATTTATTGGCTATAGAACCCGGCCCAAGAATCGCCCACTTAAATTCAGACATACAACCCTCCAAAATTCATTAATTAATTACATCCCTTAAATACCCGAAGTTAACCTTGCATTAATGATACATGCCGCCGCACTTATATACAAGCGAAATTTAACAGATAAAATAATCCGGGCAAAATAATTCAGTAATTTTTCAAAAAACACTAAACTTCCCCGAAAACATTCCGATATACTATATAATGTGTAATTTCACAGCCGCCAACACAAAGTGATGACAGATAATCAAAAGGTGCGAGGTCTTAAAGAGGGAGCTAACATCAAATGAGGACTACACTGTTCAAAACAGCATCAAAAATAATTATGCTTACACTTATTGCATTTATTGCAATCAGTGTTTTCGTTGATTTCAAAGCCGGCATGTATTTTGTAGGTGGTTCCGAAGGCAAACGCTCGGAAGAACAACGCGAAAACAACCAACTGTCAGCTAACAATAAAGTTCATGTATCAAACCAAAGCAATACAGGCACTCAAATCAGCACAACCAACACAAACAATCAAACCGCTCTGTCAAACCAAACAAACGGAGCAAGCACCTCTACGGTAAACAACGGATTTGAATTTCTAAGAAATACAAGCATCAACCCGCTCACAGGCCTCCCGTCAGCAGGTGATATTGCAAAAAACAGACCTGTTGCCATATCAATAAGCAATCAACGTGACGCTCTTCCGACAAATGCAACAAACGGTATTTCCGAAGCCGATATTGTTTATGAGTTTCTTGTAGAAGGCGGCGGAACACGTTTTATAGGAATATTTCAGGATTTCACCAACGTAGGTGTTGTAGGAAGCATCCGCAGTGCAAGACATTATATGGTGGAAATAATTGAAGCATATGATGCACTCTTCATTCACGCAGGCGGCAGCCCGCTCGGGTTTGAAGAAATTGACAACCGCGGAATTACAGCTTTTGACGCAGTCAGAGGACGCAGAGCACAAATCTTCAACAGAGACGTAAACAGAATTCCCGGACATACTGTACTTAATTATCACGGGCAAACAACATCGGGCGCACTCTTTTCAAAGCATCTCCCGACATATGATATCAGACTCACACACTCCGACAGATTTATCCAAGCACTGTTCTTTTCCGATAACCCAATTCCGTCGGGTAAAAGCGCACAGAGCGTTACTGCAAGATTTTCAGCAGCAAAAAGCAGCATCTTTTCATATGACAGCACCAAGAATCTTTACTTCATGAGCCAGTACGGCAGTCAGTTTAAAGATGCAAACAACAATGCTCCGGTTGCGTTTACAAATCTGTTAATTCTCGAAACACCGGTCTCCGACCTTGTCGGGCACGGTGAAGGTGCAGGAAGACAGGACATGAGTACGGTAGGCAGAGGCACCGGATACTTTGTAAGCGCAGGCAAATACATCAATATTAACTGGTTCAGAGCAGATAAAGCATCACAATATATATACGCCGATGAAAATGGCAACATAATCGACCTCGGCCGCGGCAAAACATATATCGCAATCGTTCCCGAAGGTGCAAACACAGTAATTAATTAAACAAAGAATATACATCTCATCCTTTATCATATCTCCATAATCGCAAAAACCGCCAAAAGGCGGTTTTTGCGTTGTTCTATGAAAAGCTACGACTCCGAAATCAACCATTCCCAACACTTCGGGCAGGTTATCCGTATCTTACCTTTCCCTTTCGGCACACGCAGTTTTGTCTTACATGTCGGGCATTTATAGTACTTGTATTTTCTTTTATCATTAATCCACACGATTATGTTTTTAATCTTCATTCTTACAGGCCACCAATAACGTAAAAACTTATCGTTCTCGGCACGGCGGCGGGTTATATTGCGTGAAAGCATCCTGAAAATCACAAGACCGAATACCAAATATGAAATATACAAAAGAGGAACATGCCATAAAATAATGTTAAGAAGCGACAGAATAAACGCAATAATAATCATTGCGATACCGAGATGATCAGGCCCGTATCTGCCAATCATAAACCTGTGCAAAAAGTTTCGCATCCGAACATCCCCCTTGAATGCTGCGAGAAAGTGTTATTGCAGGTGTCGCTCAAACCAGACACGAGAACCGTCCCCTTGTCTTACAGACACGAGAACCGTCCCCGTGTCACATTAAGAGTAAATTCCGCCTCCGATAAATTCACGTAAAATGGATTCTGCGGGGACAACCGAGGAATCAATTTCCTTAAACTCCTTTAGTGCGGGCAGCAGAGCCCTAAGCTCATCAAGGCGCTCCGTTCCGTCGGGTACTTCGCTTATCGCCTTATAAGCAAGCTTCTTCATAATCGGCACCTCATATGCCATTGATGAATCAAACAGCAAATCCGCTTTATATTTAAACGGCGAAATATATTTCTTCTCACCGTCGCGCACATTTGCCCACATTTTTAAGGTTCTCGATGCACCCATTCCCCGGAAAAGCTCATCCCGCACAACCCTGCGAAGAAGCCTTGTCCACGTCCGCTTAAAACAAACCTCATGATTTTCCTCTATATCCGAGCGTGCACTTATATAGAGCTTAAACGCATTCGGATGTTCATTTGCAAGCATATCATTAAGTGCGTGAATACCTTCAAAAATAACAATTTCATCCTTTGCAAGCTTAAGAGGTTTGCATTTTGCCGGGTCTCTGTCTTGGATGTTAAAGCAAAAATACGGAATTATGACCTCCTCACCCCGGTCCAGCTTTGTATAGTGTTCATTTAATAAATCCAAATCAAGGCAATATGGGGACTCAAGGTCATGCTCACCGTCGTCGGTGCGGGGAGCCGCTTCCCTGTCACTTGAAAGAAAGTACATATCCATTGAAATCACATGCGCATAAATCCCGAGGTTTTTTATTGCGTCGCATATTTTTAAGGCAGTAGTTGTCTTGCCTGACCCAGACGGTCCGGACAAAAAAACAACACGGCTTATCTCAGCTCTTTCGGCTATTCCCGCTGCAGCTTCCATTACCTTTCTGTTGTAAATAGCTTCACACTCAAGCGCAAAATCCTTAGGGTCATCTGTAGCACGTTTATTAATTTCTTCAATATTATAAGGATACGGCATTTTCTCTTATTCTCCCTGCTTTTTCATTCATTTTTTCAGTCATATCAATGTATTCGCGAGGGTATTTTGCATTAAAAATCCTTTCGATTCTTCCGTCCGAAGTCACAAGCTTGGTTACTCCGCCTCCGCCGAGCGCAAGCACCGTGCAAAGCTCATCCATCATACACTTGTTATATATTCCCTCATGTCCGGGAAGGCTCCAGCCCGTATTTTCATATCCCCCCGAAATGTATTTCTGCCTGTATATATAATAAGGATTATACATTGACTCCCGCAGTCTTTTTAATGAATAACCGAGCATCTCTCCGACCTCTGCTCCGTCCGGGACCGACGTATTTTCAAGCATTATACGCGACCCTTTTTTAAGTGATAGCGTATGAACCGTAACATTTTCCGGCATAAGCTCAAGAATCGAATCCAGTGACTTACTAAAACCATCAACAGTGTCGGAAGGCAGTCCGGCAATCAAATCCATATTAAGAGCCGCTTTTGATTTGCGGATAAGCTTCACTGCATCATATACATCCTTCGTACTGTGTTTTCGCCCTATCGCAGATAAAACATCCTCGGACATCGACTGCGGATTTATGCAAATCCGGTCTGCACCGTGTGATATTATAGTTTCAAGTTTATCTGCCGTAATTGTATCGGGACGCCCTGCTTCAACCGTATATTCGAGTAATGAAGATAAATCAAAGGATTTTTCAAGAGCAGCCATAACGGCTTCAAGCGTTGCATCATCGAGCGAGGTTGGTGTGCCTCCGCCGATATAAACACATACGATTCGTAACCCAAGCTCAAGCACAAGCTTTGACATCGTATCGATTTCCCGCAGCAATGTTTCGGTAAACGGTTTAATCAGAGAAAAAGAACGCTCAACACTGTTACTTACAAAACTGCAATATGCACACCTTGTCGGACAAAACGGAATCCCTACATATAATGCTATATCCTTTGGTCCGAGTGATTTTTTTAGTCTTACCGCAGCCTCGGCGGTTTCGAGACAAATTCCCGCTCTGTCAGGTAAAACCAGATACTTCTGCTTTAGAATATTAAGGACAGAATCTGCACTCTCCCCCGAGATAAGCAGCTTTTCTGCAACCTTGGAAGGACGGATTCCCGTAAGTGTACCCCATGGTTTAACTTCCTGTTGCATGCTTCATATATCTGTTAAAGCTGCGCTCATAACCGAGTGTTGATGCTTCGGCATGACCGGGATAAACCTCATAATCACCGTCAAACTCTGCAAGCCTTTTAAGCGATCTCATCATTGTATCCTCATCCCCGCCTTCAAGATCTGTTCTTCCGCATTCGAGGCGGAAAAGTGTATCCCCTGTGAACAAGGCATCCTCACACTGCAGTGTAACCGACCCAAGCGAATGCCCCGGTGTTTCAAAAACTTTAAACCTTAAGCTTCCGATATCAATAACATCACCCTCGGAATAAAAAGTAAGCTTCCCGTTATCATCAAGCTTATGTCTGCTGCTACCCGCAGATATACCGCCTGCTCCTGCGGTGTTTTGACCGCTTCGGTTAACTTCGCTTTCATGAATATATGCAGCTGCTCCCGTATCTTCAAGAACCGCATCAAGTGCCATATGATGGTCATAATGCCCGTGCGTTAGAAAAACAGCAACAGGAGTTAGTCCGTTTGACTCAATATAATCGAGAATTTCATTTGAATCGGCTCCCGGGTCGATAACAGCACATTTTTTTGAATCCTCATCGGTCACAATATAACAATTCGTTTCAAGCATCCCGACAGGCAGCGTTTTAATCAGCATTTATAATAATCCTCCCTAAAGAACATTTCTTTTTTTCCTGATATCATCTCCGTAAAATGTAAGAACCTGATATTCACCTTCAAGACGTGACATTATCTGCTCCGAATATTTTCGTCTCAGCTCATCAATTGTCAGATTCGAATTAATCAAGGTTTTCCTGTTTGTTATCAGGCGTGTATTAATAATCTCGTATAAACTTGATATCGTAAACGAAGTGGTCATTTCCGTGCCCAAGTCATCTATTATGAGCAGTTCGCATTCAAGGTATCTTTTTGTTTCGTTGCGTATCCCCTCAATATCGTCCGTTCTGTTGAATTTTGCATCTTCAAACTTGGAAAATACCGAAGCGGCGGTGTCATATACAACAGAAAACCCGTTTTCCGAAACAACTCTTGCAATACAGGCCGATAAAAAAGTTTTACCGAGACCCGGAGAACCGTTAAAAAACAGATTTTTTGATTTCGCACTGAAATTTCGTGCATATTCAACACATATTTCAAAGACCATCTCCATGCTCCGGCGCGGTGAGCCTGTACCTGCGGAAACGGAATCATCGTAATATGAAAGAGAAAAGCTTTCAAAATTTTCAGTTCCGAGCTTAAAAAGGTTGCTTAGCGACACACGCTGTTCTTCCTTATAAATATCCTCAAGACAACAACACATTGAATTATTGACAAAACCCGTATCATGACATTTTGGGCACATATAATCATCGTCAAGATAATCCTTCGCAAACCCTGCTGCCGTAAGCTCGGCGATACGCTCCTCCTGCAGTTTTACGTTATTCAGGCGTATTTCCTCAAGCCCGTCAGACGACGGAGCACCCAAAGCAACACCAACAAGCTGTGCCATTGTTGCCCGTAAGCTGTTGTCAATATCCCGCACACGAGGAGCCGCCGCATAAACCTTTTCAAGCCTGCGTCCGAGCCGTTCATCCTTTTGTCTGCGTTTTTCCTCAAGTTTGTTTTTTGCCCGGGCAAGTATCCTACCGTCTATTGCCATTAATTATCTACCTTTACTCTTCTTTAATCTTATTCAAGAGCCGCTGCATACGTTCCATTTCTTCATTAGTCGGTTCACCATGCTTTTGTGAGCCGTAACTGTTTCTGCCGTAACCTTGCCCGCTGCTTTGTTTCCCGGCAGTTTTTCGCTGCTTCCCGCTGTCATTTTCATTAATCTGCTCTGCAGTATGCAAACCCTTGTTATGCCAGTTTTTAAGTATTCCGTCAATATAGGGCCATGCCATACCGCCGGTTTTTACAACAGTTCTGTCATATGCTATTGCAATTGCATCGGATTTAAAACCCATTTCTATCCAGCTGTCAACATAACGCTTTTCTGTTGCCGAAAGCTCGCGGTCTTTGATGTGCAGCGTATTTTTCATCTGCCCTCTTGCACTTTTTTTCGCTTCAAGAGCCTTTAAGTATTCCTCCGCTCTTTCAAGAGAATATATACCCTCCCGCTCCCATGTGTATGCCGCTTTTTCGATATACCTTACCGATGGAGCCCTGCCGTCACCGGTTATGCTGCATTCTTTTATACAGTGGGTTATAAGCTGCAGTATTACCTCGGGAGGAAGGCGCAGATGGTCGTAAATTCCAAATAATCTGAGCAAATCATCGGGCGAAAGAATCGTTCCGAGCCTGCGCTGTGTTTCATCAACAACCACCGAAAAATCAGACCCCGACATCAATTCATTTGTAACTTCCTGCTGTGTATGCTTACGCGGCTGCTCAAATGGTTTTCCCGCAGACTTCTCGGAATCATTCCCTGAGGTACTTACACCCATTTCTGCTTCGGCTGTACCGTCATAATCATCAAGCTGTACAAGCCCAAGGCGCGAAAGAACCGCCATGGCGGAAGCAACCCAGCCTTTGTTTTTTTGGAGTGCAACAGCCGCCTCCGATGATGTCTTATGCCCGTGTGTTTTTAGAATATACAGATACAGCAAGGCTGCATCTCCGTCACCTGCACGTATAAGCTTATCAATTGTTTGCCCGGTTAATGTAACAGTCTCGGAACCGGGCAATGTAATTTTCATGTCAGACAAATATAACCGCGCCTTTCAAATTTAGCCTTTCAAATTTAACCTTTAACTATGACCTTTCAGCCTCAACCTTAGTACAATAATTTTAGAGCAATAACCTTAGAGCAATGCCTTATCAATCTCAGCCTTTTATCTTTGCAATTAAATCCCTGAGCACATCTTCAATATCTGGATGTCCGATTTCCTGAAGGCTGTAATCAACACGGGTATTCGGTTTTTTAATGTCTATTACTCTTCCCAAATCAATCGGGGTTGCAATAATCACACTGTCGCAGTCAACACGTTCAATCGTTGCCGATAAATCACGCATCTGTTCTTCGCCGTACCCCATAGCCGGAAGCAGATTTTCAATGTGCGGATATGTGCGGTATGTTTTTGCAAGACTGCCAACAGCAAAAGGCTTCGGGTCGATAATTTCAGCCGCTCCGTAGCGTCTTGCGGCGACTATGCCCGCTCCGATTTTCATTTCACCGTGAGTTAAAGTCGGTCCGTCTTCAACTACGAGTACACGTTTTCCTTTAATAAGCTCCGGTTTTTCAACACTGATGGTTGATGCCGCATCAACTACAACAGCGCCCGGATTAACCTTTTCTATGCTCTCTCTGACCGTCAGGATATTTGCATAGTCGGCACTATCGATTTTGTTGATGACAACAACATCGGCAAGCCGGAGTGTAACTTCACCGGGATAGTATGAAAGCTCGTGCCCCGGTCTGTGAGGGTCGGTAACCGCAACCATTAAATCAGGTTTATAGAATGAAAAATCATTATTCCCGCCATCCCAGAGAATTACGTCACAACCGTCCGGGTCATTTTCGGCGGCACGTAATATTGCTTCGTAATCCACACCTGCATAAATAACATTCCCTCTTGCGATATGCGGCTCATACTCTTCCATTTCTTCTATTGTGCAATTATGCTTTTTCAAATCCTCAATGGTAGCAAAGCGTTGTACTTTTTGTGCCAAAAGGTCACCGTAAGGCATCGGATGACGCACTGCAATTACTTTTAACCCGTTAGCCATCAGCACCTCGGTAATCCTACGCGAGGTCTGGCTTTTTCCGCAGCCCGTACGTACCGCACAAACCGAAATGACCGGTTTTGTACTTTTAAGCATTGTGTTTTTATGCCCGAGCATTGTAAATGCTGCACCTGCGGCGTTCACCTTTGCCCCGAGGCTCATAACATATGAGTACGGCACATCACTGTATGAAAATACACAGGCATCTGCATCAAGTTTTTTTATCAATGTCTCAAGCTCGGACTGTTCATAAACCGAGATTCCGTTCGGGTACAGCTTCCCTGCAAGCTCTGCAGGATATTTACGGTCTGCAATATCGGGAATCTGAGCAGCAGTAAATGCAACTACCTCATAAGCAGGGTTATCCCTGTAAAATACATTAAAATTGTGAAAATCACGTCCGGCAGCGCCGATAATAATAATTTTCTTCGGTGTCATAAATGTCAAATCCTTTCAAAAATTATAAGCAAAAAACAGTTAGATAATTATATCAGCAAGGGTTGTATAATTCAATGATATAATTGAATCCTTTTATAAACTATGATACAATATTTTTTATTACTCAGCTCTGAAAGGATGAGCTTAAATGTCAGCACTTGTAGCCGATTATACGGGAAATACAGTATTTATTTACAGTACCGACGGTGTGCATCTTTTGTCAACTGTTATTAAGGAACATAACAAGAGTGCAAAGCAAATAGAATTAAACTCATATCCACCCGCTTTAAAAGTAAACGATGAGTGTAAATTGTTGATTCTTTCATCACCGACACCCTGTGAGTTTATGGGTAAGATCCAAAAAGTTGCAGGTAGCCCCTATATCGGAATGTTCCAGGGGCAGGAAAGGGAAGGCCGCGGCGCAACAAGATATACGATCGCAGCCCCGGCTCTTATTACCACACTTTTTATTGATGGTAAATCGCATCCTCTTCAAACTCCGATAGCCGTCACATTAATCAACATGAGCACAAGCGGGATACGTTTTCGTGCGCCGTTTTATACTCTTGATGTTGACGATGAGTTTGAAATGCACTTTATTATTAATAACATAAGAAAAAAAATCACGGCAAAAGTTATAAACAGCATGGATAATCAAAGCAACTCAACCGATTACGGCTGTCTCTTTATGATGGTTGAGTAGATTTTAATACCGGGAAATTTTTTAAGCACGGCAAACGCCGGAGAGTTTTATGTCTAAAAAGAAAAAACATATCAGCAGAAAACAATTGATAATCATTTACAGCCTGACAGCAGTATTGTTGTTGGGTCTGCTGTTTGTCGGATGCCGTGCAACATCACAGCCCGAAATTAACACTCCCGAAGACGAAGCTCCCGCAGACTTAAACGGTTCTGCCGCAGACAATGATGCACAGATAACAGATGATGGTGACGATATAGTTGAAGATATACCGGAAGAAGATGAAGATTTTCGCGCCGTTTGGGTAGCCTCCGTCATGAACCTTGACTTTCCGTCCCGCCGGAATCTCTCGGCAGCAGCGCTAAAACGCGAAATTGACGAAATTGTATCCCGCTCTGTACAGCTTGGTTTAAATGCAATAATATTTCAAGTCAGACCTACCGGCGACTCATTTTACAAATCGGAGATTTTTCCTTGGAGTCACTGGCTTTCGGGAACTCAAGGACAGGGTATCTCCGATTTCGACCCGCTCGAATACTGGATTGAAGCCTGCCACGAAAATGGCATAGAACTTCACGCATGGCTAAACCCGTACAGAATAATTCACACAGTACAAAACAGCTCCGACCCCGCAATTCTCTCACCCGATAACCCTGTATACAAAAACCCCGAGCTTGCAGTCGGCTGGAGCAATTCAAGCGGAAATAAAGGATTATTCCTCGACCCCGGCTTACCCGAAGCAAGGCAGCTTATAATTGACGGCATTACAGAAATTGCAACAAATTACAATGTCGACGGAATACATATTGACGATTATTTTTATCCCGGCACAAATTTTAACGACTCCGAATCCTATGGGCGGTACGGCAACGGCATGGAACTTGATGACTGGCGGCGTGACAATGTCAACACTCTGATTAAAGAAATCCAAAAAACCATCCGTGAAATCAACAACGAACACGAAAAAGAAATCCGCTGGGGAATCTCTCCATCGGCAATTTGGCAAAACACCAATAGCGACCCGCTCGGAGTGCCTGTCTCAAGCACATTCGAGTCATATAATTTACTATATGCCGATACCCGTCATTGGGTTATGGAAGAATGGATTGATTATATCTGCCCGCAGATATACTGGTACATCGGCTTTGAAACAGCCGGCTTTGAACCGATACTTGACTGGTGGGTCGATTTATGCAGGGATTATGATGTCGATTTATACATAGGTCATGCTGCATACAGGGAAAACGAAAAAGACCAGCCGCCGAACTGGGACGGAGAAATCATCCGACAGCTTGAAATGACCGAAGGCTTTGAGGAAATTACCGGCAATGTATTTTACAGGTTTCATTCACTAAAAGGAATGCTCGGCAATACTATCAGGACCTTTTTCCTCGGTGAGGACGATACCGAACGCCTGCCGGTGATGGTGCTCGATACTCTTACCGTCGGAATGCCGGAAAATGATACAATCCTGACAGCCTCCGCATCTAACGCTCCGGGTTTTAACGTTGTAGGCACAAGCGTTCCCGGTATACCGCTTTACTTAAACGGCGAGGAAGTAACAAACCGCACCCTCGAAGGATTTTTCTTTATTTTTGTTCCTCTTGAATCGGGAGAAAATGTCTTCACCTTCACTCAGGAGGGTCAGGAGGATGTAGTACGCAAAATAACCAGAAACCGGCCCGGTGGCGGCGGTGGCGGCGGCGGTGGCGGAGCAGCAACAACAGTCACTCAGGTAACATCACCGAGATATGCTGCCGTTACAACCGACGAAGCTTGGCTTCTTCCCGGAAACACATCAACGGGCGGCTCCGACTGGATGCTTTCCAAAGGTCAACGTGACCGGGTTGTTTCCGTTTCAAGTAACGGTTTCGTTAAACTCTCTTGCGGCGCATGGGTAAATGATAACAATGTATCAATACGGAGCGAAAGCGCACTAACAGAAAATGTTCTTAAAAACGGAGTGTATAAACGGGAGAAGAACCATGATATACTGGTCTGGGAAACCTCAGTCTTTTCCGCCGTTTACCCGGTATTTGACGGAAAAACCCTGACAATAAACTTCGGCATGCACACAGAAGCACCACCGTTGAATCTTTCGGGCGGCCTGTCGCAAACACTTTTTTCAAACCACAGCAGCGGTGTAAGGGACGGTGTTCCATATCATGAGTTTACCGTCAGAAATGATGTAAATCTTGAAGGTTATTTTGTCGAGTTTGAAAATAATGAGCTTCGTTTTTATCTGAAAAAGAGAAAAACCCTGGCTCAAGGCGATAAACCGCTAACAGGATTTTCCTTTGTTCTCGATGCAGGTCACGGCGGTGAACATAACGGCGCAATCGGCCCGATGGGCTCGGAATTTGCCGAAAAACACCTTACACTCATCAACGCCTTAAAGCTTGCAGAGCGTTTGGAAGACCTTGGCGCAGCAGTCTATTTGACCCGTGATGACGATTCAACCGTATCATTGCAGGAAAGGGTCAATATCAGCAACAACCATAAACCCGATTTATTCATCTCCCTTCATATAAACAGCGTTGCAGAAACCACAAACGCAACAAACATCCGCGGCTTCACCGTCTGGCACCGAAATCCCAACACAGAGGATATATCTCAAACAATGCTTGATGTTATGCATATGATAAACCCTGCAACAAACAGGCATAAAAATATTAATCAATCAAACCTGTTTGTATGCCGTCCGGCGTGGACACCATCGGTTCTGCTTGAAGCGGGCTTCATAATTAATATTGATGACTTTGTCTGGCTTATAGACCCGACTCAGCAAGATAGAATGGCAGATGCGACCGTAACGGCAATACTCGAATATTATTCGTAAAATATGCCGTCCCGGATTTCTTTAAGGAGGAATTTTCTTGAAAGAACAGGATAATAAGTGTGCAATACAATGTGAACGTATATGCCGCAGTGAGTCCATGCTGAGCAATCTGCCCGGAATGATTTATCAGTGCCTGCATGACCCGCCCGATTTTACATATACCTTTGTCAGCGAAGGCAGCACAGAGCTTATGGGTTACACCCCCGAGGAGCTTATTAATAATACCGCACCTAAAATGATTGATATGGTGCATCCCGAGGATGTCGATTCGGTACTGAAAATTAATGAAGATACCCTCTCTCACGGCAAACCCCTTGAAACATCCTTTCGTATTATTACAAAAGACGGTTCTGTCAAGTGGATTCTGGAACGCTGCCGTATTGTCGAGTTTTATCCCGATAATACACCAAAGCTGCTCGAAGGTTTTTATACCGATATAACAAATCAACGCCGCCTTGAAGCAGCCGAGCTTGCAAACCGCGCAAAATCCGAATTTCTCGCAAACATGAGCCACGAAATAAGAACTCCGATGAATGCAATCCTCGGCATGACAGCCCTCGCAAAACGCAACTATACCCGCGAGTTTGTAATGGAATACCTCGACAACATTACAAATGCCGGAAATCAGCTTCTTACAATTATTAATGATATCCTTGATTTTTCCAAAGTCGAAGCAGGCGTCGTAGATCTTATGCCCGAAACTTATGATGTCAACTCTATGATAAACGATATCGTAACAATGATACATGTCAGAATCGGGAAAAAACCCCTCGATTTCATCATTGATGACGACCCGCTTTTACCCGGCAAGCTGATCGGCGATATGGTAAGAATCAAACAGATAATAATCAATCTGCTTTCAAACGCCGTAAAATTCACAAGTGAGGGATATATAATCTTTTCAATCACCGGTGAAAAAAGCGAAGACGAAAAAACATACAAATTAAGCATATCAATAACCGACACGGGAATCGGCTTAAAAGAAGATGATATAACATCACTGTTTGACAGCTTCTCTCAGTTTGACACACGAAAAAACAGAAACATCGAAGGAACAGGGCTTGGCCTTGCAATTAGTAAAAATCTTATTGAACTGATGGGCGGTGAAATCTCCGTTAAAAGCAAATACGGTGAAGGCAGCTGCTTCTCATTCACAATAACGCAAAATATTCCCGAAGATGCGGAAACAAAACTCTATCACAGTGATGAGCACTGCAAGGTTGCGATATGGGAACGAAATAAAGTTAAATCACAGATTCTCGTTAACAAAATAAGCAAAATGGGTATTCCCTGCGAGGTTATAAATAACACCGAGTTTATTGATAATTACACACATATTTTCTTCGACTCATATAAATTTTACGATATGATAAAAAACCCCTCTCTTGGAGTAAGGCTTATTGCACTCACCCGGGGTCTTACGGATAATGAAAAAGTCCCGTCAAATATGATTATTATTAATACCCCGCTCACAACCGTTATGGCACACAGCCTGCTTCGCAACATTGAAGCCGATGGTACCGACCGGAGTGAAAACGTTGAATTTACATTAAAAATCAATAATGCAAAAATTCTTGTTGTTGACGATATCGATATCAACCTGTTTATATCCGAGGAAATACTGGTTTCTTACGGAGCTTCTGTCGAGCTTGCCGATTCGGGAGCAAAGTCCATCGAAATGATAAAAGATAACGACTATGACATCGTATTTATGGACCACATGATGCCCGAAATGGACGGAGTTGATGTAACAAAGTATATCCGCGCACTTCCCGAAGAAAAATATAAGAAGCTGCCGATAGTCGCACTTACAGCGAATGTTGTCGGTGATGTCCGGGATATATTAATTGAGAGCGGAATGAATGACTTTTTGTCAAAACCCCTTGACCCTAAAGAGATGGAAAGAGTCCTCAAGGAATTTCTGCCGAAAGAAAAATGGAGCTTTACACAACGTTTTGTTCACCACGAGGTTCTGCCCGAAAATAAAGGTTCAAAAATCCTTATAGTAGATGATTCACACTTAAATCAGGAGATACTTTCACGTATTTTAAGAGATGACTACTTTTTAACCTTTGCATCCTCCGGTATTGAAGCACTTGAAAAAATTGAAAATGAAATTCCAGATTTAATTTTGCTTGATATTGTTATGCCGGGCATGGACGGGTATGAGGTCCTGACAAAACTTAAAGAGCATGTTATTAACAGCTCAATTCCTGTAATTGTAATTACCGGAATGTCAAGAGCGGAAGACGAAGTAAAAGGATTACTGCTCGGTGCCGTGGATTATATAACAAAACCGTTCCACGAGGTTGTTGTAAAAGCAAGAGTTGATACACATATTAAAATTGCGTCCCAGCTTAGAATGATTGAACAGCTCAGCTCAGTGGATTCAATAACAAATATATTCAACAGAAGACAGTTTGTTGATTTGTTGATGCACGAGTGGGATTTTGCAATGCGCGAGAAATCCCCGATAAGCATTCTGATGGTTGATGTTGACCATTTCAAAGACTATAACAATGCATACGGAGAGAAAAAAGGAGATATTGCACTTAAAATTATCGCCGAAACAATAAAATCAATGCTGCACCTTCCCGATTATATAGCAGCACGCTGGGACGGCGAAAAATTCTCGGTGCTTCTTCCGAACACAGACTTGCTCGGAGCGGTTAAAATTGCAGAGTCCATAAGAAAAACAATTGAAACCGTCGCCGCACTCACCGAAGATGACTCAACGCACCGCCTGACGGTAAGCATAGGCGTAACCTTCATGACCCCGTCCTCCGAAAATAAAATCGAAGATATTATCAGACGGGCAGACATAGAACTCAAAAAAGCAAAGGACTCGGGACGAAACAGGATAAGCTACAGCCTAAGTCAGTAAAAAACACCATTCGTGCAATATTTTGAACATAATATACAATATATATTGTATTATATTAATTTTATGTTAGTATATTGTATACGATTGGAGTGTAACCTTAAATGATTAACAGAGAACGTTTATATGCAATTGCGGAGCTTGCCGTTTCCGAAGGGCTTGATAAACTGTCTGACAGTCTTCTCGGAATGTATATTGATTCGGTAAACTCTTTTATAGACCATTTCCCTATACAATCTCAGAAACTGCAGGATGCAGTTGATGATCAGGATAGTGCAAGCGTTATTTCAGGAATATATGTCCCGCTGTGTGATACCTTGATTAGGTTATACGCAAGCGGTCTTGTAAGTGAATACCGTCCGAAGTTCGACAAGCTAATTTCCGAACCCGATATTGATTATGACGCTCTTGAAGCAGTTGTCGAAAACTTTATTCAAGCTGTTTCAGCTCTTTCCATTGATATACAAATGGCAATTCGTCCCAACGCACCTCCGGCACACCGGCGTTATTTCCCACCGGTTGCAAATGCTACCCCCGATACGGGAAATAAACCAAAAGCAAAACAAAGTGACAACAAAACGCCAAAAAAAATACTTGCCGTCGATAATGCAATAATGTACTTAAATACATTAACCAAAATGCTCGCAAATACATCATACGAGCTTTATACAACAACTTCATGTTCGGAAGCACTGGATTTTATCAAAAACGAAAACCCTGCACTTCTTCTGCTTGACATTGAAATGCCGGAAATGAACGGCTATGAGCTTGCCCGAAAAATCAAAGACAGCGGTTGCGATGCACCGATTATATTCATAACCGCAAACTCCGCAAGATCATACGTTGACAAAGCAATCGAAGTAGGCGCAGAAGCACTCCTCATGAAACCCCTCCGCAGCAACCAGCTATTGTCGAAAATAAGCGAGTTTATATAGAATTTTTTACCAGCCATTTACGTACGTTTTCAACAAGGATTTCCGAATCCTTGATAAAATCGTCGTTTTGCTTAAGTATCGAAGAAATATCGCCGTTAAGCGCCATTCTTTCAAGTTTTTTCGCTTTTACTGAAAGGCTTTTTGCGCCGATGGTTGCACTTATGCCTTTCATTGTATGAATATCAATTGTATAGCTTTCAATATTATCTTCGTTTACATCACGAAGCTTATCCACTTCTATTAGCGTATTTTCCGCAAAAGACTGCAAAATCCCGATGTACATATCCATATCTTCTTCATACAAAGAAAGCCCAAGAGTTGCATTTACACCGGGTATATCAACATCATCCACCGTCAAACCGGTGGTTGATTCATTTTGCACGGAGACATCGGACTCCTGCTGTGTATCATAAGAATCCCGGTCACCCTTCATAATCCAGCGCCGTACAACAGTATCAAGCTTTGTTACATTAATCGGTTTTGATACGAATGCATGAAAACCTTCATCCAGAAACAGTCTTTCATTTCCTGCAACAGCGTTGGCAGTTAATGCAATTATCGGTATTTTCTCCGTATAATCATTACCGATTTTACGAATCCGGTGTGCCGTTTCAATCCCGTCCATTCCCGGCATCATATGGTCCATAAAAATCGCATCATAAACAGGCTCACCTTGTTTCATGCGGTCAATTGCATCATGCCCGTTTAGTACACAATCAACATTCATTTTATATTTCTTTAATAAACCCTTTGCAACATCAAGGTTGGTTGGAGCATCATCAACTACAAGAACATTTGCCCAACTCAAATCAGGCCGTGAAAACTGTCTTTCAGACTTGCTCTTACTGTCATCATACTTAAAACTTCTTAAATCATCCAATGTTTTGTCATCAATTATTTCACCACTTACATAACCTTGCCTGATACTGAACTTGAATGTCGAACCTTTACCGTATTCACTTTCGACTACAATGATGCCACCCATCAACTCAACAAAACCCTTTGCAATCGCAAGCCCAAGCCCCGTTCCTTCAATCATGCGGTTAGCACGTGTATCAACCTGATTGTAATTGCTGAACAGCTTTTCTAAATCCTCGGGGCGCATACCTATGCCCGTGTCATTAACCGAAAACGTCAACCACACATCGTTAAACTCTCCCCGCTCACATTTAACACTTAGTGTCACAGTACCTTTGTGCGTATACTTAAATGCATTGCTTAAAAGATTAATCAATATTTGCTTTACACGCAAATCATCTCCGCTTAAAAATGCATATACCTCACCGCTGATATCAATCGAAAATGTAATAGGCTTATCACCGCTCCACATGATACTGAGCATTATTACGTCATTAAGTAAACTCGCAAGCTCATATTGCGCAGGCAGCAATGTGAATTTACCTGCTTCAATTTTTGAAATGTCCAAAATATCGTTAATAAGACTGACCAGGGTATTTCCTGCTGTATTGATTTTTTGCAGGTAGTCTGTCTCATCAACCGAAGGGTTGTCACCCTCTAAAAGCAGTTCGGTTAAACCCACAATTACATTTATCGGAGTTCTTATTTCGTGACTCATATTTGCAAGAAAATCGCTCTTGGCACGGCTTGCGTTTTGCGCTTCATCCCTTGCTTTTTGCCTTTCCGAGCTGGATATCGCAAGAGCCATTAAATCCGATAATGATGAGACAAAGCTTTGCTCTTCAATTGTCCATTCACGGCTTTCCGGAAACTCCTCAGTGCAATCCTGATCGGCGCAAACCATTCCGATTGTTTTACCGTCAAGACGGACAGGCGCTTCAAGCATAGCACATAAGTTCTCATTATAGTCACCTTCAATTTCGTGCGATTCATGGACATTACTTGTGATAATAAGCCTTTCCGTTATAAGCATGTTTTTATAGACCTCACGGTCAATAAGGCTAAAATCCTCCTCTACGACAATATCATTTTCAACCTTGTCATAACACGACATATTTATAAGTGTATCTTCATTTTTATTTAAGCCCCAAATACTAATACGGCTTACATTCAAAACATTACACGCTTCTTTTGCAATATAATCTGCTGCAGCCTTTAAGTCTCCCGCAGAAATAGTAGGTGATTTTGTTATCTCGGCAAGAGTACTGCTCAGCTCTTTTGCTCTTTCAACGAAGTAACGCATCTTATTTTCCATTTTTACACGTTCTTCGATTTTCTTAATTAATTTTACCTGTTCTCTTAAGTCCCTTGTATAACCGACCACAACATCATCATTTCTGTATTTGGCGCGGACAAGAATAATCTCTGCAGGTATCGGTTCTAAGGTATCGGGTATTTGATGCATCCAGTTAAACTTACAATAACCTTCTTCAAACGCTTGGGAAACAAGCCTTATCGCTTTTGTATCCGATCGCTCTCCGTCCGGTTGATATTCGGGAGAGCATTCACCCAGAAAACGCATTGCATACTCACGCTTGTTCTTAAATCCGTAAAGCTTGATTCCCGCTTCATTGCAATCGATTGTATTTAGATACTTATCCCAAATCTGCGTACATAAAGGAGATGTATCAAGCATAATCGTCAAACGTTCATTCGTTTCCTGTATCAATTTTTCTCTTGAAAGGGCAATATGTAAATCAACACGTTTAACAAGCAACTCATTTGTAATTGGTTTTAATATGTAATCAACCGCTCCGAGGCTAAGTCCTATAATCTCGCTATCTCTGTCGACCTTTGCGGTCAAAAATATTACGGGAATATTTTTGGTTTTTTCATCACTTTTTAACTTCTTGATAATTTCATATCCACCCATTTCGGGCATCTCAACATCTAAAAGAATCAATGACGGGATAACCACCTCAAGAAGTTCAAACAGCTTCTCTCCCGACGGAGCAGTAAACAAACTGTACTTCTCGGATAGGTTATTCCTTGCAACAGTAAGATTCGTAATATCATCATCAACCATGATAATAGTCTCACGGTTACTTTCCATTACAACCCCCATAATTCCAGACTCTTATTCAGCTTCAAACAACTCATGAATATCAAGAAACACATCGACAATTTGCGGATCGAAATGATTGCCTTTTCCCTCAGTAATTATCTCAACCGCTCTTTCGTGTGTAAACGGCGGTTTATAAGGACGTTCCGATACAAGCGCATCGTACACATCAACAAGTGCCATGACACGGCCGTGCAAGGGAATATCCGTGCCTTTCAGACCGCGCGGATACCCTGAGCCGTCCCATTTTTCATGATGGCTGCCTGCACATAATTTCGCATTCTGCATAAATTCATCATCGCCCGATTCGGTAATAATACTTCCGATTATTGCCTCCCCCTCCAGAGCGCGCTTTTGCATATCGGAATATTCACCCTTGGTAAGCTTTCCGGGCTTGTTTAAAATAACATCCGAAACAACTATTTTTCCTATATCGTGCAGGCGTGACGATGAAACCATGACATCAATGTTCCAGTTTGACATCTCGTCGGCATATACACCGCGCTTTGTCATGGCATTTAATAAAACCTTCATGTTTTTTGATGTTTGTTCGGCATGCTTACCCGTCAGCTTGTCCCGGTTTTCCACCATGTTTGCCAGAACCGACATCATGCTGTTTTGCAGTCTGAGAAGTTTTTCCGTTCGCTCAAGCAAAGCTTCTGTTTTTTCATTGAGTGCCCGCATGTGATTAACAAGGCTCACTTGATTTCGTACTCTCAGCTTAACGATATCAGTTATAAACGGCTTCGGTATATAGTCTGCAGCGCCCAGGGTCAAACCTTTTTTCTCAGCATTTGAGCCGTCAAGTCCCGTTATAAATATAACCGGAATTGATTTTGTCGCTTCGGTTTTTTTAAGCTCCGCAATTACTTCATATCCGTCCATTTCCGGCATAAGAACGTCGAGCAATATTACATCGGGTAAATCTTCTTTTGCAACCATAATTGCATCCAAACCGTTTTTGGCAACGAAAATTTCATAATCCGGGTTCAAAATACCCGTAAGAGCAATTATGTTTGCACTTTCGTCATCTACGACAAGAACCGTATTCTTTTTATCCATCGTTTTTTTCCAAACTTTCTTTTATTCTATAGAGCTCATCAAGCGCTTTTTTAAACTCAAAATCCTCCAAATACCGTACAATATCATCCGAGTTCGGTATAGAACGGATTTCATCAAACATATTCATATATTCCGATTTTCTTTTAAGCAGTATAGGCTCAAGTCTTCCTATTATTTCCAATGTTTCTTCAAAACCGGCATTTTCACCGGTATTGTCTGATTGAACTTCGGATAGCAGCGGCTTTAATTTTTCAAGAACTGTGTGCAATGATGACTCAAGAAGCTCCATCTGTGCAAGTGTAACGAAGTTTACATTATTTCTTAAATTTCCTTCAACAACTTGCGCTGCTTCCTGAAGTGCTTTTTCACCAATTTGTCCCGCATTGCCTTTTAATGTGTGTGCCAGCCTGTGTGCAAGCTTTATATCATCGGTTTCCAGAGCTTGTTTAATGTTTGTAAAGGTAGCTTGATTGTTTTTCACAAAATAAATCTTAAGCTGTTGTAAGGTTTCTTCTTCCTGTGCAGACAGATGCCCGATATCTACAGCAACATAACTTGCAACAGGAAGATGCTTGATTAAACATCTCCACAGCTCCTGCGATGTAAACGGTTTACCGAGGTAATCACGCATCCCGCTTTGCTTGTAGAGTTCCAAATCATTGGACATAATATTTGCCGTGAGTGCAACTATCGGTGTTTTTGTTTTTAATTCTGTGATTTTAGCCGCAGCTTCCAGCCCGTCCATCACCGGCATATGTATATCCATAAAAATCAGATCAAACGGCTTTACGCCTCCCTGCATACGTTCAGTGACGATATCAACGCCCTCTTTTCCGTTTTTTGCCACTATGGTTTTTAATCCGACACGTGATAAATGTTCGCAAATTACCTGCTGATTCAAGCCGTTATCCTCGCAAATCAATATCTCACCGTTAAATATAGGTTTTTCAATATCATTTAAAAGCAGTTTCTTTGACGGTTCATCGGTAGAATCTTCAACTAAATCAAATGTCAGGTTAAAACTGAACCGGCTGCCGGCTTCAGGTTCACTTTCCACTTCCAGTGAACCGCCCATCAATTCAATGATATTTTTTGTAATGGGGAGTCCAAGTCCCGTACCGCCGAACCTACGCGTAATACTGTCGTCCGCTTGCTTGAACGGCTCAAATATCTGCGCTACCTGCTCTGCACTCATGCCTATACCGCTGTCCTTCACCTCGAAACTGATTTTTACATGTTCTTCCTCCAAATCCGTAACCGAAGTCAGAAGCTTAACCGTTCCTTTGTTTGTGAATTTTACAGCGTTTGAAAGCAGATTCATAAATACCTGACGTATCCTGACAGGATCACCAAGCAGCTTTTTTCCGGGAAACGGTTCAATATAACAATATAAAGAAAGCCCTTTTTCAATGAACTTCGGCATTATTGCCGACCGGCATTGGTCGATAACATCCTGCAGATCAAAGGGTATAGTCTCAAGCGTTATATTCCCGGACTCGATTTTTGCGCTGTCCAAAATATCATTGATTATATTCAATAACCATTTTGCATTATCGCTTATATAGTTAAGATATTGCTTTGTCTTTAGCGAAACATCGTCATCGAGTGCAAGCTCCGAAAACCCTATTATACTGTTCATCGGTGTTCTGATTTCATGGCTCATGTTGGCAAGGAATGCGGATTTTGATTTGTTCGCAGCTTCGGCTATCTCACGTTCCTGGATGACACTCTCATGTTCACTTTGAATACAATTGCTCGGTAAATCATAACCAAGTGCTATTCTGCATGCCATGGCATAACATGTTTCAGAACCGCAGGCACCGCAGTCAAACACTCTTTTATCATCTGTCAATTTATTGATAGATGCATACGCTTCTTCTATTTGTGCATCTGTCAAATCCGTGCGTACAATAGTTTTGGGAACGTATTTCCTGATAAAATCATCAAGCCGTAAGGTATTGTCAAACTCCCGATAGAATGAATCATAACTTGCCTTATCCATGCTCTGTATAACGGACTTACGGTTTTCATCCATAATACGGCCCGCTTCGTACCTGCTGTGAGTGTGAGCACATCCGGTACCGATATTACAGCCGTCGGGACAGTTAAGTACATCGAAAACGGCAGGAAGATCACTCTCTTTTTGCTTTGAAAATAAACTGAGTGCATCATAAACAACTTCTTGACCCTCTTCCCGGTCTATCCGCAGTTGTTTCCCGAAATAAAACTCAATATTTTCCTTCAATCCGCTCGGCATCGAATAAATACGTCCTAGTGCAGATTCATTATGGTCAAATCCGGAGGGTTTTGCAGGTAGCTTTATTTTGTTTTTTACTATATATTCATAGAATTTTTTCAGTGTGATGTTATAACCGACATATCCGGTATCTTCAAATTCATGTGATTTTGCAACACATGGCGATATTGCCGCAATGCTGTCATCTATATTTTTATATTCTTTCATATAAATGGCAGTACAGAGCATCGGGCTTTGTATTGGCGATAAGTATTGCAACAAGTCATTTTCATACAGCAGAATATAATTCACTATCGCCGGGCAAGGTTGGGTTATGAGTGATTTTGGCTTGTTATTCTGTATATGCCTTATATGCGCCCATGTGCATATATCTGCACCCATTGATACGTCGTATATTTTATTAACACCCATTTTGCGAAGCCATGCAAGTACCCTGCCGTACGGTAGCTCACCCGTACGTATTGCCGGTGCTACGATTATAGAAATCGGGATTCCTTTTTTAAGGTCGCGTAAAAAACGCTCTGTGTCGTCCTCATAATCCCTGACATCATGGTGACATGCATAAATACAAGCCCCGCAGGCAATACACCGCTCATGATCGATTTTTACCTTTATCTGATCATTACTCATATAAGTAATGCTTGCCCCCTCCATCGGACAAACACGCACACACTTGTTACATCCGACACAGGAAGATTCATTATTAGTAATTACTTTCTTCATATAAGCACATCCCGGTGTCTTTTCATATTTTATTTACTATACTATATTTCCCATAATATGACAAATGACAACTCTGCAATTTTAGGGAACTTTTTAAAGTTCCTTGAAATCAAGAGTTGTCATATGCTCGTTACTGTATTTTGCTATATTAAAATGCACCTCCAATAGTTAGTTTTTATGTCTAACTTTTGGGGTGCACTTCATTATCACCAAATGTGAATTATTTTCCTATTTTTAATATTGTTGCAAGCCAAATAACAAGACATGCGCCGCCAATCGATATAAGTATACTTACAATATTAAAACTAAACGCTCCGCCAAGGCTTCCGAAACCTAATAATGAAGCTATAAAACCACCGACTATCGAACCAACTATACCAAAAATAATGTTCCATAACAGGCTTTTTTTACTTTTCATTATAAGCCCCGCAACCCAACCAATAACCGCACCAAACACCAACCACAACAAAATCGTAATAATCATTATTCCCTCATCCTTTCATCGCCATTTTAATAATGGCCTTTCTTATTATATATGATAATAATTAGTTTGTAAAATTTTACAGAAAAGTAGTGAACTAAGAGTTATCATTTGTGGAGTTATGGCACGCCAATTCATGCCAAAGACGAACTATTATGTCAGCGGTAACGGGTTTGTGATAATTGCATCATTGTAAGATAATTTGCAATATTTCACAAAAATGTATTGAAATCAGTTGATATTTGTGTTATATTATCTTTGACAGGCACATATGCGGTAGACAGGCTCTGACTTCGGTTATCTTTGTCCCTTCCCATATGTGTTTGCTCTATTCATCAGCACTATCATCAAGCAAAAATATCTTGCCTTCCGGTGTAAGTATTCTATGAGTTTTATATATATTTCTACCTGCAATCTTGACCACAACAGCCATATTTCCACGTTTCCCGTTTAGTTCCACAGGTGCAGCAAAGGAAATCGTGTCAAGACTTCTATCCTTGTGATTTGTGTGATAACCAATAATTATTCCTTGTTTTATAACTTTATGAGCAACAAAAAATGCAGCAGCTTCTCCACTGTTTGTGGCATATCTCAAAGCATCGGTTAGGACTCTTGGAGTAATTATTACATCACCAAATCCTTTTCTATTAATTTTTGTGCCTATATTGTTATAGAAAGAAATA